>CAYRXO010000090.1:0-14039 GCA_964428215.1 uncultured Candidatus Accumulibacter sp. | reverse complement strand
CGAAGCGGCGTACCGGCGGGCGATCGAACTCGACGCCACGAATGCTTTGCCCTGGAACAACCTCGCCAATCTGCTGTGTGATCACCTGCAGCGCTACGCCGAAGCGGATGCGGCGTACCGGCGGGCGATGGCCATCGATGAGGCCGAGCCTTACCCAGTGGTCAATCTTGCCCGCCTGTTGGCCAGCCAGGGGCGGAATGATGAGGCGGCTGGACTGTACCGACAAGCCGTGCCGCTCGCCGAAAAGTCATTACGCCGCGTTGGCCCTTCCAGCGATGACCTTGCCATGATCCTGCAAGCGCAACTCTGGCTCGGTAACCGGGATGCCGCTGAGCAGGCTTTTACCGAACTGGCGAAATATGCCGCGCAGGGCGATGCGCACGCCTTTTCCCGGCTGCGCGAGCAGGTGACGGCATGCCGGCAACTCGGCCTCGGTGCGGCGCTGGCGCGCCTGATCGACGACAGCGCCTACGCCGACTTTCTCAAGCCGCTGTCGCTGGCCCTGCGCGAGGCGTTCGGCGAGGCGTTCGGCGAGGATGCGCTCGACGTGGCGCCCGCAGAAGTGGCCGCGCTGGCCGGCGAGGTGCGTGCGGCGATCGACGCCGGCCAGGCCGCGCCGAACGTCCGCCGCTGACCCTGTCCGGCGCGCCACCTTGCTTCGGTGGCCCGTTTGTTCTGTAATAAAATACAGTCTTTCGACAGGAGCGACGATCATGGTCAGAGGCAATGCACTTACCCCGCGCCAACAGCAGGTTTTCGAATTCATCCGCGATGCCGTCGAGGCCAATGGCGCGCCGCCGACGCGCGCGGAGATCGCCGCCGCGTTCGGCTTCGCTTCGCACAATGCCGCCGAGGAGCATCTCAAGGCGCTGGCCAAGAAAGGGGCGATCGTTCTCGAGCCGGGGTCGGCGCGCGGCATCCGCCTGGTCGAGCAGCTCGGTTTGCCGCTGATCGGCAGCGTCGCCGCCGGCAGTCCGCTGCTGGCGGTCGAGAACGTCCTCGGGCGTTACGCCGTCGACCGGCATCTGTTCAAGCCGCACGCCGATTTTCTGCTGCGCGTGCGCGGCCAGTCGATGATCGACGCTGGCATCCTCGATGGCGATCTGCTGGCCGTGCATCGCAGCAGCGAGGCGCGCAACGGGCAAATCGTCGTCGCCCGTCTCGACGACGAGGTGACCGTCAAACGTTTTCACCGCCAGGGGCCGCGCATCGAACTGCGCGCCGAGAATGCCGCTTTCGCACCGATCGTCGTCGAGGGCCGTTCGCCGGCGCTGGTCATCGAGGGGCTGGCCGTCGGTCTGATCCGTGGCGGCGGGGCGCCGCTCTGAATGGCGCCGTTGACGACGTCCCAGTGAGCAATCTGCGCGTAGCTGGTGGTTTTTTGTGTTTTTTTGTCGGTGCTGGTCGCCGTTCTCTGGCATTTTCCCGGCCCTCTTTTTATACTGTTTGCAAAAAAAACAATCGACCGCCACCTTCGCATGGAGTGCAGCCATGGAGACCAATACTGCCGATATGTTGCCACAGGCCTTGCTGATCGGAATTCCTTCCATCGATGCGCAGCATGAACATATTTTCCGCTCCATCGAGTCGCTGAAGGAGTCTTGCTACGGCAGCGGTCCAGAGTCGCTCGACGACTTTGTCAGTCTGCTGCAATACCTCGAATTCCACTTCGCCAGTGAAGAGGAACTGGCACAGACACTCGGAGTCGATTTCTACGAGCATTCGTCCGTGCATCGTCACAATCTGCAATCCTTGTATCGCGCTTTCGACGGCGTGCGCAGCGGTGCCCGCGATGTGCATTCGTTTCTGCGTTATGCCGAGTACTGGTTCGAACGACATATCACCGATGAAGACAAGCCTTTTGCCGCCACTGTGCACGCGCGGCAGCGCAAAATGGCGGCGGCTTTGTCCTCATCGTCTGCCGGAACCGACACCGTCAAGGAATGAGCCCTTGGCTGTCCGTTCCCGCGTCAGCCGATAACCTATGAAAATACTCGGAAATTCGTCTTGCGGCAGCGCTGTACATTCTTTTTGCGTTCTGACGAGCAATCTGGCAAGCTGCTAGCCATGACGGTTTTTTGTGCTGTTGCAGCGCATTATCTGCTTTCAATCGGCCGTCGCCAGACGGCACCTCCTTCTCCATCCATGAGTCCGCATCCACATGAACCTGACCGCCTCAACCGCCTGGAAGGCTATTGAAGCGCACAGGCAATCGCTTTCGCCTGTGCATCTGAGAGAAATGTTCGCGCGCGATCCAGGTCGCGTTTCCTCTCTTTCCCTCCGTTTCGACGGCATCTATTACGATTTCTCCAAGCAACGCATCGAGCCGGCGACGTTACCTTTGCTGACCGCGTTGGCGCGTGAGGCGCGCCTCGACGAATGGACGGCGCGCATGTTCGGCGGCGAGAAAATCAACGCCAGCGAAGGGCGCGAAGTGCTGCATGTCGCCTTGCGCCGTCTGAGCGGTCCTTTCCCGAGCAGTGCCTTCGACGTCATGCCACAGGTGCTCGCCACCCGTCAGCGGATGGTCGCTTTCGCTGAACGTCTGCGTTCCGGCCAGGCGCTCGGTTTCACCGGCCAGCCGATCCGCAGCGTGGTCAATATCGGTATCGGCGGTTCCGACCTTGGACCGAAAATGGTCGGCTGTGCGCTGCGCGCGATTTCGCACCCGACGCTGAACGTGCATTACGTTTCCAACCTCGATGGCGCTCAACTGGCACCGCTGCTGCAGACGCTCGATCCGCGGACGACGATGTTCCTGCTTGCCAGCAAGACCTTCACCACGCAGGAAACGATGCTCAACGCCAAGACGGCGCGCGAGTGGCTGCTGTCCAATCTCGGCGATCCGGCGGCGATCGGCAAGCATTTCGCCGCGCTGACCGCCAAGCCGGAGCGTGCCGGCGAATTCGGTATCGCCGAAGAGGCGATCTTCCCGTTGTGGGACTGGGTTGGCGGCCGCTTCTCGCTATGGTCGGCGGTCGGTCTGGCGCTGATGATCGCCATCGGCCCGCAGGCGTTTGCCGATCTCCTGGCCGGCGCCGAGCGGATGGACGAACATTTCCGTACCGCGCCGTACGAAAGCAACCTGCCGGTGATCATGGCTTTGCTCGGTATCTGGAACACCAATTTCCTCGGCGCGCACAGTCTGTCGGTGCTGCCGTACAACGAATCGCTGAAATATCTGCCGTCGTTCCTGCAGCAGCTCGAAATGGAAAGTAATGGCAAGGCCGTCGGCCGTGACGGGCAGACGCTCGCTTGCGCGTCGAATCCGATCGTCTGGGGCGAACTGGGCAACAACGGTCAGCATGCCTTCTTCCAGTTGCTGCATCAGGGCGGCCGGCTGGTGCCGTGCGACTTCATCGCCGCCGTGCGTTCCGATTTTCCGTTGCCTGGCCACCAGGAGGCCTTGTTGGCCAACTGCTTCGCACAAAGCGCAGCACTGGCTTTCGGCAAGACCGTCGACGAGGCGCGCGCCGAGCTGAGCCGCAGCCTGCAAGGCGCCGAACTCGAGGAATTGCTGCCGCACAAGGTTTTCCCGGGCAATCAGCCGTCGTCGACGCTGCTGCTGTCGCGGCTCGACCCGCACAATGTCGGTGCGCTGGTCGCTCTCTACGAGCACAAGGTGTTTGTCCAGGGGGTCATTTGGGGGCTCAATTCCTTTGACCAATGGGGCGTCGAACTCGGCAAGGCGGTGGCCAACAGCATCCTGCCGGCGATCGGCGATGCCGGCCTGGCCGATAAACTCGACCGGTCGACGCAGGAATTGTTGTCTTACAGCCGGCAACATCTCGGCTAGAAAATAAAAACTGGAAAGCTGTTCCGCCCCGGCAGCGATCCGGGGCCAAAATTCAATACGGGGCAAATCATGACGAGCAATGTAATTGTCGTTTCCAGCCAGCCGTTCGCCGGCCAGAAGCCGGGAACGTCCGGTCTGCGCAAGAAGGTGGCCGTTTTCCGACAGCCGAACTACCTGGAAAACTTCGTGCAGGCCATTTTCGACAACTTGTCCGGCCAACAGGGGCAGACTCTGGTCCTCGGCGGCGATGGTCGCTTCTACAACGACGTCGCCATCCAGACCATCCTGCGCATGGCCGCTGCCGCGGGTTTTGGCCGTGTGCTGGTCGGCCGCGACGGCATTCTGTCCACGCCGGCGGCGAGCGCGGTGATCCGCAAATGGCAGGCTTTCGGCGGCATCATCCTTTCGGCGAGCCATAATCCCGGCGGACCGGACGACGACTTCGGCATCAAATACAACCTCAACAACGGCGGTCCGGCCAACGAAGCGTTCACCGATGCCGTCTATCAGCGCACGCAGGAAATCAGCGCCTATCGTACCGTCGATGTGCCCGATATCGATCTCGGCAAGATCGGCGAGGTCAAGATCGGCGAGATGACGGTCAGCGTCATCGACCCGGTGGCCGACTACGCCGAGTTGCTCGAGTCGCTGTTCGATTTCGAGCAGATCACCGCGCTGCTGGCGCGGCCGGATTTCCGCATGCGTTTCGACGCCATGCACGCCGTCACCGGCCCGTACGCGAAAGCGATTCTCGAAGTCCGCCTCGGTGCGCCGGCCGGGACGGTGGTCAATGGCACGCCGCTGGCCGATTTTGGCGGCGGTCACCCCGATCCGAACCCGGTGTATGCCGCCGACCTGATCGCCGCTCTCTCTGATCCGAAGTCCGGTTTGTCGTTCGGTGCCGCGTCCGATGGCGACGGCGACCGCAATATGGTCGTCGGGCGCAATTTCTTCATCAGCCCGAGCGACAGCATTGCCATCCTGGCCGCCAACCATGCGCTGGTGCCGGCTTACGCCAAGGGTCTGGCCGGCGTCGCCCGCTCGATGCCGACCAGTTGCGCGCTCGATCGCGTCGCACAGGCGCTCGGCATCCCGTGTTACGAAACGCCGACCGGCTGGAAATACTTCGGCTCGCTGCTCGACGCCGGCAAAGCGACGCTGTGCGGCGAGGAGAGCGCCGGCACCGGTTCGAACCATGTGCGCGAAAAAGACGGTCTGTGGGCGGTGCTTTACTGGCTGAACATTCTTGCTGCACGCGGTGAATACGCCGAGGACATCGTTCGCGACCACTGGCGACGTTTTGGGCGCAACGTCTATTCGCGCCATGACTACGAAGGCATCGCCACCGAAGCCGGTGATCGGCTGATGGCCGAACTGCGCGTCCGCTTGCCGCAATTGGCTGGCTCAACCTGCGCCGGTTTGCGCATCGCCGCTGCCGACGATTTTGCCTATACCGATCCCGTGGACGGTTCGCGCTCCGAACGGCAGGGGGTACGCGTCCTGCTCGACGATGGCTCACGGGTGGTTTTCCGTCTCTCCGGCACGGGTACCGAAGGCGCTACGCTGCGCGTCTATCTCGAGCGCTATGTCGCCGACCCTGCGCAGCACGAAGTGCCGACGCAGACGGCGCTGGCGCCGCTCATCGAACTGGCTGAGACCGTTGCCCAGATCAAGTCCATTACCGGCCGGCAGGAACCGAGCGTGATCAGCTGACCGGACAAGAGTGACATCCGGCGGCACCGCCGGGTGCCGGAATTCAGGCCAATGTGGGGAAAGAAAATGGTAGATATAAAAACATTCCAATTGCCACGCCGGGCGATCGCACTGGTGCTCGCCGGTGGTCGTGGCAGCCGCTTGATGGAACTCACCGATCGTCGCGCCAAACCCGCGGTGCATTTCGGCGGCAAATTTCGCATCATCGATTTCGCTTTGTCGAACTGTGTCAACTCGCAGTTGCGCCGTGTCGGTGTCGTCACGCAGTACAAGTCGCACAGTCTCCTGCGTCACCTGCAGCGCGGCTGGAACTTCCTGCACGGCGAAGTCAATGAGTTCGTCGATCTGCTGCCGGCGCAGCAGCGGGTTGACGAGGAGTCGTGGTACCGCGGCACGGCCGATGCGGTTTACCAGAACATCGACATTCTCGAGACCTATTCGCCGGCGCCGGAGTTCGTCATCATTCTCGCCGGCGATCACATCTACAAGATGAATTACGCGATGATGCTCGTCGACCACGTGCAGAGCGGCGCCGAATGCTCGATCGCCTGCATCGAGGTGCCGCGCAATGAGGCTTCCGGTTTCGGCGTCATGGCCGTCGATGAAAGCGGCATGATCACCGATTTCGTCGAGAAACCGGCCGATCCGCCGGCGATGCCGAACAATCCAGATATGGCGTTGTGCAGCATGGGGGTGTATGTCTTCAACGCCAAGTATCTTTATTCCGAACTGGCGCGGGACATCGTCGATCCGACATCGAACCACGACTTCGGCAAGGACATCATTCCGCGCGCCGTGCAGCATCGGGTTGCCGCGGCGCATCCGTTCTCGCGCAGTTGCGTCATCGCTCAGGATGAAGAATTCAAGGAGCATTACTGGCGCGACGTCGGGACCATCGATGCCTATTGGGATGCCAACATCGACCTGACGGCGACGGTGCCGTCGTTGAACCTGTACGACCGCAACTGGCCGATCTGGACATACCAGCAACAACTGCCGCCGGCCAAGTTCGTCCATAACCATCTCGACCGGCGCGGTACGGCGATCGAATCGACCATTTCCAGCGGCTGTATCGTTTCCGGCGAACTCAACCGCTCGCTGCTCTTCTCGAACTGCCGGGTGCATTCGTATGCACGCGTCAATCTGTCGGTACTGCTGCCCGATACCGTCGTCGGCACGCGTGCCCGTCTGAGCCGTTGCGTCGTCGATGCCGGCTGCAACATTCCGCCCGGCTTGGTAGTCGGTGAAGATCCGGCAGAAGATGCACGTCGCTTCCGCTACACTGATCAAGGGGTGACACTGATTACCCGGAAAATGCTCGAACGCCTGTAAGATTGCATTTCCGAGATGGCCTTGCGCGTCCGAGGACTCGCAAGGCCTTTTTTTTCAATTTTTATAGTCCGGGCGGACGGTATACCGAGAATTGCAGGCCGGGAACCGTTGCTGCGGAGGCTCAGGAAGCACAGCTTTGCGTATATTGCACGTTGCCTCGGAAATCTTTCCTCTGGTCAAAACCGGTGGTCTCGCCGATGTCGTCGCCGCTTTGCCGGCCGCCTTGGCGGCACGCGGTCTCGACACGCGCATCCTGGTCCCCGGCATGCCCGGCATCCTGAACGGCGTCGTCGGACTCCGGCGAGTGATGCGCTTTGGTCCGGCGTTTGGCGCGGCGGTAATCAATCTGCGACTGGGCCACATGCCGGACAGCGGCTTGCCGGTCTATGTCATCGACGCGCCTTTCCTGTATCGGCGCAGCGGCAACCCCTATCTCGGACCCGACGCGCGCGACTGGCCGGACAACCATCGCCGTTTTGCCCTGCTCGGCTGGGTGGCCGCTCATCTTGCTTCCGGCGAGCTCGATCGGCACTGGATTCCGGATCTGGTGCATTGTCACGACTGGCACGCCGGTTTGGCGCCCGCGTACATCGCGCAGAATCCGGCCTTGAATGCACCGACAGTATTCACCATCCACAATCTCGCTTTCCATGGCCTGTTTCCGCTCGATTGCCATACCGACCTCGGATTGTTGACTTCCGGAGCCATGCAGAGCGGTATCGAATTTCACGGGCAGTTGTCGTTCATGAAAGCGGCGCTGGTGCATGCCCGGCGGGTCAACGCCGTCAGTCCGGGCTACGCGCGCGAAATCTGTGCGCCGGACGCCGGCTGGGGGCTCGATGGCCTGTTGCGCGATCGCGGCGCCGATTTGTCGGGCATACTCAACGGCGTCGATTATCGCATCTGGGACCCGGCGACCGACCCGGCGCTACCACGCAATTATGATGTCGTCAGTCTGCATGGCAAGAAAGTCTGCAAGCTGATGCTGCAGGCGGAGCTCGGTTTTCGCCCCAGTACCAAAACGCCGTTGTTCGCGGTGGTCAGCCGCCTGACCGAACAGAAGGGACTCGATCTGCTGCTCGGCGCCTTGCCCGTGTTGCACGCGGAAGGCGGGCAACTGGTCGTCATCGGCAGTGGCGATGCCCATATCGAAGCCGGTTTCCGTGCCGCAGCGGCCGCCCATCCCAAGTCGGTCTCAATCTATCTTGGCTATGACGAAGCGACATCGCACCGCATTACCGCGGCCGCCGACGTTCTACTCGTTCCTTCGCGATTCGAACCCTGCGGTCTGACACAGCTTTACGCCTTGCGTTACGGCACCTTGCCGCTGGTACGTCGCGTCGGCGGTCTGGCCGATACCGTCGTCGATAGCACGCCCGAGACGATCAATGACGAAACTGCCAATGGTTTTGTTTTCGGCGAGATTTCCATCGAATCGCTGGCAGCGCGCATTCGCGACGCCTGTGCCATGTTCCGGCATCGCAATGTCTGGCGGCAGATTCAGCGCCAGGGAATGATGCAAGACTTTTCCTGGGATGATTCCGCGGCGCGCTACGAGGCTTTGTATCGGAGTATTTGAAAGCACCGTCCGTCGTTGAGCGGCCATCCGTAGGGTCATCATTGAGGGCAGGCTTCGTCGCTCGCTGCTGTGCCGGACCGGTGAGAGATAGGCATTGCAAGGCTTGTTGCTGACGGATACAGGGGGGGCGTTCAATTCGCGGCTCGCCCATTTTTCGTTTTTCGTCAAGGCGTCTGCTATGGTTAAGCTGAGGTCTTGAAAGATTCTGTTGGCCCAGGCCTCGTTCAGGAGAGGGCAGCCAATGGAAAAAATGATCGACAAGCTTGATGCCGACGCCTGCGGAATGTGGCGATGAGTGCGCCAGCCAGCGCCATCGCGTCTCTTGCCGAACTGCAGCCGGGACAGATCGTCCTGCCACGCTTTGTCACCCAGCAGCCGCTCGGCTTGTTCGTCAAACCGGCGCTGCTGATCACGGAGAAAGAATTCACCACATTCGTCGACCGGGTGTTCGGCAGCGGGCTGTATTTCCGCGCTTTGCAGTACTCGACTCTGCTGTCGCTGCTTTTCGACGACGCCTTGCGACAACGAGCGACCGCCGAGGAAGAAATCTTTCTGGCGGCCGACATCGTCGCTTTCCTGCCCGAACGCCAAGCTTTGTACAAGGCGCTACGCTTCGAAGGACAACAGGCCGTCTATATGTTCCAGCCCGTCTTCGTCGATGTCGCTGACGAGCATGGGGGCGGACAGGAACAGCGCACCCGTCTCACCATCGACGAGTTCATTGCCAGCGCCTGGAGCAACGGTCTACGTTTCGGTATCGATCTGGCTGCGCTGCAAACGGGAATCGACACGGAGAAAACCGTGCGGCTGGTCGTCGCCAAGCCACTCGCTTTCGTTTCCGGGCGCGATGCCGAGCTGAAAGAACTGGCACCGGGTCTGCATCGCAACAATGCGCCGCGTCGTCTGAGCGGCGGGCGGCTCGACTTGCGCTCGTTCGAAACCTGTTACCCGCAGGTGAGCGCCGAACTTCCGCTGGCGCAAAAGATACCCTTGCAAGCGGGAGTCGATGGCCGGGACATTCTCGGTCAGCCATTGCCGGCGCCCGCGGCGAAAGACTTCGATCTGACGGCGATCGCCGGCCCCGGAACGCGGGTCAGCAGCGAAAAAGACGGTGAATACCTGTTGGCTTGCCGCGCCGGTTTTCTGGTGATCGACACCAAGACGCAGCAGTTTTCCGTTTCGGAAAAGATCGTCAGTCACGAAGGCGTCAGCGTGCGCACTACTGGCGACTTGTCGCTGAACGTTGAAGAGTACGAACAGCACGGTGAAATCCAGGAAAAACGGATCGTGCATTGCCGGAGCATCACCGCGCACGGCGCGGTGTGCGGACAGATCATCTCGTCCGGCGGGCTGGTGTGTCTGAAAAGCAACCTTGTCGGCGGCAGCGCCAGCAATGCCGCTGGCGACATCGTCGTCGAAGGACTGGCTTCAGGGGCGACCTTGACGGCACAAGCCGGTGCGATCAAGTTGAAACGTGCCGACAATTGCCTGATCCGCGCGCAAAGAGTGACCATCGAACGGGCGGTGAATTGCGACATCGTCGCCGACGAAGTGAGCATCGATCTTGCCGAAGGTTGCGCCGTTGCCGGCAAGACGATCCAGTTGAGCTGGGCGCGCTCGTGGCGCGAACTGGACAACAGCGTGCTGGTCCGCCTGCCTGATCTCGCGGGAAGTTTCGCGCGCCAGCGTGCGCTGCAAACCCGGCTCAGCGAGGTGCAGCAAGCACGCTCGGCTCTGCAAGAAAAGCTCAGCGAGTTGCGTAGCGAGAAGGAAATGGCCAGCTATTTGCGACTGGCCGGCGAAATCCGCCGTCAGGAAAGAGTGTTGAGCCCGGAGCAGGAAGCCGGCTGGCAACGGCTGGCGGCGAAAATGGCACCCGCGTTGCGCCTTATGGCGAAGTTGAACGGGCTGCTCAAACAGCATGAAAGCGAAATCCAGCAACTCGACCAGCAATTGGCCGAGTTGAAGCAAGAAAACGAGACGGCTTGCCAGGGAATCAACTGCCAGATTGAACAAAGCGAAGGCGACACGCGCGTCGTCACCTACCAGCCTGCTGCGGGTCAGGAGAGTTTGTTCCTCTTGTCGCCGAAGGAACTGAAGCTGCGCCTTCGGCGCTGTGACGAGAAGACGCGGTGCCTGTTTGCCGGCAGCGGACAGCGTTTCGCCTGGAACTATCGACCGCCAATCCCACTGTCAGAAAGCTGATCGGCGTGAGTGCGCTGGACCGTCGGCAGCGGTGCGCGGCACGCCGGCCGGCGGCGAGAGGCGATTGACGCTGAGCATTGGCGGCCCCTATACTCGGTCGCCAGCCGGTGGCTCAGACAGTGTGACGGACTTGGCCAGGGTCGCGGGAAACTGGCCAAAGGGCGGATTACCCCGGTTTTTTCGTCGAATGACGCACGCTTTTTCCTGCAGCGCGAAAAACGGTTTGCCTCTTGCCTGCAGCGCGTAAACATCCGTCAAGCTCGGCAAACGTCGCGTAGTGCGTGTGGCGGGGAGCGCTGACGCCGGCTTCTGTCGATTGATTCTGCGACGTTTCCGTTCGTCGCCATACCCTTGAGGAGTATTTCCCGATGCGCCGTACGAAAATTGTCGCCACTGTCGGTCCGGCGACTGCCGATCCTGGTCCACTCAGAGAATTGCTGGCTGCCGGCGTCGATGTCGTCCGTCTCAATGCGGCGCATGCCGACATGGCCACGCACAGCGCCAACGCCCGTCGGGTGCGCGAGCTGTCGCAAGCCTTGGGGCGTAGCGTGGGCGTGCTGGTCGATTTGCCGGGACCGAAGATCCGTTCCGGGGTCGTCGCCGGTGACGCCGTCGAATTGATCAGCGGCCAGGAGTTCTTGTTGACCGATCAGGATGACGGTTGCGGTGACGCACATCGCGTCGGTACGACGTTGCCAAACTTCGCCCGCTGGGCGCAACCGGGTGACGATGTTTATCTCGCTGACGGGGCGATCGTCCTGCGCGTACTGGCGACGGCCGGTGACGACGTGCGCACCGAAGTGGTGCGTGGTGGCACGCTGCGTTCGCGCAAAGGCATGCATCTGCCGCGTGCCGAAGCGCACGTCGATCCTTTCACCGAGCGCGATGCGCAGGCGCTGGAGATGGCCATCGCCGCCAAGGTCGATTTTCTCGGCCTGTCGTTCATCCGCGGAGCGGACGATGTCGAACGGGTGCGCGCGATGCTGCCCAAACGCGGGCCGCGGCCGGCGCTGGTGCCGAAAATCGAAACCGCGGCGTCGATCGAAAATCTGAGCGGCATCATCGAGGTCGCCGACGCGGTGATGGTCGCGCGCGGCGACCTCGGGATTCAGCTGCCGGCGCGGCGCGTTCCCTTGCTGCAAAAGGAAATCATCCGCCGCTGCAATGCCGCTGGCAAACCGGTGATCACCGCGACGCAGATGCTCGAATCGATGACCCGTTCGCCGCTGCCGACGCGCGCCGAAGTCAATGACGTTGCCAATGCCGTGCTCGACGGCACCGATGCGCTGATGCTGTCGGAAGAGACGGCGGTCGGCCTGTACCCGAACGAAACGGTGCGCATGATGAGCGAAGTCGCCGAAGCGGCGGAAAACTGGCCACGCGATCGTGTCGACCCCTCGGCAGGACAAAAACCGGATCGCGACCGCGTAGCCTGGGCGGTGGCGCACGCCGCCGTCGAAGCCGCTGAAGACCTGGGTGTCGCGGCGATTCTCTGTTCGACGCGCAGCGGCGAGACGGCGCATCGCGTTGCCGCCTTTCGGCCGAAAGTGCCGATCGCCGGCGTGTCGGGCAACAGCCAGGTGCTCGGCGGCTTGTCGCTGGTCTGGGGTGTGCGGCCCTTGCTGATCGCCGACAGCCCGGATCGCAACGAGCAACTGCAGCAGGCGATCGCTGCGGCGCGCGCCGTGGGACTGGTCAACGATGGCGACCTGGTGGCGCTGGTGTTCGGCTCGGCCGGACCGCGCGCTGGCAGCACCGACAGCGTCCGCATCGTTCGTGTCTGACCGGAATCAACAGAAGGAAGGCGCATGCAACGGGCTCTGGTGACCGGCGGCAGTGGCGAAATCGGCGCGGCGATCTGCCGGAGACTGGCGGCCGACGGTTGCCGGGTGATCGTGCACACCCACCGCCAGCAGCAGAAAGCCGACGATCTGGTGGCGTCGATCGTCGAACAGGGTGGTCGTGCGGAAGCAGTCGTTTTCGATGTCACCGATCGCGCGCGCTGTGCCGCTTCGCTCGCTGCGCTGCTCGAAGATGGAACGATCCAGATCCTGGTGAACAACGCCGGCATTCATGCCGACGCCGTTTTTCCGGGCATGAGTGGTGAACAGTGGGACCGTGTCATCGACGTCTCGCTGAACGGCTTTTACAACGTCACCCAGCCGCTGTTGATGCCAATGATCCGCAGCCGCTGGGGACGCATCATCAGTGTATCGTCGATAGCCGGGCTGACCGGCAATCGCGGTCAGGTCAATTACTCGGCGGCCAAAGGCGCTTTGCATTCGGCGAGCAAAGCGCTGGCGCTGGAAGTGGCCAGCCGCGGCATTACCGTCAATGCCGTCGCCCCGGGAATCATCGCCACGGCGATGAGCAGTAGCGCATTCAATGCCGAAACGATCAAGGCGCTGGTTCCGATGAAACGTGCCGGACAACCGGAGGAAGTCGCCGACCTGATCGCCTTCCTGGCCTCCGATAAAGCGGCCTATATTTCCGGACAAATCATCTCGATCAATGGGGCGATGATCTGAACAAGGTTTTCTTGATGTCAGCCAGATGACGGCTCAAGTCAGGATAGGCAATAATCCGACAAAACAAGACATTGACCGCGCTGTCCGGCCTCGCTCGCTAGGCAGGCAGAACAGGCGACAAGAGTGACCTCCGTTCGGGTTCGTGCTCACCCTTGCCGTCTTGGGGTGGCAAACAGTTGTCTTTTGAAGGATAATTCGCACATGTGTTTTATCCCTCACTTATTGGTAGGCGGCTCGTTGTGCGCAGCCCTTTCTCCCCCCTGATTGTTGCTTCCAGCGCCCCGAATCAGGACGCGTTCTGGCACGCCAGCATGGAACATCCCGGGCGGCAGCCAGAAGAGTTTTTCGTGGCCGTCCTTTCTCCTGGATGGATTGTCTTCGGCGCGGTTAACACTTGTCAGCGATCCTGCCCGGATCACTTAACTCTTCGTTCCCACCCCGCGAAGCTGATCCGCATCGTCATGACGACACAATGGGCAGCCAGGATGCTGGCCGAATTACGATCATTGCTGCGCGCGGGTTGCCGGCGGTCGCTTGCCCGATTTGATTCGTTTTTTCAGGACGCGGGGTACCGGCAAAGCGTCCTGGCTTGCGGTTCGCCGTATGTCGTCCAAAAATATGCCGGAATCAGCAGTTTCAAGCGGTGGCATGTCGGAGACGTGGACATGGTGCCGAATTCCTTCGTTTTATGAGCCGGCCCGCCGGTGAATTGTTTGACTTTTCGATTTCGCGCAGGCCAAGGTGGTTAACGCGTTGAAATCACTGTTGTAATTTCTCAAGGAGACTGTTTCATGACTATCAAGGTTGGTATCAATGGTTTTGGCCGTATCGGCCGGATGGTATTCCGTGCTGCCGTACAAAATTTTCCGGAAATCGAGATCGTCGG
>CAYRXO010000089.1:0-14071 GCA_964428215.1 uncultured Candidatus Accumulibacter sp. | reverse complement strand
CGTACGAACTGGCGGAAATCATCGAAGACGTGCAGAAAGATCTGTCAATGACCCGCCAGCAGGCGACGATCGACATTGAGACGCAGTGTCCTGCCGGACTGCAGCTCTACGGGCCAGCCGGAGCGTTGCGACAAGTGCTGCTCAATCTGTTGCAGAACAGTTGCCGGCACGCCTTCGACGACGGCACGCGCGCTGGGAAAATTCACATTAATGCAAAAATAAAGGGAGGGCGGGTGTTTATCGAGTTTTCTGATGATGGCATTGGAATGAGCGAAGAAACCCTCCAGCATGCATTTGAGCCGTTTTATACTACACGACGCGCAACCGGCGGTTCCGGTTTGGGGTTGTACATCGCCTACAATCTGGTCTCCCTGGCCCTGGGAGGCACCATCGGTTGTCAGAGTACCGTTGGCCGTGGGACACGTTTTCTGATCGATATGCCACGTCAGTCACCCGCAAAGAAAGTGAATACGCAATGAAGACCATTCCGAAGCCGCAGCGGACGGCGGCTGAACGTCAACTCCCCCGACTCGAACCCTGGAAGCTGCTGGTCGTCGACGACGAGCCCGATGTCCGACGGCTCACCGTTCTCAACCTGCATGGCTTCGAATTTGCCAGCCGGCCGTTGGAAATCATCGAGGCCGCCTCCGCACGCGAAGCACGCATCAAGTTGCGCGAACACCGCGACATCGCCATGGCGTTGATCGACGTGGTCATGGAAAGCGACGATGCCGGTCTGAAACTGGTCGAATACATTCGCGAAAACCTCGGCAACCGACTGATTCGTCTGATTATTCGCACCGGTCAGCCGGGCGTGGCGCCGGAGCGCTATGTCATCGACAATTTCGACATCGACGATTACAAGGACAAGACCGAACTCACCGCCCAGAATCTGTACACCACGGTGCGTGCCGGCATCAAGAGCTATCGCGACTTGCAAACGATCGAGCTCAACCGTCTCGGCCTGACGCGCATTCTCGACGTCACTCCCGAACTGTACAACCTACACCGCGACCGGCTCGAAGAATATTTCCGTGGCGTGCTGATGCAGATCATCGGCATTTGTAATCTCGAACACTCGGGCATCATTTCGACCATCGACGGCCTGGTGGCGACGATGGAAGGCGACGATATCCGCATCCGTGCCGGCACCGGCGATTTCCGTACCGGTGCCGAAAGCGAATTCCGTCGGCAGCAGATCAGCGAACTCTGCTCGCGGGTGGTGCTCAATCAGGAGCATCCCAAGGAACTGCGCCACAATGCCATGGTCGTGCCGTTGCGCATCAAGGAAGAAGTCCTCGGCTTCGTTTACCTCGAATCGCGCGTCGAACTGACCGCCGAAGACCGTGAACTGATCCAGGTAATGGCCAACCAGTGCGCAGCGGCGCTCGACAATTTCCGCCTGCATCACAGCCTCGAGCAATCGTACGACGAGGCGATCGACATGCTCGGCCACGTCGCCGAATTCAAGGATAGCGCCACCGGTCGGCACATTCACCGCATCCAGGAATACACCCGCCGCCTGGCGCTGGCGCTCGGTTGCCCGGAAGGCGAAGCCGAACTGTACGCCAAGGCCAGCCGTCTGCACGACGTCGGCAAGGTCGGCATCCCTGACAATCTCCTGCGCAAGACTGGTCCGCTGAACCGTGAGGAGTACAACGCCATGCAACGCCATACGCGCATCGGTGACGCCGTGCTCAGCCGCAGCGTTTCGCTCGGCGTCGCGCGCGTCATCGCCCGTTCGCACCACGAACACTGGGACGGCAGCGGTTATCCCAACGGACTGCACGGTGTCGAAATTCCCTTTGCCGCGCGCGTCGTCGCTGTCGCCGATGTCTTCGATGCGCTGGTCAGCCGACGTCCGTACAAGGAACCCTGGCACCCGGAACGCGCGGCGGCAGAGATCGAAGCCAACAGCGGCACCCATTTCGATCCGCAAGTCGTCAAAGCCTTCATGCAGCTTTTTCGTCAGCACGAACTCGACGATCTGATTGCCCTGACCGACCCGCCACAGAGCGAGTTACAGGAAGCGATGAAATGGCGCCACTGAGTCGGGGCGAAAAATCGCTCACTCACCAGCCGTCACCAACGCGGCCGACAGGTAATCGGAAAAGAACGCCACTCTGACCAAAGGTGTGCAATGTACGCCCGCCAGATGCAAAAATTGACTTGAGCGTGCCGGGCCCCCTCTGTATAATCCGCCCTCGAAACACAAGGCGCCCGTAGCTCAGCTGGATAGAGTACTTGGCTACGAACCAAGGGGTCGGGCGTTCGAATCGCTCCGGGCGTGCCAGCAAGTTGCAAGCAATCGAGCCACCTTCACGGTGGCTTTTTTGCGTTCACGCTTCCCTCATCCAAACGGGACAAGATCATGCCACGACCCTCGTCGCAGGCGCGGAACCGACGACGGAAATGCAGTTTCGCCAGCGCGTCGAAACGCAATCCGCAGGAAGCAGCGCATAGACAAGCGTTCGATCGGGTACGGGGGTAAAATGGTCGGCGCTCGTGCGACGGACCATGCCATGGGGCTAGTCGCGTACGACAGCCATAATTAGACTTGATTGGGAGATGATGAATGGGCCAAACAGCCACCAGTAACCTGCGCACAGTCGCTCTCGTCGGGCACGGCGCGGCCGGCAAAACCACCCTGGCCGAGAGCCTGCTCGCTGCGTCCGGTGCCATTGCCAGCCGCGGCAGCGTCGAGAAGGGCAACACCGTTTGCGACTTCGATCCGCAAGAGAAGGAATTCGGCCATTCGCTGAATTCGGCACTGGTGAGCTTTCCCTGGCAGGAAGTGCACGTTCATCTGATCGATACACCGGGCTTTCCCGATTTTGCCGGTCAGGCGATCGGCGCGCTGGCCGCCGTCGACACCGCGCTGGTGGTGATCAACGCACAAAACGGTATCGAGTTGTCAACCGACCGCATGATGCGACTGGCCGCAGCGCGCGGCCTCTGCCGGATGATCGTCATCAACAAGATCGACGCCGAGAACGTCAATCTGCCGGCACTGGTCGGTGAAATCCGCGAACGTTTCGGCCGCGAATGCATGCTGCTCGACCTGCCGGCCAAGCACGGCAGCGAAGTCGTCGAACTGCTCGGTCATGACGACGGTGAAAGCGATTTCGAGTCGGTCGCCGCGGCGCACCGCGCGCTGATCGACCAGATCGTCGAAGAAGACGAGGATCTGCTCGCGCGCTATCTCGAGGAAGGCATCGACCCCAGTCCGGATGAATTGCACCAGCCGTTCGAGAAAGCTCTGCGCGCCGGGCATCTGATTCCGATCCTCTTCGTTTCGGCGCGCACCGGTGCCGGTATTCCACAATTGCTCGACGTGCTTGCCCGGCTGGCGCCGAATCCGGCCGAAGGCAATCCGCCGCCGTTTTATCGTGGCGAGCCGGATGGCGACAGCGAAGCTTTCCAGGCCGAACCCGACTCGCAGAAACATGTTTTGGCGCATGTTTTCAAGGTGGTCAGTGATCCGTTCATCGGCAAGGTCGGTGTTTTCCGCATGCATCAGGGAACGATGCGCAAAGACTCGCAACTGTTCGTCGGTGACGGCAAGCGACCGTTCAAGGTCGGCCACATCTACCGACTGCAGGGCAAGGAATACGTCGAAATGGACGCCCTGTTACCGGGCGATCTCGGCGCCATCGCCAAAGTCGAGGAAATCGAGTTCGACAGCGTACTGCACGATTCGCACGATGAGGATCACATCCACCTCAAGGCACTCGACTTTCCACAGCCGATGCAGGGGCTGGCCGTGCATGCCAAACGCAAGGCAGACGAACAACGTCTGTTCGAGATCCTGCACAAGCTGGAAATCGAAGACCCCTGTTTCAAGATTGAACGTCACCCGACGACCAACGAAACGGTGATTCGCGGCATCGGCGAAATGCATCTGCGCGCCAAACTGTCGCGACTCTCTTCGCAATACAAGCTGGATCTCGATACCAAGCCGCCACAGATCGCTTATCGTGAAGCGATCACCGGCACGGCTGAAGGCCATTGCCGGCACAAGAAGCAAAGCGGTGGTGCCGGCCAGTTCGGCGAAGTCGCCTTGCGCGTCGAACCGCTGGAACGCGGCGCCGGCTTCGAATTCGTCGATATCGTCAAGGGCGGCGTGATTCCCGGCGTGTTCATGGCTGCCGTCGAGAAGGGCGTGCGCCAGGCGCTCGCCGACGGCGTCGTCGCCGGCTTCCCGGTTGAAGATCTGCGCGTCACCGTGCACGACGGCAAATCGCATCCGGTCGACGGTAAAGACATCGCCTTCTTCACGGCCGCACGTAAGGCGACCGTCGAAGCGATCCGCAACGCTAAGCCGATCGTTCTCGAGCCGGTGGTCGATATCGAAATCCTGGCGCCGGAAACGATGACCGGCGATGTGACCGGTGATCTGTCGAGCAAGCGTGGCCATCTGACCGGCACGCAACCGCGCGGCCCGGGGGTGATGGCGATCACCGGCGAAGTGCCGATGGCCGAACTCGAAGGCTACCAGTCGCGTCTGAAGTCCATTACCGGTGGCCAGGGCTCGTACAGCATCGCTTTCTCGCATTACGCGCAAGTGCCGCCGATGGTGCAGCAACAACTGGCGTCGCAGCACAAGGTGGTCGAAGAAGAGTAATTGTCGGCCCGCGGCAGGCGCCCGGCAGTGGCCGGTTTGTTCGACTCAAGCGGCTGGCTGCTGCCTCTTGCCCGGCGCCTGCTCTATACCTGGGTGCGCACGACCGTCTTCCCGGCCCAGGAAGCGGAACTCGGCGTCGACCCGTCCAAACCGCTGTGTTATGTGCTGCACGACCGACATTTTTCGAACACGCTGCTGCTCGCCGAGGAAGCTCGGCGCGCCGTTCTGCCGCTCGCTGAAGCGCCTTTGTACGTCGAACAGCGACGGCTATGGCCGCGATCATTCTTTTTTCTCCATCGCCAGCGCGCATTGCTCGACGGCCCGCCTGCTGAACATCGCCATGCGCCGCTGCTCGTCGAACTGATTCGTCAGGGACTGGCCGATCCCTCGCTCGACGTGCAACTGGTGCCGGTGGTCATCCTGTGGGGCCGTGCGCCACGCCAGCAGGAATCGATTCTGAAAGCCTTGTTTTCGGAAAACTGGCGACCTCCGGGTGCCTGGCGGCAACTGCTTACCATCCTGCTGCACGGACGCAACGTCCTGGTGCGCTTCAATCCGCCGCTTTCGCTGCGCGGCTTGTTGCAGGACGGCATGCGTCAGGATCAGGCGGTGCGCAAACTGGCGCGCGTATTGCGCGTGCATTTCCGCCGGCAGCGCGAAATGGCCATCGGCCCAGATCTGTCGCATCGGCATACGCAGATCGACGCCGTCCTCTCCGCTGAACGTGTGCAGACGGCCATCGCCGCAGAAGCACAAAACAAAGCCATCCGCCTGACCGAAGCCCGCGCCCGCGCCAGACGATTCGCACTCGAAATCGTTTCCGATTACTCCTACGGGGTGCTGCGCGCCCTGGAACTGCTGCTCGACTGGCTGTGGACGCGACTGTACGATGGCATTGCGCTGCATCACATCGACAGCGTGACGCAAATCGCTTCCGGCAACGAAATCGTTTACGTACCGTGTCACCGCAGCCATATCGATTATCTGTTGCTGTCGTACCTGATTCATCGCCATGGCTTGACACCGCCGCACATCGCCGCGGGCGCCAATCTCAATCTGCCGCTGGTCGGTCGCCTGCTGCGTCACGGCGGCGCGTTTTTCCTGCGCCGCAGCATCAAGGGCGAGGTCTTGTACGCCGCGGTATTCGATGAATACCTGCATCTGATGCTGGCGCGTGGTTTTCCGATCGAATATTTCATTGAGGGTGGCCGTAGCCGCAGCGGCCGCATGTTGCCGCCGAAAGCGGGAATTCTCGGCATGACGGTCAACAGTTTCATTCGCGAGCATCATCGGCCGCTCGTTTTCGTACCGGTCTACATCGGCTACGAAAAGCTCATCGAAGGCAAAGCCTACGTTGGCGAGCTGGCCGGCCGGCCCAAACAGCGCGAATCGCTGCTCGCCTTGCTCAAAACGGCACGCCAGATCAAACGCATCTTTGGTCAGGTGCATGTCAATTTTGGCCGACCCTTGCCGCTTGCCGATTTTCTCGATCGCCAACACCCCGCTTGGCGGATAACTGAATCGGCGAGATCGTCACCGCCGCCCGCGACGGATTGGCCGCGGCAGGCCACACGCCAGGCGGCTGTCGAAATTGCCACGCGCATCAACGAGGCGGCTGTCCTGAACCCGGTCAATCTGATCGCCCTGGCTTTGTTGGCCACTCCCAGGAGAACTGCCGACGAGCAATCCTTGCGCCGCCAACTCGACCATTATCTGGCGCTGGCGCGCGACGCACCTTATTCCGCCAGCACCGTCATCTGCGCACTGTCCGCCGAAGAAATTGTCGCGCACGCCGAGCGCTTACGCATCGTCGAACGCTTTCGCGATCCGCTCGGCGATTTGATCCGCATTCCGGAAGAACAAGCGCCCTTGCTAGCCTATTTCCGCAACAACGTCCTGCACCTGTTCGCCTTGCCGGCGGTGATCGCCTGTCTGCTCAGCCACAACAGCCGGCTGGCTTCGACGCGCATCACTCAGGCCGTCAGCGGCATCTGTTCGTTGATACGCGCCGAGCTGTTTCTACCCTGGTCGGCCGAACAGTTGCCAACGGTAACCGATACGGTCGTAGGCGTGCTGCTGGCGCGCGGCTTACTCGAACGTTCGCCACTTTCCGGTCGTCTGATCGCTCCCGAACCGGTCAGCCGCGAATTTGCCGAATTGCGCTGTCTGGGCGACACGGTGCGTCCGCTGCTCGAAAGACATTTCCTGACTCTGGCGCTGCTGCATCGCCAGGGCAGCGGTCGGCTCACACGTCAGGCGCTGGAAACCGATTGTCAGCAACTGGCCCGGCGCTTGTCACTGCTCTATGAGTTCAACACCGCCGAGTATCCGGACAAAGCCACTTTCTCGACGTTCATCGGCAGTCTGATCGACGCCGAAATGCTGCGTCAGGACGCCGAGGGGTGCTTGCATTTTGACGAACGGCTGACGATTCCGCTGGCGCACGCCGAACTGGTCTTGCCGACTGAAGCCCGGCAAGCCGTCCGCCGGATGACGCACGACTCGAGCAGCCGCTGAGCTTGGCGGTCACGAAGTACCGACCCGCACGATTATTTGACGGACAAGCTGCAAGCCGCCCTATTACCCGACGCCAGCAGTCAGCCGATCTGTTCTTCCGTCGGCTGACTGATCTGCAGCGTGTCTTTGATCGCCAGCGGGATCGACTCAAGCCCGGCCGCCGCGACGCACCGCCTGTTCGAGGCGTTGCTTCTCGGCGAAGACCTTGTTGGCATACTCCTGCTCCGGGTCGTCGATCGCGCCGCCGTAGTGCTGCAGGCCGGCCGTCAGGCTCCCCCGCCAGCGGATGGCTTCCTCGAGCACCTGCACGCCGACCTGGATGTTGGTCACCGGATCGAGAAACGGTTGCTCACCTGCACCTTGCGGCACTTTGTCGAGATGGAAACCGGGGATCACCTGCATCAATCCCTTGGCACCGCTAACGCTTTCGGCGAAAGGGTTGAAGCGCGACTCGATGCCGATCATGGCGATGATCAGCAGCGGGTCGAGCTGGTATTCACGGGCAACGGATTGCGCTGCGAGAAAAACCGGCACCAGGGCTTCGGGTGCCACCTTGTAGCGCCGAGAAACGAAATCAAGCGCGCGCTCCATGCGCGGTGTCAAGGTTTCCGCTTTCGGCGTAACGACGACGGGAGCGGTCGTAAACTCATCGATCGCCGGTTCGGAAACCGCTGCCGGGATTTCGACGTCGTGATGCAATATGCTTGCGAATGCATCCGCCTGAATACTTGGTTTGAAAGACCCCACCAGGAGCATCAGCCCAACGATGATGAGGGGGTACTGCACGATACTGAAAGCGACGTCATCACGACGTCCACTGATCATTTTTATAGAAGCTGCTGCGGACATGCTCTCTCCTTCACTTTGGTCACCAGGCCAATGAAACGGTTCCGACGAGGGACGGTAACAGGCGGGTGCAAGGTCTCAAAAAACCGGGTTATGCCTACCCTGAGACCAGTACTCCAATCGCATATGACGGTCTGCGATCAGAGAAGAAAGTATGCAGATGACACGCTGCGATACGGTTGATTACAACTGGAGCCTACGCAGTCTATTGATTAATTACGCATTGGTCAACAGAAGGCAGAATTTTCAAACAAATCTCATCATATGCTCGCTGATTTTGTTTGCTAGAAACAGCAAATATCAGATGCTTGCAGGATGTTTTGAGAAAGCAGGTGAAGGTCGTCTGCGGTCCAATTGGAAGGTGCTGGTTCTCGCTGAGCGAAGGCCTCCCTGTTCTCCTTTGTCCGGCAGTAGCGCTAACCGTCGCCGTGGAGATGATCGCCCATCCTAAGCCGGAAGCAAACAAATCAAGTGGCTCGTCATGGCTAACACGAGCAGGCGTAGGGTGACCCCAGAACAGGGACGGCGAAAAAAATTTTCATGCAAACAAGCGCCTGGACAAGGCACAACTTGTCGGAAGGAGTCGTTTCGTGCGCAGAGACGACCGTTTGCACAACAAATCGGCGCATAAGCCTTAGCTTGCGGCGAACGCCATCGGACAGGACCTGAACAGCCGCCCCATGCAGCGATCAAGCAAAACGTGCCAAACGCGCCCGAAAAGAACCAGCAAACGATTTTTTTGCCTAGAATCGTCCGCAATGCGCCACGTTGGCGACTTGCGAGCGATATACCTGCATTCGTGCCTGAAACCGTCCATACCCATAGCCCAGCGACGACGAGCATGTTAACCGTCAGCGGCCTGAGCAAACGGCATGTCAACGCCCGCCGGGAACTGTTCCACGACCTGTGTTTGACGGTCGGCGCCGGCGAAGCGGTGGCCCTGGTCGGCGAATCGGGGATCGGCAAGAGCACTTTTCTGAACTGCATCGCCGGCCTGGAAAGCGCCGACGCCGGGCGGATCATCGTCGGGCGGCAGGCGGCGGACATCGTCGCCGTCGACGAAACCGCGCGCGCGGCTCTGCGCGCCCGAGAGATCGGTTTCGTTTTTCAGGCTTTCCACATCCTGCCGACGCTGAACGTCGCGCAGAACATCGCCATCCCCTTGCTGCTCGGCGGCACGCCGGCGGCGAGTTGCAGCGCGTGGCGATCGCCCGCGCGCTGGTGCACCGTCCGGCGCTGATCCTGGCGGATGAGCCAACCGGCAACCTCGACCCGCGCACCGCCGACGAGGTGCTGATTTTGCTGCTCGAACAGGTCCGCCAGGAGCAGGCGGGCGCGCTAATAGTGACGCATTCGCAGCACGTGGCGCAGTGCTGCGACCGTTCGCTGACCTTGACCGCGGACGGTTTGCGGTGAACAGCCTGGCGTGGTGGTTGATTCGGGCGCAATTGCGCAGCCGGCGCACGGCGACGCTGTTGTCGCTGCTGGCCATCGCCCTCGGCGTCGCGCTCGCTTACGCCGTGCATCTGATCAACCAGGCGGCGCTGGCCGACTTCACACGCGCGCTGCACAGCGTGCAGGGCGAACCGGACGCTGTGCTCGCCGCCCGCGACAGCACCGGCAGCGTGCCGTTGTCGACGGTGAACGAGATCGCCAGCGACCCGGCGGTGCAGTCGATCGCGCCGGTCATCGAAACGCGTGTACGGCTGGCCGGTTCGACGCAGCCCTTGCGCCTGATCGGCGTCGACGTGTTCAGCGCCGCCGGCTTGATGCCCAACCTGTTGCCACCGACGGATGACGGCGCGGTGCTGGCCAGGCTGCTCGACGGCGGTCTGTACGCTTCGCCAGCCGCGCTGCGCCAGACGGGGCTGACGGTCGGCGCCACGCTGACGCTTTCCCGCGGCGAGCAGCAATGGACGACGCGCATCCTCGATGCTTTACCCGCCATCGCCAGCGGGGAAGCCTTGCTCGTCGCCGACATCGCCTGGGTGCAGGAACATTTCGGTGTCGGCGACGCAATCAGCGAAGCGCGCATCCGTCTCACGGCGGACAGCGACCCGGCCAAATGGCGCCTCCGCGTCGAATCCCACCTGCCGGCCGGGCTGCTGCTGCGCGCCGCCGGCGACGACACGGCACGCGTCGCCAACCTGTCGCGCGCCTACCGCGTCAATCTCAACGTGCTGGCGCTGGTCGCCCTGCTCACCGGCGCCTTTCTCGTCTTCGCCACGCAACTGACCGCCGTCGCGCAGCGTTCGACGCAGTTCGCCGTGCTCGGCGTGCTCGGTTTGTCGCCATGGCAACGGCAGCGGCAGGTGCTGCTCGAAGGACTGGCGATCGGCGTTCCCGGCGCGCTGCTCGGCCTGCTGATCGGCTATGCGCTCGCCGTCATCTTCACGCAGCTGCTCGGCGGCGATCTGGGCGGCGGCTTTTTTGCCGGCGGCTCGCCGCGCATCCAGCCGACCGCCGGCGCGACGTTGCTCTTTCTGAGCCTGGGTACGGCGGCCAGCGTCGCCGGCGCGCTCTATCCGGCGCTTCTCAACCGTCGGCAGGCGCTGGCGGAAGCCTTGAAGGTCGGTTTCGCGCAGACACCGGCCGTCACGGGCGCTCGGCGCCGGCGGCGCATCGGGCTTCTCCTGGCGTGCATGCTGCTGGCGGGCGCGCTGACGCGCGTGCCGGCCGTCTTCGAGTTGCCGCTCGCCGGTTATGCGGCGATCGCCGTACTGCTGTTCATCGGCGTCGCCGCCGCCCCTTTGCTGACGGCCAGCGTTTTCGCTGCCGCCGCGCAATGGCCCTGGCCGGCAACGCAGCGCATCGCTTTGCAGAATGTCGCGCAGGCGCCGCTGATGGCGCAGGTCGCTGCCAGCGGCCTGATCGTCAGTTTCGCCCTGACCGCGAGCATGTTGATCATGGTCGCCAGTTTCCGGGACGCGGTCGACCACTGGCTAGACGAGGCGCTGCCGGCGCCGCTCTATCTACGCAGCCAGGCCGCGCCGTTGCCGCCGGAACTGCTCACCGCGGCGCAACTCAGCCCGGCACCGTTCGCCAAGGTCGAAGGGACGGCGCACGGCGCGCTGACGCTGGACGCGCGCCGGCCGGAAGCCGGCCTGCTCGTCCGCCAGCTCGACCGTCAGCACCCGGAACAACGCCTGCCGCTGAGCGGCACGCTCTACGCGCCGCCGGACGACGCCATGCCGGTGGTGTGGATCAGCGAAGCCTTGCAGGAGATTTATGGCGTCCAGGCCGGTCAGCACTGGCGTCTGCCGCTGCTCGGGCGCGACGTCGACGTCTTCGTCGGCGGCGTCTGGCGCGATTACTCGCGGCAGTTCGGCGCCGTGGTGATCAGTGTGGACGACTATCGACGTCTCGGCGGTCAATTCCAGGCCAACGACCTGGCGCTGTGGCCGCAGCCCGGCCAGGAGAGCGCTGCGCTGGCCTGGCTGACGACGCACTGCGCTCCCTACGGGCTGTAGGTCGCCCGCATCGGCGAAATCCGCGTCCGCAGTCTGGCGATTTTCGACAAGAGTTTCGCCGTCACCTACGCCCTGGAAGCGGCGGCGATGCTGATCGGGCTTTTCGGGCTGGCGGTGACGCTGGCCGCCAGCGTCTGGCTGCGCGCACGCGAACTGGCGACGCTCGGCGCGCTCGGTTTCGACCGGCGGATGCTCGGCCGCGCAGTGATGCTCGAAGGGGCGCTGATCGCCGGCATCGGCCTGCTGATCGGGCTGGCTGGCGGCGTAGCGATCGGCGCGGTATTGACGCACGTGGTCAATCCGCAGGCCTTCCGCTGGCGGATGCCGCTCACCCTGCCCTGGCCACGCTTGCTGCTCGCCGCCGCGCTGACCCTGGTCGCCGCGCTGCTGGCCAGCCGGCACGCCGCGCGACAGGCGACGCGTTTGTCGCTGGCGCAGGTGCTGGCCAGCGCGCAGTGAGCTGAACATGCGACGACGCCGTTTCCTGGCCACGCCGCTACTGCTGCCGACGCTGCTCGTCGAACCGCGCTTCGCGGCCGCCGAATCGTCAATCGTCTATCCGGCGGTAACGCCCGGCTATCGGGTGCACTTGCCGCGTGACCACGGCGCGCATGCCGATTTCCGCATCGAATGGTGGTACGTCACCGGCGCGCTCGATGCGCCAACGGCGGATATCGGCTTCCAGCTGACTTTTTTCCGCTTCCGTCCGGGTTACGCCGAAAAATTGCGTTCGCCGCTCGCCGCACGACAGATTCTGCTGGCGCATACCGCGCTGAGCTGGCCCGGCGACCGTTTGCAATACAGCGAGCGCAGTGCCCGCGCCCATCTCGGCGCCCACTTTTCAACGAGCGACTGCGATGTGGCGATCGGCGCCTGGCATTTATGGCGGGCAACGCAGGGCGAGCAGGAATTCTTCCGCCTGCAAGCGCAAAGCAGCGCCTTCACTTTCGATTTCACGCTCACACCGACGCAAGCGCCGCTGCTGCAAGGCGTCGCCGGCTATTCGCGCAAAGGCGGGGCACCAGAGCAGGCCAGCTATTACCTGAGCTGGCCGCAGTTGCGCGTTGGCGGCACGCTGCGCCACGCCGGCCGGTCGCAGGCCGTCGCCGGCCACGCCTGGTTCGATCACGAATGGTCATCGACCTTGCTCACCGAGCAGGCAGTCGGCTGGGACTGGCTGGGGGTCAACCTCGCCGACGGCGGCGCGCTGATGGCTTTCCGTCTGCGCGACGCGCACGGGGTAACGCTGTTCGCCGATGCCACCTGGCGCGATGCCAGCGGCCGCCAACGCCGCTTCGCCGCTGGCGAAATCGGCTTCACGCCCTTGCGCCACTGGCGTTCGCCGCACAGCGGCGGCGACTACCCGGTCGAAATCGAAATCCGCCTCGGCGAACGGCGAGTGCGTACGCGGCCAGTGCTCGACGACCAGGAATTGAACACCCGCCGGCCATCGCCGGTCGTTTATTGGGAAGGACTGGTGCACCTCGACGGCGACTGGCAAGGCCGCGGCTACCTGGAACTGACCGGTTACACGCAGCGTCTGCGCATATGATCGTCGCGCAGCCGATCCACTGGACGGATCGTCAGATCAGACGAGCGCCTCGATGGTTCATTTGGTGGCGTGCGATACCTGCCGTTGATTGCGGGATGGGAGGTATGCGACAACTAGGCTCTGGTGATATTTTGCCACCCTTCACCAAAGCCATGGCAAGATGGTAGCGAATGTCAGCATCACCATGAAATGTATTTCTTTTTTCTCATGGTGCATGGCAATGCGGCGGAAATACTTTCACTTCCCAGACAGGCATTCGACAACATGACGTTCATTGTAATTCCACCAATCACACGGCCTTTTTTCTTTGCGATCGGCTTTGTGTGGAATTACAATATTGATTAAATTATTTTTAATGAGCCGGCAAAATGTCAACAGGGCCTAGAGCGCAGGCAGAAAGCCTACGGCAGGTGATTTTTTACTGCGGGCGGAATTCCTCTCAGTTGCAACGACAGAAAAGGCCGACGAGCTGACATCCGCCCCTCTCTCTCTCTCAATCATCATAAAACAATAACGCCCGGCAAGCCGGGCGTTATTGCAGGAAGGTCAGTTTTCGACTCTATCTTCGAGTTATCGACTTTAATTGTCGTTAATAAGTCCGACACACTGCTGACGCAACAACTATTCCACCGTCACCGACTTCGCCAGATTGCGCGGCTTGTCGACGTCCGTGCCACGAACGATCGCCACGTGGTAGGCCAGCAGTTGCAACGGCACGACGTGCAACAAGGCCGACAGCGCGCCGTAATGTTCCGGCAGGTGCAAGACGTGGATGCCGTCCGATGCCTTCATTTCGCTGTCGGCGTCGGCGAAGACGTACAGCTCGCCACCGCGCGCGCGCACTTCCTGCAGATTGGATTTCAGTTTTTCGATCAGCATGTCGTTCGGAGCGACGGCGATCACCGGCATGTTGCGGTCGACCAGTGCCAGCGGGCCGTGTTTCAGTTCGCCAGCCGGGTAGGCTTCGGCATGGATATAGGAAATTTCCTTCATCTTCAGCGCGCCTTCCATGGCAATGGGGTAGTGACGGCCGCGGCCGAGAAACAGCGCGTGCTGTTTTGC
>CAYRXO010000088.1:0-14136 GCA_964428215.1 uncultured Candidatus Accumulibacter sp. | reverse complement strand
TAAGGAGAAGCGGGAAGGCTACCTGGAAGCGGCGCGGGCCGAAGTGGCGCGACTGAAAGCCGAACGGGAAGCCGATCCGGCGGCCGGCGGGCGAGCGCGGGAGGCGGCGAAGGTGCGGGCGGCGAAGGAGCGGGCGGCGCGTCTGGAGGAGGCGCTGGCGCGGTTGCCGGAAATCGAAGCGATCAAGGCGCGGCAAGGCAAGAAGCCGGAAGTGGCGCGGGCATCGATGACCGACGCGGAGGCGACGGTGATGAAGATGGGGGACGGCGGCTTCCGGCCGGCGTACAACCCGCAACTGGCAAGCGACGTCGAGAGTCTGGTGATTGTCGGGGTCGATGTCGCCACGGTCGGCAGCGACCCGGGGCAGATGGCGCCGATGTTGGCGCAGGTGACCGAGCGCTGCAAACGGGCGCCGGACGCTTGGCTGGTGGATGGCGGCTTTGTCGGACACGAGCAGATCGACCAAGCCAGCGAGACCACCGTTGTCTATGGCCCGGCGCCCGAACCGAAGGACAAGGCGGTCGATCCGCACCCGGCCAAGGCCACCGACAGCGCCGCGGTGGCGGCCTGGCGGCGGCGGATGGGTACGGACGAGGCGAAGGAAATCTACAAGAAGCGGGCGGCCACCGCCGAATGCGTCAATGCACAAAGCCGCAACCGGGGCTGGCAACAGTTCCGGGTGCGGGGGCTGGCCAAGGTCAAGTGCGTGATGCTGATCTTTGCCCTGGCGCACAACCTGATGCGCATGGCGGCGCTGACGCCGGACTTGCTTGGGATAGGGACAGGAACGTCCGCCATTCCCGGAATGGGGGCTTGAGGGCGAGAAACGTACGGAAATCCGTCGAATGAGCCGTCAATAGCGAGATAAATGATCCGCTCCGCATATTGCGCCCATTGGAACGGCGCCAACAACGCTTGCGTGCCTATCCGGCTACGCGGGCAATAGATTCACAGGCTCTGAGCAAAGTCTCGACCGTGGTTGCTGAGCTGGTCAATGAAGAATTCCCGCAGGCGCTCTACGCGGGTGGGCTGCGTGCTGAAGTGCTCGATTTTCGCAATCGGGAAACACAGTTGCTGCTCGTTCATTCACTCAGCGAAGTGGACGAGGTTCTCGCGCGGCAAAAAGACAATCTGCTCAAGCTCGAGAAACTTGCTGCCGAATACGAAAAGGTCGCGCGGGAGGATAACGAACGCGCGCTTTTGCGAGACTATCGCGCCGGCTGGACGACATACTTGGCAACACACGACAAACTTGTCGCGCTGCTCCGTGCGGCTGACATGGACGCGGCGCAGGCCTACTTCCGCGGTGAGCAGCGCACAGCGTTCCGCAACGTCTTGCCCATCATCGACAAGATGCTTAACGATGCCAACAGCAGTCGTCTGAGTCTGACCGCCGAGACCAAAACGCTTATCCGCCTGACGAACACCGTCTTGCTGGTGGCGATCAGCATTTCGCTCATTTTCGGCGCGGTGGCAGGCTTTGTGCTCTACAAAGCGGTTGTCGGCCCACTGGAGAATGTACGCAACGCGGTGTTGAAAATTGCCCAATCGCTCGATTTCAAGCAACGAATCGCTGTGACTGGCAATGATGAAATCGCCCTGACCGCCAGATCGGTCGACGAACTGGTGACGAGCATGCGCGGCACCTTGACAGACTTTATCCACGGGGTCGTCGACATGGCGCAAATTGCCGAACAACTTTCCGGCGCCGCGCAGCACGCGGAAAACCACGCCTCGAATCAGTCCGACTCGGCAGCGTCGATGGCGGCGTCGGTCGAACAACTGACGGTCAGCATCAACACCGTCGCGGACAATACGGCGAATCTGTCGACTGCCGCCAAGGAGTCGGATCACGCGGCTGGTGAGGGTGACGAGACGATGCGGCAGACCGTCGATCAGCTTCGTCGGGTCGGCACGCGGGGGGAAGAAACGGCGACCTCGATTGCCAGCTTGGGCAAAGCTTCCGAGGAAATCACTTCGATCGTGCGCACCATCCGTGAAGTGGCCGACCAGACCAATCTGCTGGCCTTGAACGCCGCCATCGAAGCCGCCCGCGCCGGCGAACAGGGACGCGGATTCGCTGTCGTCGCCGACGAAGTTCGCAATCTGGCGGAACGGACCGCGCTGGCAACGCAAGATATCTCCCACAGGTCGTCGCCATACAAAACGCGACACGTCTGGTAGGCGAACAGATGGCGGCATCCGTCGATCAAGTCAGCACCGGCATGGCGCATGCGGACGAAGCCAATGCCGCCGGAAACCGCATTCGAGCCGGCTCGGCGCGTGTCGAGTCAGAAATCGAAGCGATCAGCAGCGCACTCAAAGAACAGGCGATCGCCAGCAATGAAATTGCCCGTCGTGTCGAGAGCGTCGCCCGGGTCAGACAGGAAAACCGCGGCCGTGCCGCAGAAACGGCGCAACTTTCCGTCGATCTGGCGTTCTTGGCCGGACGATTACGCGCCGGTGCCGAACGTTATCAGGTCTAGTGACGCGCCGAATGTTTGGCTGACGCTTCATCCTGCGCAGCCACTTTTCAGTGTTGCCGCAAGACAGTCTCCGGCAACATCGCGCCGGTCATTCGCTGTCGACACTCCCGGTTCGCTTTGCAGAACGTACAGTCAGCATGGACGTCTGTCTGAAGCGCGTTGACGCGAATGAGAACGAAGGCGATCAGGCAATAGGCCGGCCATCTGTCTTGGCGGTTTGACTGTGCTTCTCCGGCAAACGTCGAGTACCGGCTTGCCGCCGGGAGCGGAGCCCTGCAGCGACCCTGCGCAAGGAGTCGCGTCTTCCAGCCTTATTGGCAACATGGGTGGTATGATTCGCTTTTGCCCTGCCTTCCCGGTTCGGCAAAACGCCTGAGCAATATTTGTTCAACGGAATCAATCGATACTCCGGCGAAACCGGCAACGGGAGTGCGGGCTTTATCGACCGCGGCCTGTGCGGGAAGGCGGCTCGACGCCCTTTCTTCCGGCATGGCCGGATCAAGGAGAACGTCGCCGGGCGAGCCGTGATCGTCATTGCCTGTGGTGGCGGGGGCTCAGACTGAGGGGTTCGGACAGGGTTTTCGTTCTTCAGTGTGGTCGAAACTGAATCTTGTCCGTTAAGGAAACTTTATCAGATTTTTTATGGTGTCATGTTAAAGCAACGCACCCTGAAATCCATCGTTCGTGCCGCGGGTGTCGGGCTGCATTCGGGCGTCAAGGTCAGCATGGCCCTGCGCCCAGCCGCGCCGGGCACTGGGATCGTTTTTCGCCGTGTCGATCTCGACCCGGTGGTTGATCTGCCTGCGTCGGCACTGATCGTTGGCGATACGCGGATGTGTTCCTGCCTGCAACGCGATGGCGTCAAGGTCGGGACCATCGAGCATCTGATGTCGGCGTTTGCCGGTCTGGGAATCGACAATGCCTATGTCGATCTCGATGCCGCCGAACTGCCGATTTTTGATGGCTCGGCGGCGCCATTCGTCTTTCTCATCCAGTCGGTTGGCATCGAAGAACAAGCTGCCGCCAAAAAATTCATCCGCGTCAAACGCCCGGTCGAGGTGCGCGAGAAAGACGCTTCCGGCGAAAAATGGGCCCGTTTCGAACCGTATGAAGGCTATCGTCTATCGTTTTCGATCGGTTTCAACCATCCGGCGATCGATCGCACCGGCCAGCAGGTGACGATCGATTTTGCTGAACACTCGTACGCACGCGAAGTGGCCCGGGCGCGCACTTTCGGATTCATGCAGGAAGTGGAGTGGTTGCGCGAGAACGGTCTGGCGCAAGGCGGCGGACTGGATAATGCGGTCGTCCTGGACGAGTACCGGGTGCTCAACGCCGACGGCCTGCGCTATGCCGATGAATTTGTCAAACACAAGGTGCTCGATGCCATCGGCGACCTCTACCTGCTCGGCAGCCCTTTGCTGGCGTCGTTCATCGCGCACAAGTCCGGGCACGCGTTGAACAATGCGCTGGCGCGTGAGCTGCTAGCCCGACGCGATTGCTGGGAATACGTCACCTTCGACAACCAATCGCTGGCACCGCAAGGCATCGCCCGCTGGCTCGCACAACCGGCATAGTTTATGTGGCTGCTCCGTCTGCTGGCGGTGTTGACCGCACTGACTGTCGCCGGCAGTGCGGTGATTTATCTGCTCAGCGGTGACCGGCGCTATCTGCAGCTGGCGTGGCGTCTGTTCCGTTACGCAGTGGTCGTTACCTTGCTGGTCTTCGCGGCGATGATTCTCGAACGGGTGGCGATCATTCCCGTCTGACCGCCCGTTCGACCAGCGTTTGCAGCGCCTGGCGCAAGGCCGATGGCGGCAGCGAATCGCTCAGCCGGGTCAGTTGCTGACAGGTACTCTCCGCCAGCGGTTTGACGACCCCGCGCTGTGGCGCAGCGGCCATTTCCCGGTGGCTCTGTACCTTGACTTGCAACCCGGAACACGCCACACCATGCGCACGAAATTTTTCGACCAGACTGGCCGGCATCTGGCGCAATTTGCTGGCCACCGCGCCATTGGCGGCGTGGATCACCAGCACGCCGGACTTGTAATTGACGACCCGGCTGCCAGCCGCCAGCGACGGCGGTGCAATTTGTCGGTACAAGCGGGCGATGGCGAGGAGAGTGGCGGCGTGCGCGAACACTTTTGCCGCGCCAACGTTTTCGTCCGTTTCGAGATAATCGGCCAGTCTTTTGCTCATCGGCTTTGGATAGCGATCGTTTGCCGCGTCGTCGATGCGGCGCGGGGCTGTCGATCATAAATCACGAAATCGTAAGCCGGACTGTTCGTTGCCGCCTGCCCGGCCCGCCGGGAGATCTCCCGCCATTCGTCAGGCGAAATTTCTGGAAAAAAGACGTCCGCTTCGCAGTCTGCCGCCACTTCGGTCAAATAAAGCCGCTCTGCCAAGGGCAAGGTCTGCCGGTATATCTCGGCACCGCCGATGACCACGGTTTCGGCGGCTTCACCCGCCAGGGCCAGCGCCTGCTCGATCGAGCCGGCCAGCGTGGCGCCACTGGCCGGCAATAGGACGTTGGTGCTGACCACGATATTCGTCCGGCCGGGCAAGGGGCGAAACGCTGTCGGCAGAGATTCCCAGGTCCTGCGCCCCATGATCACCGGCTTGCCAAGCGTTTTTTCCTTGAAATACAACATGTCTTCCGGCAAGCGCCAGAGCAGCTGCTGATTCTTGCCGATGCCGCGATTACGGGCGACGGCGGCGATCAATGACAACATGATGAGCCGATCTCCTGATTTTCCGCGGCCACGCCGCTGCCGGCGAGACGTAGCAAATCGATAGGCGCGAAGGCGAGCAACGAGCAACGCCGCGATTCGCCCGCGCGTTCATTGAATCGCTTGTTTCCTTGCCGGACAGACGGATTGTACGACCATCCTGCGGCTGACCTAAGTCGCCGCGCAACGAATACGGCCACACATTCCGTCGTTATTCTTGATTTCGCAATTCATCAGCGTGACAGGCGACGGATGAGCAAGGGGAGCAGGCGGTCAGAACATCGTCAAAGGTGCCCACACGCTCCCGACTCGCTGGCGATCGTTGGCCGGCCAGTCGTCATCAGCGGCGATTGACCGCTGTCGACCGGGCTCCCTATACTCCAGCCCTGTGTTTTCCTTTGCCAAGCGCAGATCATGAGCAGACACCCCCACGACACGTATCCACGCCTGCTGGGCGATATCGGCGGCACCAACGCCCGTTTCGCCTTGCTCGCGCATCCCGCTGCCGCGATCAGCAACATGCGCCGCTTGCCGGCCAGCGCTTATCCCGGCCCGGCCGAGGCGATCAGCGCCTATCTGGCCGGGATCGGCGGCGACTGGCCGCGGGTAGCCGCTTTCGGTATCGCCAATCCGATCGACGGCGACTGGATCGAGATGACCAATCACAGCTGGTCGTTTTCCTGCGCAGCGTTGCGCCAGCAGCTCGAGCTGCAACGCCTGCTGCTGATCAACGATTTCACCGCACTGGCGTTGTCGCTGCCCTGCCTGCCTGCCGACGAACTGCATCAGGTCGGCGGCGGTGAGCGGCTGTCGAAACGGCCGATCGCCGTGCTCGGACCGGGCACCGGGCTGGGCGTCTCGGGATTACTGCCGGCGGGAGACGACTATCTGCCGCTGGCCGGCGAGGGCGGTCACGTGACGCTGGCGGCCAGCAACGCCGAAGAAGCGGCGGTGATCGAGCAAGTGCGGGCAAGTTTCGCCCATGTTTCCGCCGAACGGCTGTTATCCGGACCGGGGCTGGTCAATCTGCATGACGCGCTGGCAAGAGTCCGCCAGTTGCCTGCGCCAGGTGTTGACGCTGCAACGATCACCGACGCGGCATTGGCCGGCCACGATCCGCTGGCCGTCGATGCCTTGAACATGTTCTGCGCGCTCCTCGGCAACGTCGCTGGCAATCTGGCCTTGACGCTCGGCGCCCAGGGCGGCGTGTTCATCGGCGGCGGCATCGTGCCGCGGCTGGGCGAGTTTTTCGATCGCTCGCCGTTCCGCCAGCGCTTCGAGGACAAGGGGCGTTTTCGTGCCTATCTGGCCAGCGTACCGGTTTTCGTCATCCACTCGCCGTATCCGGCGCTGACCGGCGCGGCAGTGGCGCTTGCACGGGCGGTTGACTGAGGCGCTCAGGATCATGGAAAAAGGAGGCGGGAAGTTACAGATGCCCGCCGCGGGCCAGCCCGGCGGCATGATTTGCAGAGAATGATCATCGCGACGATCTGCGCTGTGCGGATCAGGAGCAACCGTCGCGTTCCTTGACCAGGCGCAGATCAATCCTCGCGGCACCGAGGTCTGTGCATGCCATCGCGTTCGACCAGACAGCGTACTTTCATTTTCCCGCAGTGGAGGGGTTTTCTCCCGTGCCGCCAGAACGTACGCTGCTGGTCTGCAAACGTTTCCTGTAGTGCGAAGGCGCCTGGCCGGTCCAGCGTACGAAGGCGCGATAGAACGCGGCCGTATCGGCGAAACCGAGTTCGGCGGCGATCGTCGTCAGCCCTTGCCGGGTTTTGCCCAGACGCTCGATCGCCAGATCGCGGCGTAGCGCGTCCTTGATGACCTGAAAATTGCTTCTCTCCATTTCCAGTCGGCGATGCAGCGTGCGCGGCGACAAATGCATGGCATGCGCAATATCGGCCAGCGATCCGGCGCTGGCCAGCGTTTCGCGCAGGGCATTGCGCACGCGCAGAACCATCTCCCGGTCGCGGCGATAGAGCATGGTCAATTTGCCCGGTGCGCCGTCGAGAAAGCTTTGCAAGGCGGCTTCGTCGCGCCGTATCGGCAAGTCGAGCAGATTGGCCGCAAAGCTGGCCGCCAGTCGTGGGGCGTCAAACGTCGATTGCGCGGTGTAGATCAGCGCATAGTCGTCGGCATGCGCCGGTCGGGGATAAGGAAAGGCGACCGCGCCGAGCACCACACGCCGGCCGACCAGCCACGAGAACAGGCCATGCAGCAAGCGCAGCAACCATTCAAAGGCGAAAACACGGCCGATCGACAAAATGCGCGCTTCGCTGATGCACAGCAAAGCTTGATCGGCGTGCACATCGAGCCGGACGACGAGATCGGGCAACAGCAGGCGCAAATAGCGGATGCTGCGTTCGATGGCGGCGGCCAGAGTCGGTGCGCTGACGATGCTGCGACAGAGAAACTCGAAGGCGCCGACGCGGATTGGCGAGGAAAACAATCCGAAGCCTTCGTCGTCGAGCTCGCGGTTGATCAGGTTGTACAGCTCGGCGTAACGAGCGACCGGGATCCGTTGTTCGCCGGCTCCATCCGGGGTCAGCAGGATGCCGGCTTTTTCGAGCAGCGGTGCCGGATCGCGCCCTGACTGGCGCAAGCCGGCCAACATGCCATGCACGAAAGCGATGGCCACCGTCGCGCGTGGCGCGGCGCTGCCGGCGGAGATTGTCGAGCGCCGCCGGCGACTGGCCATCTTCTCAGGATCGGTCAAGCCTTGCCTCGCAAGCCAGTGTTTCGTCGAAATGTTTCAATTTGGCAATTTTTACATGCTCGACGGCGCATTGGGTAGTGGCTTTCTTGGCGACAACTTCCTACCATGAGCGTCCTGGTGCAATTGCGTCAGTCCTGGTACGGCACTATCAGCCGGAAAACTGTCCGATTTCGTGGAGACCGAACGTCATGACCGACCTGTCCATCGCCAAAAAGCTGTCGCCCTACAAGCCCAAGCACAAGGTGCGCTTCGTCACCGCCGCTTCGCTGTTCGATGGGCACGACGCTTCGATCAACATCATGCGTCGCATCCTGCAGGCGACCGGCGCCGAAGTGATCCACCTTGGCCATAACCGTTCGGTGCAGGAAATCGTCAATGCCGCCCTGCAGGAAGACGTACAGGGCATCGCCATCACCTCATATCAGGGTGGCCACGTCGAATTCTTCAAGTACATGATCGATCTGCTGAAAGCCGGCGGCGGCGCGGACATCAAGGTTTTCGGCGGCGGCGGCGGGGTGATCGTTCCCAGCGAGATCGCCGAATTGCACGCCTACGGTGTGGCGCGCATCTATTCGCCCGAGGACGGACAGTCGATGGGGCTGCAGGGGATGATCAACGAAGTGGTCACCACGGCCGACGTCGATATTACTGCGCAGGCACCGCAAGATGCCGAGGCGATACTGGCGGCACTGAAAGCCGGCGACCGGCGCAAGCTGGCGCAGATCATCACCGCTCTGGAGAACGGCGCCTATCCCGACACGCTGCGCAAGAAGATCGTCCACGCCGCCTCCGGACTGAAGGTGCCGACGCTCGGTATCACCGGTACTGGCGGCGCCGGCAAATCATCGCTGACCGACGAGCTGGTACGTCGTTTCCGGCTCGATCAGGGGGAAACGATCAAAATGGCCATCGTCTCGATCGACCCCTCGCGCAAGCGGACCGGCGGCGCCTTGCTCGGCGACCGCATCCGCATGAACGCCATCGAACATGCGAACATCTTCATGCGCTCGCTGGCAACGCGCGAAACCGGTTCCGAACTGTCCACGGCGCTGCCGGAAGTGATCGCCTCCTGCAAACTGGCTGGCTTCGACTTGGTGATCGTCGAAACATCGGGTATCGGCCAGGGCAACGCGGCGATCGTCCCGCTGGTCGATGTGTCGCTCTACGTGATGACCCCCGAATTCGGCGCCGCCTCGCAACTCGAAAAAATCGACATGCTCGATTTTGCCGACTTCGTGGCGATCAACAAATTCGACCGCAAAGGCGCTGACGATGCGCTGCGCGACGTGCGCAAACAGTATCAGCGCAACCACGAGGCTTTCTCGCAAAGTCCGGAAGAAATGCCGGTTTTCGGCACCATGGCGGCCCGTTTCAACGATGACGGCGTCACCGCGCTGTACCAGGCGCTGGCACCGAAGCTCAATGCGCTTGGTCTGAAGCTGAAGAAAGGCAAACTGCCGCTGGTCACGGTGCGGCAGTCGTCGAACCAGCGGGCGATCGTTCCCGCACAACGCGTTCGCTACCTGGCCGAAATCGCCGAAGCCGTGCGTGCCTATCACGCACACACCGCCGAGCAGGCAACCATCGCCCGACAAAGGCAATCGCTGCGTATTTCCAAGACGCTCTTTCAAGCCTGTGGCAAGGCGGCTGGCGATTTCGACGATCTGATCGCCCAAAAAGACGGGCAACTCGACGCCCGGGCACACAAACTGCTCGACATGTGGCCGAAAACCGTCGAACTGTACGCCCAGGACGAATACGTGGTGAAAATCCGCGACAAGGAAATCCGTACCCGGCTGACCAACAGCTCGCTGTCCGGCACGCACATCCGCAAGGTCTCGCTGCCCACGTATACCGACGACGGCGAGGTGCTGCGCTTCCTGATGAAGGAAAACATTCCCGGTTCGTTTCCGTTCACCGCCGGCGTCTTCGCCTTCAAACGCGAGAATGAGGACCCGACGCGGATGTTCGCCGGCGAAGGCGACGCATTCCGTACCAACCGCCGTTTCAAGAAAGTCTCGGAAGGCATGCCGGCCAAGCGTCTGTCGACGGCCTTCGATTCGGTCACCCTCTATGGCTGCGACCCAGACGCGCGTCCGGACATCTACGGCAAAGTCGGCAACTCCGGCGTATCGATTGCCACGCTCGACGACATGAAAGTGCTCTTCGACGGTTTCGAACTCTGCGCGCCGACCACCTCGGTATCGCTGACCATCAACGGACCGGCGCCGATCATTCTGTCGATGTTCTTCAACACCGCCATCGATCAACAGATCGTCAAATTCCGTGCCGACAACGGTCGCGACCCGACCGAGGACGAAACGCAGAAAATCCGTACCTGGGTACTGTCCAATCTGCGCGGCACGGTGCAGGCCGACATTCTCAAGGAAGATCAGGGACAAAACACCTGCATTTTCTCGACCGAGTTCGCGTTGAAGATGATGGGCGACATTCAGGAGTTTTTCGTCCACAACCACATCACCAACTTCTATTCGGTATCGATTTCCGGTTATCACATCGCGGAAGCCGGCGCCAACCCGATCTCGCAACTGGCGTTCACGCTCGCTAACGGCTTTACCTACGTCGAAGCCTATCTGGCGCGCGGTATGCACATCGATGATTTCGCGCCGAATCTGTCGTTCTTCTTCAGCAACGGCATGGACCCCGAATATTCGGTGATCGGCCGCGTCGCGCGGCGCATCTGGGCGGTGGCGATGAAGAACAAGTACGGCGCCAACGAGCGCAGCCAGAAGCTGAAGTATCACATTCAAACTTCCGGCCGTTCGCTGCACGCCCAGGAAATGGCCTTCAACGACATCCGCACCACGCTGCAGGCGCTGATTGCCATCTACGACAACTGCAACTCGCTGCACACCAACGCCTACGACGAGGCAATCACCACGCCGACCGAGGAATCGGTGCGCCGGGCGATGGCCATCCAGTTGATCATCAACCGCGAATGGGGGCTGGCGATGAACGAGAACCCGAACCAGGGCTCATTCATCATCGAGGAGCTGACCGATCTGGTCGAAGAAGCGGTGCTCAAGGAATTCGAAGCCATCGCCGCGCGCGGCGGCGTGCTCGGCGCCATGGAAACCGGCTATCAGCGCGGCAAGATTCAGGAAGAGTCGCTCTATTACGAGCACAAGAAGCACGATGGCTCGTTCCCGATCGTTGGCGTCAATACCTTCCGTAATCCGCACGGCGACGCGCAGATCGAAATCGAACTGGCCCGCTCGACCGAAGAGGAAAAACAGTCGCAACTGACCCGTCTGCAGGATTTCCAGCAGCGCGGCGCCGGCGAATCAACGGCAATGCTCGAGCGTCTGAAACAGACGGTGATCGACAATGGCAACGTTTTTGCCGTACTCATCGACGCCGTCCGCTGCTGCTCATTGGGACAAATCACCAGCGCGCTATATGACGTCGGCGGCCAGTACCGCCGCAGTATGTAGTCCCGTCGGCGCCAACCGTTCTTCGAGGCGTCCGGACACATCGTCTGGACGCCTTCGTTTTTTCGCCCCCAGCCATTGCCGCGCTCCCGCGCATGATTTTGTTTCCACTGTCGGATCGAATGAAGATTCGTGCTTGTACAGCTGACATCGGTAGTCCAACATGAGTAATTAAACATGGGCTCTGGAGGTCAGAATGGAAATGTTGTTGCGTAATCTGAGTCTTCGTAATCGACTTTCCCTCACTGCCGTACTGGCCTTGTTGGCCATGTTGGCCTTAGTCGGGCAGAACCTTTTTTCGGTTCGGACAGTGCTCTACCAGGACCGCCAGACCAAGACGCGTCACTTGGTCGAGACGGCGACGAGTGTCATCGACCACTATCACGCCTTGTACAAGGCCGGCACGCTTGGTGAAGACGAAGCCAAACAACAGGCCATCGCGGCCGTCAAGCATTTGCGCTATGAAAAAACCGAGTATTTCTGGATCAATGATCTCACCAAACCGATTCCAAAAATGATCATGCATTCGACCGTGCCGGCGCTCGATGGCAAGATCCTCGATCAAACGCGTTTTGATAAGACGATCTCGCAACAGGCCGGCGTAGGCGGTGAAAGAACAACCGTTGCCGGTAAAAACCTGTTCGTCAACGTCAATGAAGTCGTCGATCAAGCGGGGAGCGGCTTTGTCGAGTATCTGTGGCCCAAACCGTTACCGGCTGGCGGAGTGACCGACGAATTATTCGTCAAGCTTTCCTATGTCCAAAAATACGAGCCGTGGGGCTGGGTGGTCGGCTCCGGAGTCTACATCGACGATTTGGATTTGATATTCAAAGAGAATGCCAAATTCTCGATCGGTTTCGCCGTTCTGATTACTTTCGGCTTGCTGCTCGTCGGAATGGCGGTCCGGAAAAGCATCGTCAGCGAGTTTGGTGGCGAACCCCGGGAAGCCCTGAGCGTGGCAGGAAAAGTGGCGCAAGGCGACCTGACGTACGATATCCCGCTACGCAGTGAAGATCGCCACAGCGTGCTGTTCGTTTTATCGCACATGCAAAACAACCTGAAAGAAATGCTGCGCGATATCTTCGCGCATGCTGGCCAACTGCGTTCGAATATCGAGCGACTCTTGGCCGAGTCGAACCAGATCAATCTGTCGACGCAGGTTCAGTCAGCGGCGATCGACAACACGCGTGTTTCGATCAGCGAGTTATCGAACAGTGTGGAGACCGTGCATGACCTCGTTCAAGCCACCGAACAAGGTGCGCACGAGGTGGCCAAGCAAGCGCGTGGTGGGGCTGAGTCGGCAGGAAACGTAGCCAGTGAAATGGAAGTGATCGCCAAAACGGTGGCCAACTCGTCGGAGCAAGTCTCGCGACTGGTCACCAGCACCAGACGAATCGGCCAAATGGCACAGGTGATCAAGGAAATTGCCGATCAGACCAATTTGCTGGCTTTGAATGCGGCGATCGAAGCCGCGCGTGCCGGAGAGCAGGGGCGTGGTTTCGCGGTTGTCGCGGACGAGGTGCGCAAACTGGCCGAACGAACTGGCAAGGCGACCAGTGAAATCGGCGAAATTCTGACCACCGTGCATCGTGATGCCGAAACGGCGGTGGCCGGGATGGATGCCGTCGCACCGGTCATCACTGGCGGTGTCAGGCAAGCGCAAGCGGCTGCCAACACTTTGTCGGATATCGAAATTCAGGCTCAGGACACCTTGCGCAAAATGTGCGATCTTGCCCATGCGATGCGTGCTCAAAGTCAGGAAATCGAAGCGATTGTCTCCCATGTCGATGCGGTGAAGGGCGCTTCCGATGAAACCGACCAGGCCATGAAAAAATCGCTGATTACTTCTACCGATCTCGAAAAAGCAGCCAACGCCCTGTTTGCAATGGTTGAACGCTTCAATGTCGGTCAACTCATGGACGCATCAAAGGGCGACAGCGTTTCCGACAGCCAAGCGAAACCCCTGCTCGAATGGTCGAAATTATTGTCGTCGGGTCATGAAGAAATTGACAATCAGCACCGAAAATTGATCGATATTGCCAATCGTTTGCATCAGGCGATCTGTGCGGGTGTCGGGCGAGCCGCTTGTGGATCCCTGCTCGCTGAGTTGATCGACTATACGGCTAACCATTTCGCCTTTGAAGAAAGGTTGATGGCCACCCATCATTATGATCAGAAAGAGGCCCACGTCGTCGCGCATCAACGCCTCATTGCAGACATCAGCCGATTCAAGGAGCGCTACCAGTCGGGTGAAACGATGACCGTCGAACTGATGGTTTTTCTGCGCGACTGGCTGATCAAGCATATCCTGAAAGTCGACCGGGCTCTGGGTCGCGATCTGGCCGCGCGCGGCGTATCCTGAACGAATCCGACTTGCCTTGCTCATGGCGATGACCGACAGTCGGTAGTACGTAGTACCATCGCCTCTCTTCGGTTCATGAAGGGAGACGATGGTGGGCGATGCAATTTCCAGCCAGCAAAGACGGCAACGAACGCTGGCGATATCGGTCGTTGCCGCGGCCTACGTGTTGTCGTTTTTCCAACGTTTTGCACCGGCTGGAATCGCCGCCGATCTGGTTGCTTCGTTCAATACGCATGCCGCCGCTCTCGGCGTGCTGGCAGCAACTTATTTCTACGTCTATACGGTCATGCAGGTGCCGACCGGCATTCTCGTCGACACTTTGGGTCCTCGCCGTATTCTGCTGCTCGGCGGTCTGGTCAGCGGCGGCGGCAGTCTGCTGTTCGGTCTG
>CAYRXO010000087.1:0-14275 GCA_964428215.1 uncultured Candidatus Accumulibacter sp. | reverse complement strand
ACGTCTTCAACGTTCTGCTACAGGTGCTCGACGACGGGCGGATGACCGACGGACAGGGAAGGACGGTCGATTTCAAGAACACGGTCATCGTCATGACCTCCAACCTCGGCAGCCAGATGATCCAGCAGATGGCCGGCGACGACTACCAGTTGATCAAGCTGGCGGTGATGGGCGAAGTCAAGGCCTCATTCCGGCCGGAGTTCGTCAATCGCATCGACGAAGTGGTCGTCTTCCACGCGCTCGACGAACAGCACATCAAAGCCATTGCCCGCATCCAGCTCGGTGACCTCGAAAAGCGGCTGGCGCAGCTCGATCTCAAACTCGTGGTGGACGACAGCGCGCTGAACGAGATCGCCGCCGCCGGATTCGATGCCGTGTATGGCGCCCGGCCGCTCAAACGCGCCATCCAGACGCAATTCGAAGACCCGATGGCGCGAGCGATTCTCGAAGGCCGCTTCGTCGCCGGCGATACCTTGCGTGTGCATGGCGACAACGGCGTGATCAGCTTCGATCGGCAAGCAGCAGCCGGCGTATAATGGCGGCACTTGTCAGCCCAACCGTCCAGATTTCCGGAGTAATGTCCATGGCCCTCTACGAATCCGAGCACACCCTGTTCATGCGCGACATGCTCGCCAAGCATCCCGAATGGCTGGCGGACCAACGTGAAGGCCGCGCCATCTGGTGGGACAGGCAGATCGATCCCGGCGAGCAAAACCGCGCCCGCGAATCGGCCGAAGTGCAAAAGCCGTATCCCTATGACGTCAATTACCCTGTGCGCTGAGCATAATCCTGCGATTTGATCGGGAAAGGGGCCGAGAAGGCCCCTTTTCTTTTCCGCGAGGCCGGTGCGTCGCGACAACTGTCGACGCCGACGACAAGGCAACCCGAGGGCCAACGCAGCGGCGAACAATCGTTCAGCGGTCGGGTTGCCTCCATCTATTATTTCCCGCGGATCAAGGCGATCAGATCCTCGGCAGACGGCAGATCGCTCGCTTCGCCTTCGGCGAGGATGCCGTCGGCCAGGGCGCGTTTTTCGTGGTGCAGGTCGACGATGCGTTCTTCGACCGTGTCGCGCGTCACCAGCCGGTACACGGTCACCGGCCGCGACTGGCCGATGCGGTGTGCACGTCCGGTGGCCTGGTCTTCGGCGGCGGGATTCCACCACGGGTCGGTGATCACCACGTAGTCGGCGGCGGTGAGGTTCAGGCCGAAGCCGCCGGCTTTCAGGCTGATCAGGAAGAGATCGCCTTCGCCGTTCTGGAAGGCTTGTACCCGTTTGCTGCGTTCGCCGGACGGCGTGGCGCCGTCGAGGTATTGATAGACGATGCCTGCGGCGTCGAGCGGTTCGCGCAGCAGTTGCAGGAAGTCGACGAACTGGCTGAACACCAGTGCTTTATGGCCGTTGGCCAGCAGTTCGTTGGTCAGTTCGGCGAAGGCCTGTACTTTGGCGCCGGCAATGCCGAACTGCGGGCTGCTCAGGCGTGGGTCGCAGGCGGCGCGGCGCAGGCGGGTGAGTTGCGCCAGGATGTTGAACGTCGCTTGCGTCGACGGCGTCTGTGCCAGTGTCGCGTCGATTTCATCGGTCGCTTGCCGGCGCAGCGCTTCATAGTGCGCCGCTTCGGCGCCTTCCGGCGTGATGCGCAGGATCAATTCGGTGCGCGCCGGCAGATCCTGCAACACTTCCGATTTCGTCCGCCGCAGAACGAAGGGACCGACCAGCCGTTTGAGGATGTGCTGCGCTTCGCGGTCGCGCTGCCGTTCGATCGGCCCGGCGAAGCGTTCGTTGAAGCGGTTGACGCTGCCGAGCAGGCCGGGATTGGCGAAGCGCATGATCGACCACAGATCGGTCAGCCGGTTTTCCACCGGCGTGCCGGTCAGCGCCAGCCGGAAATCGGCCGGCAGTTCAAAGGTGGCTTGTGAACGTTTGGCGGCGGCGTTCTTGATCGCCTGTGCTTCGTCGGCGATGACGGTGTGCCAGGTCCGCCGGGCGAAATTTTCCTGTCCTAGTTGCAGCAGGGTGTAGGAGACGATCAGTACGTCTTGCGGGCCGGCGTTGTTGATCAGTTCGTCACGATCCGTTTCGCCGGCGTCGGCGTACAGGCGAGCCTGCAAGGTCGGCGCAAAGCGGCCGATTTCGGCCAGCCAGTTGCCGCATACCGATGTCGGCGCGATGATCAGTGCCGCTCCGCCCGCTGCGCGTTCAAGGAGGACGGCCAGCGACTGCAGGGTCTTGCCGAGGCCCATGTCGTCGGCCAGACAGCCGCCGAGACCGGCGCTGGCCAGCCGCATCGCCCACTGATAGCCCTCTTCCTGATACGGACGCAAGCGGGTCTGCAGCAGCCCGGGGATCTTGTGTTGCGTCGCCTGCGCCTGTTGCAGACGGTCGATGGCCTGACGGAAATCACGACTCGCTTCGAGTTCGGTGCCGTCGAGTACTTCGTCGAGCCAACTGGCAGCGATCAGCGGCGCCTTGTTGCCGGCTTTGTCCGCTTCGAGAACCGCCGCCAGGTCGTTGAGCTTCTGTTTCAGCGAACGCGTCAGCGCGGCATAGAGCCCGTCGCCCATCGGGATGAAACGGCTTTGCCCGCGTGCGGCTTCGAGTAGCGTTTCGAGTTGCAGCACCAGACCTTCATCGACTTGCAGGCTGCCGCCGACGCGGAACCAGTCACGTTCGTGGCTGACGCGGACGCTGAGTTGCCGGCTGTCGGCGGTCAACACGCGCACCGATTTGCCTTTCGGCCAATCGACCGCGGCGATCGCCGGCAGCGTCGGCAGCATTTCGATCATCTGCAGCGCCAGTTCGGGATCTTCGACTGCCCATTCGCTGCTGCCACTTTCGCCGTCGAGGAAGGGCAAGGCATCGAGAACCGCTTCCAGATTTGCCCGCTCTCCGGCCAGATCGCGCTCGGTGCCGACGGTTTCGCTGCCGATGACGCCGATCACCCGCCGGCGACCGCTGGCCGCTGGCCGCCGTGGGCCGTCGGGTCCGAGCGGCGCGGCAACCAGGCGCAACATCAGATGCTCGCCCAGCGGCGACAGTTCGGCGCGCAAGCGTGTATCACAGGCGACTTGCCGGGCGGCCTGCGCCGGTTCGGCGTGCACCTGGAACTGGCCGGAAAGCGCGCGCAAGGTTTTTTCCAGTTCGCCGGCGGCGTCGCTGGCGTCGGCCGGTACGCCGAAGTGGCCGGATACGAGCATCGCCGCCTGTTGTTGCGCGGCGTTGAAGCGTACCAGCCGCAGACGTTGCGCGCCGTCGGGGATCAGCGTGATCAGACGCAGCGCTTCCAGTTCCCGCCGTTCTTCGGCGTCGAGCGCATATTGCAGGAATTCGGAGGTGGCGCGCAGCGGTGGATCGACACGCATCACGAAGCGGTCTCCCTTGCGGACGAGTTCCAGTTCCGGGGCGGCTTCGACCAGTTCGACGAATTGTTCGAGGGCGTTGGCGAGGACGATACAGGGGTGACCGACGAGGGCGACGATGGCTGCGGCCAGATCGATGCGATAGCGGTTGCTGTAGCTGCGTTCAGGACGCAGGGCGCGGGCGACCTTGGCATCCCAGCTCGGTAATTGCTGGTCGCTGGCGATGCGGTTGAGACTGATCGGGCGCGGACGGCTCCAGCCGCGCGGCCCGCGTTTCTGTTCGTAGGCTTTGATCGACAGCAACGCGCCTTGTTTGTCGAAGTCGATTTCCCAGACCAGACGGGTGCTCGTGCTGCTGGCGGCTGTCGCGCTGTCCGGGTTGCTGAGGGCTTGCAGCGCTGCCAGGATGTCGCGCCACTGTTCGCCGGCATGGGCGATGAAAAATCCGGGCGGCGGTTGTCGGCCGGCGAGCACTGCTTCGGCGCCGTCGAGCAGCGGCAGCCACTGGCGCACCCCGATGGCGGCCATATTCTGACGTAAATTTTTCAACGTCGGCTGCCATAGACTGCGCAAGTCTACTTTTTTCCCTGGCATCTGCAGCGCTTCGGGACCGACCCAGGCGGTCAGCAGCAAGGCCCATAAGATCGAGAAAGTCCAGGTTTTTTCTGCGCTCGCTGGGGGAAAGAACGTTTCGCTGATCAGCGCGGCTTTGCCCAGCCGGAAATCGATCGCATGCACCCAGCGGCCCCATTCGCTGAACGGACTCGGCTCGCGTCTGCCGGCTTCGCCGGCGCAGAATTTGCGTGCCAGTTCGATATGTTTCGGCGTGCCTTGCGCCAGCAGCGCCAGCGGATAAAGCCAGACGTAGCTGTCCGGCAGAAAACGTTTGCTGCCGCCGATTTCCGCCTTGCGTTTTTTGAAAGCCTGCTCGAAAGCGGCTTGTCCGGCGGCCCATTCGCCGGCCATGACCAACTGCGCGGCACGCAGGCCACTGGACAACCCATCGTCGTGCCCGGCAATCAGGGTTTCCAGTAAATTCGGGTCGTTGCGTTGGAACGCCAGATCGGCGATCGCCCGCCGGGTATCCTCGCCCAGTCCGTTGTCCGGCTGGTCCAGCTGTTCGATCGCCCAGTCGACGATCGGCAAGTAGACAGTCGTCCAGTGCGTGCAGACGGTGGAGAGGGCTAGATAGGTCAGGAATGAGCGTACATTCGGCTGCAGATAGGCGAAGGTGGGGCCATCGAAGCCTGCGAAAATCGCCAGATAGAAGACATCATCCCAGTCACCCAGGCGTGAAATCACCTGACCCAGCCGGGAAAGTTCCTCGCTCGAAGCGCCAGAAAAATACTTGATGCGCAGATAGGCGATCGTCTCCCGCTTGCCGAGACCCCAGTAATAGCTTGTATGTGCCGGGTTATAGCGGAAGGTGGTCGCGATCAGACTGACCAGCGACTCGCCGGGATTGGCTTGCAACAGTTCTCGATAGAGCGGGATGCGCAGTTCATCGACCAGCCGGCAGGCAGGTGAACTGCGATTGCCCGGTTCGAAGTCGATCAGCGCCCGTTGCTGCAGATCCTGGACGGCCAGTTTGACGTCGGCGCTGGTAAACGCCTTGCCGGAGTCGGTCTGCAAGCCGCTGTTGACCAGGGTTCGGTGAATGTCGCTCTGCGTCGCATAATCCCACAGCAGGGCGGCGATCGCGGCGACCGAATAACTGTTCCTCGCCAGGCCGTACGTTGCCGAGTTTTCCGGCAAATCCAATTTCAGCGGTGGAGTGCTCATAGCAATGATTTCGGTGGGTAGCAGGAATGACGGCTCAACAACATGGCGTCGCCGTAACTGAAAAAACGATAGCGTCGATCGATGGCGTGCCGATACGCCGCGCGGATCGGTTCGAGTCCTGCGAAAGCGGCGACCAGCATCAGTAGCGTCGATTTTGGCAGGTGGAAATTGGTGATCAGCCGGTCGACGACCTGAAACTGAAAACCCGGGGTAATGAAGATATCGGTTTGGGCTTCCCCGGCGCACAACTCACCATTTTGTGCAGCGGCTTCCAGTGCCCGCAAACTGGTTGTCCCGACGGCGATCACCCGGCTGCCGCGCGCGCGCGCCGTGACGATCGCCGTGATGGTTGCCTGTGGAATCGAGAAACGTTCGACATGCATGCGGTGCTCGGCCAGCGCCTGCACGCGAATCGGCTGAAAGGTGCCGGCACCGACATGCAGCGTCAGCCAGGCGCAATCGACGCCGTTCTCGGCCAACCGGGACAACAACGCGTCGTCGAAATGCAGACCAGCGGTCGGCGCGGCGACTGCCCCCGGGTGGCGGGCAAACACCGTCTGGTAGCGTTGCTCGTCGTCCGCCGCAGCGGCGTGGGTGATATAGGGCGGCAAGGGCAGCTGGCCGTACTGCTCGACCAGCGACCATAAGTCGCCGTCGTCGAGCAACTGCAAGGCGAAGAACTCGTCATTCCGACCGCAGCGACCGTTCACCTGCAGCGTAAACGCCTCCGCCAGCCGCAGGCGCTGCATGGGCCGTGGCGGTTTGGAGGCGCGGATCTGGGCGACGAGATGTTGTGAATCGACGATCCGTTCGATCAGCATTTCGATCCGTCCACCGCTGTCCTTGACGCCGAACAGGCGTGCCTTGATCACCCGCGTGTCGTTGAAAACGAGCAGATCGCCGGGGGATAGCAACTCGGGAAGCTGGTCGAAACGGCGGTCGTGCGGACCGTCGTCGTCGAGATGTAACAGCCGGCTGCCGCTGCGCTGCGCCGCCGGTTGCTGGGCGATCAGTTCAGCCGGCAGCGGGAAATCGAAATCGGCGACCGTCAGCATCGACAGGGCAGGTGGGCAACGAAGTATTCAAGCGGCTTGTCGCCAGCATTTGAATCGGTGATAATTCGTCTCCTACGCGGCTCGCCCTCTGCGAGCCCTGGCCGAGATGGCGGAATCGGTAGACGCAGCGGACTCAAAATCCGCCGATTGTGAGATCGTGGGGGTTCGATTCCCCCTCTCGGCACCATAGAAAAACCGGCATTCGCCGGTTTTCTTTTTTCTCTCATTGCCTTGGAATTTTTCATGCGTTGTATTCCCGCCCGGATTGCCCATCTGTAACCGATTTGCCGGGCAAGGTTTCTGTAGCCTTCTGTTCCGGGCGTTTTTCCAGGATCAAGGCCGTTCTACTAAGGAAGCGCTGATTAAATCGATTTTCGCCCCAAGATGGCCGCCTAACCCATTGGTTGTACTGATGTCGAAATTTTGTAACACGATTTAATCAGAGCTTCCCTAAAGTCGCGGCTGACAACAAGGGTTGGCGGCGAGACTATACGCTGATCCCGGTCGTTTGACACAGCGCCCGCGCTACAACTGTTGCACACTCAGCAATGTCACCCCCTAACCGTCATGAACGAAAAATATGGAAAAATGCTGAGTTGCGAGGATCGGTTCATGGCGACGGTTAATTGAGCCTGTCTTTGTCCTTCCGGCGATGCCCCTCTGCATTCGCTCTCGGGCGCGGTGTATTTGTCGAGTTCCGGCTGCAACGTAACCCGCTCCTGAGCAAATGGGACATCTTGATCCGACCGGCATGCGCGGTATGAACATTCGGAGAAATCGGCTGAATGAACAAGAACCTGTTGCTGGATGCGCTACTGGTCGCTGCGGTGGCGATACTGGCGATCGTGGCTTATCAGCTCGCACCTCTGCTTGGTCCGCGATCCGACATCAGTTTGCCGTTATCGGATTGTGACCTGAATCGGGGAAGCTGCCAGGCGACTTTGCCCGACGGGGTGGAACTGGAATTCTCCATCGAGCCGCACCCGATTCCGGTCGTCAAACCTCTGCAGTTGCAAATGACGCTTAGCCGCCCGGTTGCGCGTCAGGTTGAAGTGGATTTTGCAGGAGTTTCCATGCAAATGGGGTATAACCGCTTCAGGTTGCAGCAACAATCGGAAGGAAAACGCTTCGTGGGGCAGGGGGACCTGCCGGTTTGCATCACCGGGGTCATGCAATGGCAGACGACTCTGATCGTCGAGACCAATAAAGCGACGGTGACGGTTCCTTTTCGTTTCGTCAGCGGTCATTGAGCCTATCGACCGCACCTGCTATCCGACACAGGCCGGCGACGCGCAGCGGCGTTTCCATCACCGCAGCCTCGCCCATTCTGACCGGCTGCGCATTGAAACTAACACGCTGCAACCGATTGACAATAATAGATATTCTGCATTCCTGTCACTGGCGAACTGCGGTTTCCAGGTTGAATTGGTCTGCGTTCGACGAACTGATGAATATCGTCCGCACCGCGGATAGCCGCCAACCGGTCATTATTTTCGATAGCGTGATATCGAATATGCCTGCCCAGGCGAAATAAGGCGCATCATGTTGATCCGCTTGTTGCGGACAGCGCACATTACGGCACCCCGGAGCATCAGTCCGTGCTGCTCGTGCAGCCCTGCTCGTCGGCCGGAATGCGTGCCAGAAGGACCAAACCGTACGACGCCAGCAGTGCGTCGACCTCCGGGTCGCCGTCGGCTCCCCGATCGATATCGAAGGACAGGTTGACGTTGATCGCCGGTAAACGGCCTTTGCTGACCGTTGCCAGCAATTGCGCGTCGACGTCGAAATCGTCGAAATCTCCCTCTTCGACCAATGGAATGACTTGCCAGCCAAGCGCCGGATTGCGGGCGGCAATGACGGTCAGACGGTCGGCGATGGCATTCATGATCCCTACCGTCGCCGCACGATCGCTGCAACCGTCGATGGTGGCGTAAATATAGCTTCGGAAGTTCAAGCGCTTGGCTCCATTTTGACCCGTTTGGCCGGAGCGAAGAGGACACCGAGTGCCCGCTATCGTTTGAAGGCCAAAGCGATATTGGTGTTCGTGCCGCTGGCCGGCTGCGATTCCCATTGGTCGTTGCCTTGCGTCACGGTTGCCGCGCCGCAGTTTACCTCCTGGCGACTGTGCATGATAGACGGCGAGGTTGCAAGCTCGAAATGCACCGAGTTGATGAAAGAACAAATTTTTGATTTTTGAGCACAATTTCTTTTACACACTGCTCAAAGAACCGAGTTTTTTGCGCAACAACGTAAGCGCACTGAACAGAACAGTCAGGGATAAGGAAGATGCCTTCGGCAACAGCACCTACACGTCGCCGAATCGATTGATATGGCTGACGGTTATCTTTGAATCGAGGCCAAGGTTGAAATCGATGCTTTCGTTCGGTTCAAGGGTGGTTCTCTATCGGGGCCTGATCAGATACATGACTGTCCGCTGATCCCAGGGTATTGGATTTGTGCCGACGTGTCGTTCCGTCGGAGCCGAAAGCGGTTTCCTCGTTCCTGGCGTCGAAATGAATGTTGATCTGAACGTTCAGATCGGGGAATGAGCGGTAAACCTTGATCTCTTCCGGTTGAAAAAAGCGAACCTTTACTCGCTGTCACGACTGGTGATAGGCGCAGCGGAACCGTATTCGGCGCGGCGCAAGCGGTCGGCGATGGCGAGCCAGTCGGCGCCGGCGGGAATCGCTTCGACGAGAATCCGGTCGACGCCGCTGCCGTCGAGTTCGCGCAAGGCGGCATAGAGGCCATAAGCGTAGCCGACCGGCTCGTCGGGCAGGACGCGTTGCGCCACGCTGGCTGGTGCGGCGAACTGCGGCTGCCGGCAAAGCACGGCGCAGCGTTTCCTCTCCTCGAGCAGCGCATGCAGCGTGTGCGGCAGCCGTTCGCCGGCGACGATCTGCAAAGGCGTTTGCGGCGCGTAGTGGGCGGCGAGCGAGCCGGAAACGCGCGGCGTCGTAACGTCAGTCGCTGCCGGTCCAGTTGGTTTGACGCCGAGCACGCGGGCGATCGCTTCCGAGGACAAGCGGCCCGGGCGCAGCAGGCGCGGCGCTTGCCCAGCGGGAACGGTCAGATCGACGATGGTCGATTCGATGCCGACCGGACAACGTCCGCCGTCGACGATCACGCGCACGGCGTCGCCGAGTTCTTCGCGCACGTGCGCCGCGTCGGTCGGGCTGAGACGACCGAAACGGTTTGCCGACGGCGCGGCGATGCCGCTCAGGCCCTTCTCGCCGCCGCCGGCAACGGCGTAGGCCTGCAGCAACGTCAGCGCCAGCGGGTGCGCCGGCACGCGCAGTCCGATGCTGTCCTGCCCACCGCTGACTGCGGCGGGTATCCAGGGCGCGCGTTTGACAATCAGCGTCAACGGTCCCGGCCAGAAGGCGGCGGCGAGCCGCCACGCCGTTTCAGGAATGTCGACGGCCCATTGTTCGAGGTGGTCGACCGCCGGCAGGTGTACGATCAGCGGGTGATTGCTCGGACGGCCTTTGGCGGCGAAAATTTTGCCGACTGCCGCCGGGTTGGCGGCGTCGGCACCCAGGCCGTAAACCGTTTCTGTAGGGAAGGCGACCAGTTCGCCGGCGCGCCAGGCGTCGACCGCCGCGGCGACGGCCGGGTCAGGGGGCGGCATCGTCGATGCCGATCGCCGATCGCGCTGCCAGGGCGTTGTGCAAGGCCCGTTCCGGGTCGCTATCAATGACGGTGAAGTGACCCATCTTGCGCCCGGGGCGGGCGTGATGCTTGCCGTAGAGATGCAGTTTCAGCCCGGGAATGGCGTGCAATGCGGCCCAGTCCGGTTCGTGATAGTGCGCGCCGCTGATCGCCATGGCGTTGCCCGGTGCATCGGGTGGTGGCATGTACTGGCCGCGGCTGCCCAGTCCCCCGCGCGCCGCCAGCGCCGGATGAGGAACGAAGCGTTGCGCGGCTTTGACATTAGGCGGGTTTCTGTACCACAGTTCGCCGAGCAGATTGACCATCACTGCCGCCGAATGCGCCTCTGCCTGCCCGAGCGGCAAGCCGCATAGGGCGCGCACCTGCTGCTCGAACTGGCTGTGGGTACAGGCGTCGAGGGTGTAGTGACCGCTGTTGTGCGGACGCGGTGCCATTTCGTTGATCAGCAATCGACCATCGACGATGAAGAACTCGACGGCCAGCACGCCGATATAGCCCAGGCAGTCGGCAACCGATCCGGCCAGTGCCGCTGCCTGTGCGCACAGAGCGCCGCTAATGGGTGCCGGGATGCGCGAGACGTCGAGGATGCCCTGGCGATGCGTGTTGAAGACGGTCGGGAAAGGGCAGCAGGCGCCGTGTTTGTCGCGCGCCAGCACCACCGACACTTCGCCAGCCAGCGGCAGTTTCTTTTCCAGCACGCAGCTTTCGTTCCGGAAGCGGACGAAGGCCGCCAATGCTTCGTCGCGGCTGGCGACCAGCGCTTGACCCTTGCCGTCGTAACCGAAACGGGCGACTTTGAGAATACCGGGAAAGAGGCAGTCGTCGGCGCGTGCCAGGTCGTTCTCGTTGAGCACTTCGAGATACGACCCGTGCGGCAAGCGGTTGTCGCGCAGAAAACGTTTCTCGGCGATGCGGTTTTGACAGACGCTGACCGCTGATGCCGACGGGCGGACGACGACGAATTTGTCGAGGTAATCGAGCGTGCCGGCGGGAACATTCTCGAATTCGGTACTCACCGCCGTGCAGGATTGCGCCAGTTGATCGAGCGCCGCGTAATCGTCGTAAGCCGTCACCAGATGACGGTCGGCGATCCGCCCGGCCGGGCTGTGCGGGTCGGGGTCGAGCACCCACACCCGGTAACCCATTTCGTGCGCCGCAGCGACAAAAAAGCGGCCCAATTGACCGCCGCCGAGCATGCCCAGCGTCGCGGGCGGCAGAATGATCGGCACCTCAATCCTCCATCGTTATGAAGTGGTGCAGCAAGTCACGAACCTTTCCTGGCTCTTGTGGGAGAGGGGGCCGGCGGCGAGGAGGGGTATCAAACCGCTCTGCCGTTCGGTCACGTGCCCGCAAGCAAATCCAGCTCGTTTCGCAACCCATCCGCATCACACCGTCGGCAGGCGCATCGCCAGTACCTTGTCGGTCTGCGCGCGGCGAAAATCGTTCAACCGTTGCGCCAGTTCGACGTCGTGACTGGCCAGCATGGCGACAGCGAACAGCGCCGCGTTGGCCGCGCCCGCTTCGCCGATGGCGAAGGTGGCGACCGGGATGCCTTTCGGCATCTGGACGATCGACAGCAGCGAATCATTGCCGGACAGCGCTTTCGATTGCACCGGCACGCCGAGCACCGGGACAATCGTTTTCGCCGCCAGCATGCCGGGCAGATGCGCGGCGCCGCCGGCGCCGGCGATGATCGCCTGCAAACCGCGCGCACTCGCCGAACTGGCGTAGTCGAAGAGCAGATCGGGGGTGCGGTGCGCGGAAACGACGCGCGCTTCGTAAGGAACGCCCAATTCCTTGAGCAGCACGGCTGCCGCCTGCATCGTCGGCCAGTCGGAATCGGAGCCCATCACCACGCCGACCAGCGGCTGCGGCGCGTCCATCAGCGCGCCTTCCGTTCGGCGGCTTCGAGGGTGTTGGCCAGCAACATGGTGATGGTCATCGGCCCGACACCGCCAGGCACCGGCGTGACCGCTGCCGCCACTTCGCTGACCGGCGCGAAATCGACGTCGCCGCACAGCTTGCCATCCGGCAGGCGGTTGATGCCGACGTCGATGACCACCGCGCCCGGCTTGACCATGTCGGCGGTGACGAATTTCGCCTTGCCGAGCGCGGCGATCAGGATGTCGGCGCGCCGGGTGTGGAAAGCCAGGTCGCGCGTCTGCGAATGGCAGATGGTGACCGTCGCGCTGGCTTGCATCAGCAGCATGGCCATCGGTTTGCCGACGATGTTCGAACGACCGAGGACCACCGCTTCTTTGCCTTTGAGATCGATGCCGGCGTCGGCGAAGAATTTCATCACGCCGTAGGGCGTGCAAGGAATGAAACGCGGTTTACCCTGCATCAGCGCGCCGACGTTCTCGGCGTGGAAGCCGTCGACGTCCTTCAGCGGCGAGATGGTTTCGAGCACCGCGTCGCTGTCGAAATGACGGGGTAGCGGCAGTTGCACCAGGATGCCGTGGATCGTCGGGTCGGCATTGAGTGCGGCGATCCGGTCGAGGACGGTTTGCTGCGCGACGTCGGCCGGGTAGGTGATTCTTTCGGAGTGGATGCCGGCCTGCAGGCAGGCATTGACCTTGTTGCGCACGTAAACCTGGGACGCCGGATCTTCGCCGACCAGGATCACCGCCAGGCCCGGCTGCCGGCCGCGTGCGCACAGGGCGTCGGCACGGGTCTTGAAATCGGCGCGCAGCTTTTGCGCCAGCGCGTTGCCGTCGAGAATTTTAGCGCTCATCTTGGGCTTTTCCCGGGAAGTCAGAAAATTGGCTGTTCAATCAGTTGTCTGCGCAGCAAAAGCAGTCAGCTTCAAGAGCAGAAGCGAGCGAGGTATTACCACGCTCGACGATCTGAGCAGGCTGGCAGCTTTCAAGCAGCGGAAGCACGTGCAATCTGCGCCTGCTCGGCGGCGATTTCCGCCGCCTCGGCCACTTCGGCGGCCTGACGACCGGCCGCGAAAGCCCGGCGGTTCAGTTCGACGACTTCCGGCTTTTTGCGCGCGAAACGCTTGAGAATGCAGTTTTCGAGTATCTCGGCCGGGAAAGGCAGATGATCGGAAATGGCGCCGAGCATCACCGTGTTGCCCAGACGGATGTCGCCCAACTCGATGGCGATGGTCGAGGCGTCGAAGGCGACGACGTGCGTGCCGACGGCGTGCAGTTCGGCGACCGGATCGGTCGGATAGTCATACAGGCCCAGGTCGACGACCGGTGGCACCAGACGGCCGAGGTTCATCAATACCATCCCTTTCGGACGCAGCATGTGCCGCCAGCGCATCGCTTCCGCCGCTTCGAAACCGAGCAGGAGATCGGCACAACCCGGTGAGACTTGCGGCGAGAGCACTTTCTTGCCGAAACGCAGGTGTGAGGAAACGACGCCGCCGCGCTGCGCCATGCCGGCCACTTCGGTTTTCTTGGCATCGTGGCCGAGCGCGATGGCGGCTTCGGCAAGAATCTCGGTCGCCGTCATCACCCCCTGACCGCCGGTGCCGACGACCAGGATGTTGGTGGTAGCGGATTTGCCTGTTTCGGACATCAGATACAACCTTTCCAACTTCATAAAACGTCGCGGCTGGATAGCGAGAGCAGCGCTTGATTAATGTGAAATTCGCCAGATGACTCATGGATCTCCTTCACCTCCGGTGGGAAAGGCCGCGGGAGCGAAGAGTTCTGACAGGGGTTACTTTTTTCGGAGTGCTTGCGTCAAGCTAGGTCCATGCGGTGGAGAGAGCAACGTCAGGCGAAATCTGTCTGTGCCGTCTACGAAGACTGCGTATCTTCGGCCGTGGCTTTGCGCACGATCTTGATCGGCATGGCCAGCGTTTCGACCGGAACGATCGCGTCCGGGGCGCAGGGCTGCAGACACAGCCCGCAGCCGGTGCACGCGGCGCTTTCGATGGTCACGAAGGCCAGTTCGACTTCCCGACCGCTGGGTTTCTTGACCACTTCCCGGCGCGACACGTGAATCGCCGGACAGCCGACATCGACGCAGTTGCCGCAGCCGGTGCATTTCTCGTCGATTACCCGGAACGGTTTCAGCGGATGGTAATCCTTGATCAGGACGCAGGGCTGGTTGGTGATGATCACCGACGGTTCCGGAATCGCCGTTTCGGCGCGCAAGGTTTTCCAGAGTACCGGCAACTGATAGGCGTCGACGACGTGCACCCGTTCCTCGCGTACGCCCAATGCCTTGACCAGTTGCGCGAAATCGACGCGCGGCGCTTCGTTGCCGTGGATATCGCGCCCGCTGGCCGGGTTGTCCTGACCGCCGGTCATGCCGACGGCGCGGTTATCGAGCAGCAGCACGGTGACGTTACCGCGGTTATAGACAATGTCCAGTAGCCCCTGCATGCCCATGTGCAGGAAGGTGGAATCACCGATCACCGCCACCACTTTCTTGTCTTTTTCAGC
>CAYRXO010000086.1:0-14442 GCA_964428215.1 uncultured Candidatus Accumulibacter sp. | reverse complement strand
TGGCCGCAGCAGGGCGCGATTGAGGCCCCGCGCCAATAAAATCCGCATCGGAAGGTGCCTTCGGGACGGTCGGTCGTCCTTCCGGGGGGCGAGGGGTCGGCAATCACAGCCAAATTCTCGCGGCACTTGAATTGTTCTGCGTTTCCTTAAGGTATGGCCCAGTCTGACATGTTGCAAAGCTTCAAACCATAGCGCGCAGCCCTTGGTAGCCGACAAACAAGCCAACCAGCACAATCAATGCCCCAGAGAAGTACGGAGCGTTACGTGTGATTTCGCCGAAGCCACTCCAGCGTTTGGACACGTGCTTGACGCTCAGCGCGGCCAACGCCCCCGAGGCCACCATCGTCAGCGCCAGACCGATGCTGAAGCACAGCACAAGGGTCGCGCCCAGAGCGATCTTCTTCAGTTGCAGGCAGAGTAGAAGCACGGTGATCGAGGCTGGGCAGGGAATCAGCCCCCCCGTCAGTCCGAAGATGATGATTTGCCCGGTGGTCACTTCGCGGCCGGCAAAGCGGCGACGAATGTCATTGGCGTGGGCCAGCTCGTGCGGGTCCTGGTAGCCGGGTGCCGATACGTCCAGCCCTTCATAGTCCTTGATGGCATGGTGATGGTGGTCGTGTTCGACGAACTCCACGTCATAGTCGTGGCTATGGTGGTCATGGCCCAACCGCAGACGGACGATGAACTCGTGCGGCTCAGGAATTTCCTGAACGGACTCAACGTATCCGTCGCGCTGCACGAAGGTAAAGGTTTGACGGCTGCCGTCAGGTCGCTCTGTCTCGACCTTGACCAGGTCAGCCGTCCACTCGTGACCGCGCTTGCTTGCGTTGCGTAGGCGAAAGCGCGGTGGAACACCCTTCTCGAACACTTCCAGGCGCACAACGCCATGGCCGGTATCGATGCGCTTGACTTCATCGTGGTGGTCGTGCTCATGGCTGTGGTCATGGATGCAGGCGCGCTGGTCGCGCCAGGTACGCCAGATCATCCAGGCCGCGACGCCAATGATGAGTACGGCCGAAGCGACCTGGAAATACGCTTCGGTCGCCTCGGCATTCCAGTTGCGCCCGAAATACAACCCTGCCATTGCCACGGCCCACACGACGGCCGTGTGCGAGATGGTGGCTGACAGGCCCAGCAATACAGCTTGTGTCAGCGTGCCCCGAATGGCAACGATGAAGGCCGCCATCATCGTCTTGGAGTGGCCTGGCTCCAAGCCATGCAATACCCCCAGCAAGATCGCGCTGGGGACGAACAGCCAAGCATTGCCTTGCTGCAAGAGGGTGGAAAACTCTGTCATAAGGATTCTCGAGTGGCGTTCAAATGAATGCCAGTATACTACCCCCTAGTTTATTCATGCTATCCTCCAGTATAATTTTTACCGTTGAAGCAAGAGCATAGATGGCCCACACCATTCGAGACAAAGCTAGGCTGCTGACTCGCGTCAGACGTATTCAGGGTCAGGCGGCCGCACTGGAAAAACAACTTGCCGAGGAAGGCGAGTGCATTGCCGTTCTGCAACAGATCGCAGCGATCCGGGGAGCCGTCAACGGCTTGATGGCCACCGTGATCAAAGGCCATTTGACTGATCATGTCGTCAAGGAACCCGAGCTGGAGCAGCGGAAGCAAGACCTGGAGGTGGTGTTCCAGGTCATCAATTCCTACCTGAAGTAACCCGCGACCCACATCGCGAATACACCGTATAGCGAGCTGACCGCTACCAGGCCACGAGCATCGACGGCCCCACCCCTGAAGAGCCGCCACAGGAATGTAATCGCCAGCGCCGTGATGGCGCCGGAGGCCAGCAACGGAGCATCGAATGGCCACGGCGTGAAGAAGATGCCCAGTGCGCCTGGGATGGTGGCCTGAATCATCATCGCCCCGGAAGTGTTCGCCAACGGCAGGCGATCCTTGCCTTGGCGCACCCAGATCAGCGCATTCATAGTTTCTGGCAGCTCAGTGGCTACGGGGCTGAGCAGCAGGGCCACCAGAAGAGGTGACCAGTGCAGTGCTGTTCCAATGGCTTCAAGCTGGGCAACAAAGGCGTAAGACGCGAAGCCGATGACGATCAATGCCAGAAGTGCTTGCAGACCCGCCCATGCCAGCGAAGGCTCGGTGGCTGAGGGACGAATCTTGAGCGGCTCGATCTCTTCCTCTTGTGGCGCAGTGTCGCTCTCCTGAATCTCGCCCCTGAGGTAGACGGCATAAGCGATCAGAAACAGCACGCCCAGCCACGGCTTGCCTAGCTTTGCATGTGCAGATGCTGACCACGCCATGAGGCGAACCGCCTCAAGTATGTTGACGCGGACTTCCTGGCGGGGCGCTAGGAATGGCTACTCCCCAATAATAATGCTCTGAATTTTACCGGCAAGCCAGATCAAAGTCTTCAATCGGCTTAGCGTGCTTCATTTTCCGTATCCTGAGAGAGTGTGGACAAAATAATTACCCTGCGAGCCTTGTTGCTAGTACACGAGCTTCGACGAGCCAGAGCCAAGCGACCGGCGCCCACGCGGAGCGATCATGATGCGCGATCAAGCGACGCGCGCGTTCGTTCCAGGCGTGCGTGCGTTCCACCCCCCGACGCTTTGCCTGCACCACAAAGCCACTGGCCACTGTCTCGGGCCACAACGGTTGTTGAGCGTCCGGCCACGTGCCGGTGCGGTTCTGTTGCCGGATTCGTCCAACTGTTGCGCTTCAATTCGCGACTGATCGTACTCGGCGGACGCGGCACACGACGGGCAATTGCTCGCCGTGTGCCGCCCTGCTCAAGCCCCACAGGATCTTCGTCCGCTCTTCCATGCGCAGGTGTGTATCGTTCGTTCCCATTGCAACACGCTACCTTCTGGAAAGTGTTGCACTTCAGTTTTGAGGCCGAGCAGCTTCTAAGTTGTCCTGATTCGTTAAGCTTGGTTACCGTTTCCAACTTGTCTCCTTGTCGGAGGCGAAGGATGGCGACTGCTGTCAAGTGTGCTTTCCCGCTTGCCTCAGGATGGGTATTGCCGGCCGCCGGAATCGACACCTAATATTGATATCCACCCTGCGGGGAAAGAGTGGCCCGTATGGTAGCGGGGAAAATCCGTCGTACAGGGGTCGAAAGTGGGCGAAAAATCGCTATTGAAGCAAGCGAGCCGTGCATCGTCGACGAAAAAATATTAAATGGCGATTTCACAGCCTGCTTCTGCAAGCATGTCGACCTGAACACGACAAAATTCGTCGTGAAACTCAGTTCAAATCAATTGCGTGCCGCTTGAGATCGTCGAGGCTGACGATCAGTAACGCCGCTTCATTGGTGGCGTTGAGCACGACGCGCGGTGCTTTGCCGGCGGCCAGCGCTTCTCGCCAGCGTGGCGCGCACAGGCACCAGCGGTCGCCGGGACGTAGTCCGGGGAAATTGTATTCCGGGCGTGGCGTGCTCAGATCGTTGCCGCGGGATTTGGAGAATTCAAGGAATTCGGCAGTGAGCACGACACAGACGGTGTGACTGCCGAAATCTTCGTCGCTGGTATTGCAGCAACCGTCGCGGAAAAAGCCGGTCAACGGCCGTTCGCTGCAAACACCGAGAATGCCACCGAGGACGTTGCGCTGGCTGCCGCCGCTGTCATCGGGCTTCATGCGCTTTCGTCGATCCAGGCCTGCTGAATCGCCTCGAGAATTTTTTCCCCGCAACGTTTCGGGTCGTCGTCGAAGCCGGGCAAAGCCAGTACCCGGTTCATCAGGTCGACAAAGCCAATTTTCAGCGGGTCGACCTCAGGGTAGGTATCGGCCAGTTCGACGGCCAGCGCGTCGATGTCGGTCCATTTCATCGTTGCCCCTCCCGAGCCATGTTGATCGAATAGCGTGGAATTTCGATGGTCAACGGTGTTTCGCCGACGATCGCCTGGCACGACAGCCGCGAGTTCGGTTCGAGTCCCCAGGCTTTGTCGAGCAGATCGTCCTCCAGTTCATCGGACGGTTCGAGTGCAGCAAAGCCCTCGCGGACGATGACGTGACAGGTGGTGCAGGCGCAGGACATCTCGCAGGCGTGTTCGATGGCGATGCCGTTTTCGAGCAGGTTCTGGCAGATCGATTCGCCGATGCGGGCGTCGAAGACGGCGCCATCAGGACAGAGTTCGCTGTGCGGCAGAACGATGATCTGCGTCATGCATTTTCTCCTACGGGCCGCAGCGGTTCATGTTCGGTAACCACGTCGAGATCGCCGATATGCCGTCCGGCGAAAGCGCGGCGGATCGATTTGTTCATCCGTCGGGTAGCGAATTCCTTGGTGTCGGCTTCGAGATCGTCCATGGCCAGCATGATCTGGCGGCGATTGTCGCTGATCAACAGCTGTTGCAACTGGTCGAGGCTACGCTCGATGCGCTGACGTTCGTCAGCGGCGAGCAATTCGCCGTCGGCGGCCAGGGCGGCGCTGACCGCTTCGATCAACCGTTGCGCGTCGACCTGCGCTTCCTTGAGCGCGCGTTGCTGGGCGTCGTCCCTGACGTGCTGCAGCGAGTCCTTCAGCATGTTGGTGATTTCATCGTCGGAGAGGCCGTACGACGGTTTGACGACGATGTTCGCTTCGGCGCCGGACAGTTGCTCGCGCGCTTCGACGGCGAGCAGGCCGTCGGCGTCGACCTGGAACGTGACACGGATACGCGCCGCGCCGGCGACCATCGGCGGAATGCCGCGCAGTTCGAAGCGTGCCAGAGAGCGGCAATCGCTGACCAGTTCCCGCTCGCCCTGCACGACATGCAGAGCGAGCGCAGTCTGTCCGTCGCGGAAGGTAGTGAATTCCTGTGCCCGAGCCGTCGGTATCGTCGCGTTGCGTGGAATGATTTTTTCGACCAGCCCACCCATCGTTTCCAGCCCCAGCGACAGCGGAATGACGTCGAGCAGCAGCCAGTCATCCCCTGCAGCGCGGTTGCCGGCGAGCAGGTTGGCCTGCGTTGCGGCGCCGATGGCGACGACCTTGTCGGGGTCGAGGTTGTTCAACGGCGCCTGCTGGAAGAAATCGCCGACCGCTCGCTGCACCTGCGGCATGCGCGTGGCGCCACCGACCATCACCACGCCCTTGACGTCGTTGATCGACAGTCCGGCGTCGCGCAGCGCTTTCTTGACCGGCTGCATCGTCTTGGCGACCAGTGTGCGGGTGATTTCGGTGAAGATTTCGGTCGTCAGTTTCAGGTCGACCACTTCGCCGCTGTTCAAGCGGGCGGCAATCGGCGCGACGCCGTGCAGGGTGAGGTATTCCTTGGCCTCGCGCGCACGGGTGAGCAGCATGCGCGCATCTTCGACCGACAGCGGCGCGAGGCGGGCGGTTTCGAGAATCCAGCAGAAAATGCGCTGGTCGAAGTCGTCGCCGCCGAGTGCCGAGTCGCCGCCGGTGGCCAGCACTTCGAAAATGCCGCGCGACAAGCGCAGGATCGAGATGTCGAACGTGCCTCCGCCGAGGTCGTAAACCGCGTAGACGCCTTCAGCAGCGTTGTCGAGGCCGTAGGCGATTGCGGCGGCGGTCGGCTCGTTGAGCAGACGTAACACCGGCAGGCCGGCGAGGCGGGCCGCATCCTTGGTCGCCTGCCGTTGCGCATCGTCGAAATACGCCGGCACGGTGATCACCGCGCCGACCAGCGCGCCGCCGAGCGAGGCTTCAGCACGTTGTCGCAAGTGGCGCAGGATGTCGGCGGAGATTTCGACCGGGCTTTTCAGGCCGGCAGCGGTGAATAGACGCAGCATTCCCGGCTGGTCGTCGAAGTGATACGGCAGGTCTTCACGTCCGGCGATGTCGGCCAGCCCGCGGCCCATGAAACGTTTCACCGAAACAATGGTATTGCGCGGATCGATGGCTTGCGCTTCCTGCGCTTCATAACCCAATTGATGCTGGCCGTCAGTCAGATAGCGGACCACCGAGGGCAGCAATGGCCGGCCGAATTCGTCGCCGAGGACGACGGTCAATCCGCTGCGCACCGTGGCGACCAGCGAGTTGGTCGTGCCGAGGTCGATACCGACGGCCAGGCGGTGCTGGTGCGGTGCGCTCGATTCGCCGGGTTCGGCAATTTGCAGTAGAGCCATGGACGATGAAGAATCCCGGAACAGGCAACGCTCAGGAATCGCAGGCGGCGATGCCGTCGTCGATTTCGGCGAGCAGTTTGTCGATGAACATCAGGCGCTGCACCCGGTCGGCAGCCAGCGGGTAATCGTGCGTATCGTCGAGAAGGGCGGCGACTTCGGTATAGCGCTGCTCAATTTCGTGTTGTAGACGATGGTGCAGGTGTTCGAGTTCGTGATGATCGCCAACGGCGCGTGCTTCGGCGACCGCTTCGCGCCATTCCATCTGTTCGACCAGGAAATCGGTCGGCAGGGCTGACTGGCGATCCGTGCCGAGGTCGGGCACAGCGAGTTTCAGCAGATATTGCGCACGGGTCAGCGGCGCGCGCAGCGTTTGAGCCGCTTCGTTGACCCGTGTCGCCCATTGCAGGGACAAGCGACGATCGCTGTCGCTGCCCGCGGCGTGGCGGTCCGGGTGCACCTGCGTCTGCAGGTCGCGGTAGCGTTGTTCGAGCATCTGGCTGTCGATGCGAAAGGCGCGTGACAGTCCGAACAGCGCGAAATGATCGGCACTGAAATCCATGGGAACAAAATTTTATACCAGCTGAAAAACGCAGGCCGGCCGGCGGTCAGACGTTGAAGCTTTCGCCACAACCGCAGGAATCCTTGACGTTCGGGTTGTTGAAGCGGAAACCTTCGTTAAGTCCTTCGCGCGCGTAATCGAGTTCGGTGCCATCGAGGTAGGGCAAACTTTTCGGATCGATCAGCACGCGCACACCATGCGATTCGAACTCGACGTCGTCGGGATTAGCGTTATCGGCGAACTCGAGTTTGTAAGCCATGCCGGAACAGCCGCTGGTACGGACGCCCAAACGCAAACCGATGCCTTTGCCGCGTTTGGCCATGTACTTCGCGACGTGATTCGCTGCCCGCTCTGAAAGCGTTACGGCCATCTCTGAAAACCTCCTGCTGTCCTGAATGTTGTCGTATCGAATGACGTTCACCCGCTGACCGGCTGCTCGGCGTGCTTCTTCTTGTAGTCGGCGACGGCGGCCTTGATCGCGTCTTCGGCGAGAATCGAACAATGAATTTTGACCGGCGGCAAGGCCAGTTCCTCAGCGATGGCCGTATTCTTGATATCCAGCGCCTGATCGATCGTCTTGCCCTTGACCCACTCGGTGACCAGCGACGACGAGGCGATTGCCGATCCGCAGCCATAGGTCTTGAATTTGGCGTCTTCAATGACGCCATCCTTGCCGACCTTGATTTGCAGTTTCATCACGTCACCACAAGCCGGCGCGCCGACCATACCGGTGGCGACGCCCGGTTCTTCCTTGCCGAACGAACCGACGTTGCGCGGATTTTCGTAGTGATCGAGAACCTTGATGCTGTAAGCCATGATCGTTTCCTCTTTTAAAAATTCGGCAATACGCTGTCAGTGTGCTGCCCATTGCACGGTGCTCAGATCGATGCCTTCCTGCACCATTTCCCAGAGTGGCGACAACTCGCGCAGACGGCCGATCTTGTCGTGCAGCAGCTTGATCGCATAGTCGATCTGTTCTTCGGTGGTGAAACGGCCGAGCGTGAAACGGATCGAACTGTGCGCCAGTTCGTCTTCGCGGCCGAGCGCGCGCAGCACGTACGACGGCTCGAGCGACGCCGAAGTACAGGCTGACCCGGAAGAAACGGCCAGATCCTTGATTGCCATCAATAACGATTCGCCTTCGACATAGGCGAAGCTGATGTTCAGATTGTGCGGCACGCGATGTTCGAGACTGCCGTTGACGAACACCTGCTCGATGTCCGACAGCCCATGCAGCAGGCGGTCGCGCAAGCGGCGGATGCGCTCGTTTTCGCTAGTCATTTCCAGACGCGCGAGGCGGAAGGCTTCGCCCATGCCGACGATCTGATGCGTGGCCAGCGTTCCCGAACGGAAACCGCGTTCGTGCCCGCCACCGTGCATCTGCGCATTGAGACGCACCCGCGGTTTGCGGCGCACGAACAGCGCACCGATGCCTTTCGGGCCGTAGGTCTTGTGCGCCGAGAAACTCATCAGATCGACTTTCAGCGTCGCCAGGTCGATCGCCGTCTTGCCGGTTGCCTGCGCAGCGTCGACGTGGAAGATGATGCCGCGCTGGCGGCAGATGTCGCCAATCTCGGCGATCGGCTGGATGACGCCGATTTCGTTATTGACCAGCATCACCGAGACCAGGATCGTCTCCGGACGCAAGGCGGCACGGAAGACGTCGAGATCGAGCAGGCCGTCGTCGCGTACGTCGAGGTAAGTGACGTCGAAACTCTGCCGCTCGAGCTCGCGACAGGTGTCGAGTACCGCCTTGTGTTCGGTCTTGACGGTGATGATGTGTTTGCCTTTGCCGGCGTAGAACTGGGCGGCGCCTTTCAGGGCCAGATTGTTCGATTCGGTGGCGCCCGATGTCCACACGATCTCCTTGGCATCGGCATTGACCAGGCGGGCGACTTCTTCGCGCGCTTCCTCGACGGCGGCTTCACTTTCCCAGCCGAATGCGTGCGAACGCGACGCCGGATTGCCGAATTTCTCGCAAAGAAAAGGGATCATTTTTTCTGCGACGCGCGGGTCGATCGGTGTCGTTGCTGAGTAATCGAGATATATGGGCAGATTCAACATCAGAGCAGGCTCCGGAAGCTCGGGGTCAGGTGAAATATGCGACGGCGACGTATGAGTAGGGCTGGCCAGAGAAAGTTTCATTCGGAACGCACGGATAGGGCTTTCATCGTTCGCTGGCGTATGAAAATGCGGGGCTCGCCCTTTCCCTTTCCTTCAGGCGACAGACGCCAGAGCGGCACGCTCCATCGCCGGCAGATGCCGCAACTGGTCGAGGGTGCCGTGCAGCGCATGCAGTAGGCCGGCGACGTCGGCGGTTTGCGTCGTTTCGCCGAGGCTGACGCGCACTGCGCCGCGCGCCAGATCCGGCGGCACGCCGATTGCCTGCAGCACGTGCGACGGTTCGGGCTGACTGCTCGAACAGGCGGCACCGCTGGCGACCGCGTAACCGGCGCGATCGAGGTGGCCGACCAGGGTTTCGCCGTCGATTTGTGGGATGGCGAAATAGACGGTGTTCGGCAGACGCTCGGCAGACTGGCTGAACAAAACAGCACCGAACGCGTGCAAACCCTCTTCCAGAGTCAGACGCAACTGCAGCAGCCGTTGCGCATAGGCCTCCCGTCGGCTGGCGGCCAGTTGGCAAGCAACGCCGAAACCGACGATCGCCGCAACGTTCTCGGTTCCCGAACGCAGACCGCGTTCGTGGCCGCCGCCGGCAAGCAGCGGTTGCAGCTCGACCCGCTTGTCGAGAATCAGTGCCGCGGCACCTTTCGGGCCGCCGATCTTGTGCGCCGAAAGAGTCATCGCGCGCACGCCGGCCGAATTCAGGCGGCGGAAATCGAGCGGCAGCTTGCCGAAAGCCTGTACGGCATCGGTGTGGAAACAGGCGCCGGCGCGTGCCGCCAGTGTGGCCAGCGCGGCGATGTCCTGCACGACACCTGTTTCATTATTGGCCAGCATGAGCGAAACGATTTTCGGTTTCAGCGCCAGGACGGTGGCGAAGCCGTCGTCGAGGAGCCGCCCCTCGCCATCGACCGGCAGCTTGTGCAGTTGCCAGCCTTGTCGGACCAGTTGCTCGGCCGGTTTGAGCACGCAGGGATGCTCGATGGCGCTGATGGCGAGCACGCCGGGCTTGCAGGTCGCCGCCACGCCCTTGATGAACAGATTATTCGCCTCGGTGCCACTGCCAGTGAAGATCACTTCGCTGGCGTGCGCCCCGGCTGCCGCCGCGACCTGGCTGCGCGCTTCATCGACTGCCCGTCGTGCGGCACGGCCGTATTCGTGCCGGCTCGACGGATTGCCGAACTGCCCGGATAAATAAGGCAGCATCGCCGAGAGCACGGCCGGATCGAGCGGCGTCGTGGCGTTGTGGTCGAGATAGACAGGGGCGAACATATCGAAAAGAGTGCCAGGAAAAAATCGCTGATCAGTCGCTGACGGCCACCGCCTTGTTGCGCGAGCGGGCACCGGCACGGCGTCGGTCCTGCATCACCACCGCGCTGCCACCCATCTTCTTGCGCTGACCTTCGACCAGTTCGGCGAGCTTCACCGAACTGAGATATTCGTACATCTTGTCGTTCAGCGTCGCCCACAATTCGTGGGTCATGCAGCGCGCGTCATCCTGACAATTCTCGAGGCCGCCGCACTGGGTGGCGTCGAGCTGCTCGTCGACAGCGCGAATGATGTCGGTGACCGTCAATTCGCTGGTCGGCCGCGCCAGACAGTAGCCACCTCCCGGACCACGCACGCTGTCGACCAGTCCGTGACGGCGCAGCTTGCCGAACAGTTGTTCGAGATACGACAGGGATATTTTTTGCCGTTCGCTGATTCCGGCCAGAGCGACCGGACCGTCGGCGCAACGCATCGCCAGATCAATCATCGCCGTTACTGCAAAACGTCCTTTAGTGGTCAGTCGCATGGGGTGTCTCCAATAGTTGATTGGTTTTGTATACTTTAGCGGAGTAACTTTGTTTAGTCAACTATTTTGCTCAGGTATTGGGGGTCGAAACAATCGCCGGGTGAAAGGTCGGCGTCGATGTTGACACCGGCTTCGGCCAGGCGGCACAGTAATAAAGTCAGACGGCGGTCGACTTCGACGGCATGGTCGAGTAGCCCATGCACCGCCTTGGCCAAAGGATCGTCCTGCGCGCTGCTGATCGCGTAGGCCGAGAAACCGAGTTGCCCGGCCATTTCCTCGCGCTTCTTCGCCTGTTCCTCGTCGATGATCCGCGCCGGGTTGCCGACGGCCGTCGCGCCGGCGGGAACGTTCTTCACCACCACGGCATTCGAGCCGACTTTCGCTGCGGCGCCGATGGTGATCGGTCCGAGGATCTTGGCGCCGGCGCCGATGACGACGCCGTTTTCGAGCGTCGGGTGACGGCGCCCCTTGTTCCACGAGGTGCCGCCCAGCGTCACGCCGTGGTAAAGCGTCACATCGTCGCCGATGACCGCCGTTTCGCCGACGACGACGCCCATGCCATGATCGATGAACAGCCGCTGGCCGATGCGCGCACCGGGATGGATCTCGATGCCGGTGAAGAAGCGTCCGAGGTGCGAGACGAAGCGGCCGCACCAGCGCAGGCGGTGCGTCCACAGCCAGTGCGCCAGACGGTGCGCGACCAGTGCATGGATTCCCGGGTAACAGGTCAGCACTTCCCAGAAAGTGCGGGCTGCCGGGTCCCGATCGAATACCGATTGGATGTCTGCGCGTAGTTGGCCGAACATGGGGGGGTCAAATCCTTCGCCGGAGGCGGGCTGGGAACGGGTGAGCATTTTACTAAATCCGACTAATTCGGTCTACTTTGTCGGCCTTGCACGTCTGTGGATCGCGAGGATTTCTCGATGGCGTCGAGCAGTCCGCGCAGGATGTCGATTTCGTCGCATTCGAGTTCGGCACGCGCAAACAGGCGCCGCAACTTCGGCATCAGGCGCCGCGGTCGCTGCGGATCGAGAAAACCGCTGCCGATCATCACCCGTTGCAGGTGCGCGTAGAAGCGTTCGATGTCCTGGTAGCTGGCCGGCGGCGAGCTGAACGGGACGACGCGAGAAGGGGACAGTGGCGAGCCGGCGAAAGCGGCCAGCCGCAGTTCATAGCACAGCACTTGCACCGCTGCTGCCAGATTGAGCGAGCTGTACGTCGGATCGGCGGGGATGTACAGCATCCGCTGACAGCGCTGCACGTCGGCATTCGCCAATCCAGCGCTTTCGTTGCCGAAAAGCAGCGCCACGTCGCCGTCGGCGGTGCGCTCGTATAGCTCAGTGGCAGCGTGGCGCGCCGGCAGCGTTGGCGGACCGAGATGACGGTGGCGCGCCGAAACGGCGCAGGCGAAGCGGACGTCAGCGAGCGCCTGGTCGACGCTGTCGCAACAGACGGCCCGTTCCAGCAGGTCGTCGGCGCCCGCGGCGCGTGCCACCGCCTCATCGTCGGGGAAGCGTTTCGGGTTGACCAGATAGAGTCGCGACAAGCCCATCGTTTTCATCGCCCGCGCCGCCGCGCCGATATTGCCCGGATGGCTGGGTTGCGCGAGGACGATGCGGATGCGTGACAGCGCCGTGACGGGGATTTCCGCTGCCGGCGCAACGGCCGGGTCCGTTGCCGAAGAACGGGACGTTGCCGGGAAGTTCATATTAGAATCGGGCTAATTTCCACCACGCGCGAGCAGGCGCAGGCCGTTTGCCCTGTCGTCACCGCCGCTTCTCGCAAAACATGCATCCAGCTCTCAACATCATCGTCAACGCGGCCCGCCGCGCCAGCAAGATCATCAATCGCGCCGCTCTGGACATCGAACATCTGCAGGTCACCACCAAGCGACAAAGCGATTTCGTCACTGAAGTCGATAAAGCGGCGGAAGCGGCGATCATCGAGGTCCTGCGCGACGCCTATCCCGACTACGGCATTCTAGCAGAAGAGTCTGGTGAAGCCCTTGGTCGCGGCAGTGGCAGCGAGTACCAGTGGATCATCGATCCGCTCGACGGGACGACCAACTTCATCCACGGTTTTCCGCAATACGCCATTTCGATCGCGCTGGCGCACCGCGGGCAGATCATCCAGGCGGCGGTGTACGATCCCGGTCGCAACGAACTGTTTACCGCCAGCAAGGGCGGCGGGGCATTCCTCAACGAACGGCGTATCCGCGTCAGCAAGTGCCTCAAACTGGAGAGCGCGCTGATCGGCACCGGTTTTCCGTACCGCATCTACGAACACATCGACACTTATCTGGCCATTTTCAAGGACCTGGCGCGCAAGTCCGCCGGAATTCGGCGTCCCGGCGCCGCCGCGCTCGATCTGGCTTATGTCGCTTGCGGCCGTTTCGACGGCTTCTGGGAATTCGGCCTGTCACCGTGGGACATGGCCGGCGGCGTGCTGCTGATCAGCGAAGCGGGCGGCCTGGTCGGCGATCTGGCCGGCAATGAAAGTTATCTGGAAAGCGGCAATATCGTCGCCGGCAACCCCAAGATCTTCGCGCAATTGTTGCAACTGATCGACGCACATCGCAGCGCCGCGTTGCGCGCCTGAACTTTCGTCGCGCCTCGGTCGCGACGGCCGTCCACCTGCTGCAGGAGAATCGGAAAATGCCTTCGCCCATCGACTTCTACTTCGATTTCACCTCGCCCTACGCCTATCTGATGTCGGAGAAAATCGATGCGCTGGCGGCGCGCTTCGATCGGAGCGTGATCTGGCGGCCGTTCCTGCTCGGCGTTGCTTTCCAGGCCAGCGGCGCATCGCCCTTTAGCGTCCAGTCGCCGAAAGCGCCCTATCTGTTGCGCGATTTCGACCGTTCGGCGCATTTCCTGGGTGTGCCCTACACCTTGCCGGCGAAATTTCCGCTGGCGACGCAGAATGCGGCACGGGCGTATTACTGGCTGCAGGATCTCGATGCGCAGCAGGCGCGCGCCTTCGCACACGCCGCTTTCCGCGCCTTGTTCATTGGTGGACGCGATATCTCGTCGAGCGGCGAAATCGTCGCTCTGGCCGCTGAACAAGGTGCCGACGGTGAGGCCTTGGCGGAAGCGCTGAGCGCTCCGGCGCTCAAGGAACGCTTGAAGGCCGAATGCGCGGCGACGATCGCCAACGGCGTTTTCGGTGCGCCGTTCGTGATCATCGACGGCGAACCGTTCTTCGGCGTCGACCGCCTGCCGCAGATCGAGCGCTGGCTGACCAGCGGAGGCTTCTGATGGTCGCTCTCGCCAGCCAGCTCGACGTTCGTTCCGACGACTTCAAGGCCAACGCAGCGGCGATGCGTGCCGTCGTCGCCGACCTGCGCGGCACCAGCGAGCGGATCGCGCTTGGCGGACCGGAAAGCGCCCGGCAGAAGCATCTCTCGCGCGGCAAGCTGCTGCCGCGCGAACGGGTCAATGCGCTGATCGACCCCGGCACGCCGTTCCTCGAACTGTCGCCGCTCGCCGCCTACGGCATGTATGGCGACGGCTCGCCCTTCGAAGTGCCGGCGGCGTCGCTGATCACCGGCATCGGCCGGATCAGCGGCGTCGAATGCCTGCTCGTTGCCAACGACGCGACGGTCAAAGGCGGCACCTATTACCCGCTGACTGTCAAAAAGCATCTGCGCGCGCAGGAGATCGCCGGCGAAAACCGGTTGCCCTGCGTCTATCTGGTCGACTCCGGCGGCGCTTTTCTGCCGCTGCAGGACGAAGTCTTTCCCGATCGCGACCATTTCGGGCGCATTTTCTACAATCAGGCCAATCTGTCGGCGGCCGGCATCCCGCAGATCGCCGTCGTGATGGGCTCGTGCACCGCCGGCGGCGCGTACGTACCGGCGATGTGCGACGAATCGATCATCGTCAAGGAGCAGGGAACGATCTTTCTCGGTGGGCCGCCG
>CAYRXO010000085.1:0-14444 GCA_964428215.1 uncultured Candidatus Accumulibacter sp. | reverse complement strand
TAAGGAGAAGCGGGAAGGCTACCTGGAAGCGGCGCGGGCCGAAGTGGCGCGACTGGAAGCCGAACTGGAAGCCGAACTGGAAGCCGAACTGGAAGCCGAACTGGAAGCCGATCCGGCGGCCGGCGGGCGGGCGCGGGGGCTGGCCAAGGTCAAGTGCGTGATGCTGATCTTGGCCCTGGCGCACCACCTGCTGCGCATGGCGGCACTGGCGCCGGACCTGCTTGGGATAGGGACAGGCACGTCTGCCATTCCCGGCATGGGGGCTTGAGGGCGAGAAACGTACGGAAATCCGTCGAATGAACCGTCAATAGCGAGATAAATGATCCGCTCCGCATATTGCGCCCATTGGAACGGCGCCAACAACGCTTGCGTGCCTATCCGGCTACGCGGGCAATGGATTCACAGGCTCTGAGAAGTGCAGCCGCTGTCATTGCGTAAACTCGGCGTCTGTCGGCAACGATGGCGAACGGAAAGGGATCGGTGGCCAATAGCGGCAAAGAATCGTTGAAGAGCGCGGTCGCTCTGGCCTACGGCCAGGCCGACGCCGCGCGTCGTTGCCAAAGGACGTGGCTTTCTGGCCGAGCAGATCATCGCCCGTGCGCGGGAAAGCGGCGTTTATGTGCATCAATCGAGAGATCTGGTGGCCTTGCTGCTGCAGGTCGATCTCGATCAGCACATTCCACCGCAACTGCACCTGGCTGTTGCCGAATTGCTGGCCTGGTTGTACCGCCTGGAGAACGGCCAGCCCGCGGCAGCCTCGTGGGCGAGTGACTGCCCACTTGCGCCTGCGCGTTCCTGTTCGGAAAATGTGGCGTGCGTCGCTTCGACGAGCGGGCGTCATGCCGATGGAGCCGGCACGCCGTTCGCCGTTGTCTGCTGACGGTTTTCCTGCCGCGTGTAGGTCCGATTCAGCGCTGCGCTGCTGATTTTTCGGAAAAATTCGCACGTCGTTTATCGTCCTCAACGTCACCAGCGCCAGGAGTGAAAATGTCTGTTAACGGCAGCAACAGTTTGATGGATGGTCAGGCTTATCGGGAGTCGCTACGCCAGTACCGGCCGACGGTCTATGTCGATGGGCAGTTGATCGATTCGGTCGTCGATGCGCCGTCGCTGCAACCCGGGATCAACGCTCTGGCGGTCAGCTACGATTTTGCGCAGCATGCGGAATTGGCGCCGTTAATGCTCGCCAGGCAAACGGTCTCGGGTAAAACGGTCAATCGGATGCTGCATATCAACGAATCGGCCGGCGATTTGTTGAACAAGCTGGAAGCGGTGCGTCTCCTCTGTCAGGAAACCGGTTGTGCGCAGCGTTATCTGGCGCACGACGCCTTGAACGGAATCGGCCAGGCCGTTGCCCGCCTGGATGATGCGCTAGGGTCAAGCGACTATCGCGCCCGTTTTGCCGCCTATCTGCAGCGGGTGCAGGAGCAGGACCTGAGCCTGGGTATCGCCATGACCGACGCCAAGGGGGAGCGCAGCAAACGTCCGCATCAACAGTCGAACCCGGACGTTTACGTGCATATCGTCGAGCGTAACGGTAAAGGCATCGTCATCAGCGGCACCAAGGCCATCGTCACCGGTGCTCCCTACGTGCATGAATTGCTGGTCATGCCGTCGCGCAACATGTCTGCCGACGATGCCGATTTCGCCGTCTGCTGCGCGCTGCCGGTCGATGCGCCGGGGGTGACCATCGTGTCACGGCCCGCCGGCCGTCCGGGGGAAAAGCCGGAGCACGGTGCGGCGCTGTTTTCGCGCAAATACGGCCAGGCGACGGCGGTGATCCTGTTCGAGCGGGTGTTCGTCCCTTGGGAGCGGGTCTTTCTCGCCGGCGAATGGCAATTTTCGGCGGACGTGACCTACAACTACGCGACGCATCACCGGCATAGCTGCATCGCGGCCCGCGCCGGTTTCGGTGACTTGCTGATCGGTGCTGGCGCCCTGATCTGCGAAGCCAACGCGCTGGATCCGCAGCAGGAAAGCGCTCTGCGCGAGCCGATGGTCGAACTGATCAAGATCACCGAAGGGTTTTATGCCTGCGGCGTGGCGGCGAGTGTTTATGCGCGGCAGGATCCGTATGCGCGCAGTTTCATGCCCGATCCGGTGTATGCCAATATCGGCAAACTGTTGTTGTCGACACAGATCTACGACATGCACCGTCTGGCGCATGAAGTGTCCGGTGGGCTGATCGTCGCCTTGCCCGGTCCCGACGAGGATCACAATCCGGCGACGGCGGCGACGCTGGCCGAAGTGCTGCGTGCCAATCCGGACGTGCCGTACGATCAGCGCATCGCGGTGGCTCGTTTCATCGAGGATTTGACCGCCTCCTACCAGGGAGGCTGGTATTCGCTGATCAGCCTGCACGGCGGCGGCTCGCCGAGCGCCTTGAAACAGGAAATCTGGCGCAACTATCCGGTCGGCGACAAAGTCGAACTGGTCGAGCGCCTGCTGGAGCGCGGTCTGCTGGCGGACGACCAGCGTTCGCCAAGCCGCAACAGGCAGCCCGGTCGTTGTTGCGACGCCGGTTGCAGCCAGCCGTGGCAGCCGCTGATGGTGCCCTTGCCACCGCTCGGCCAAGTGGCTGACGAATGAGTTGGCGATCTTTGCCGGAAAATTAACGGCGTTTTGCTGTTGGCCAAATACACTATGAGTGAGGCTGTCGACTACTCGCGTTGTCCGGGCACTTGCCGCGCCGCATTTGTCGCAGAGAAGCGGGTTCGCTTTGCCAACATCAAATGATCACCATAGCGCATGTTTCCGCAGCCGTCTGGCGGCATGCGACAGGCTTTTTCTAGGTTAAACTTTCGACTCCAGCCGATTCAGGAATGACGATGGAAGAAACGGGCGCACACGCACAAGAATCAGGGCCACCTCATTTCGAAATCGACCAACCCGAGGAATTCGGGCAGTATTTTTTGCATGCCAAAGTCGAAGTCGTGGCCATCATGCGTTCGCTGGCACAGAAAAAAAGCCTGGTCAGCGCCTATTTCAATCACGGCCAGTCGCTGTTGCTGACTTCCATCCTGCATGTCGCCGCCGAAAGCGGGGAAATCATTCTCGATTCGGGCAACGACGACGCCATCAACCGGCAGGTGCTGCTGGCCGAGAATTTCGTCCTCTCGGCGGTGGTCGATAACGTCAAGGTCCAGTTCCTGCTGCGCAAATTGAACGACTATCGACAGGGCGGCAAATCGGCCTTCCGCGCCACGCTGCCCGACAAAGTGCTGCGCCTGCAACGTCGGGAATTTTTCCGGCTGTCCACGCCGATCGTCAAACCGGTCAAATTCGTCACCGTCATCCGCCGGCCGGACGGTTCGGCGCTGACCGTCGAGGCATCGCTGCTCGACATCAGCGGCGGCGGCGTCGGTCTGATGGCCACGCCTGCGCTGGCCGAGATGCTGCCGCGCGGCATGCTGCTCAAAGAGTGCCGCATCACCTTGCCGGAGGAGGGGGTGCTGACGGCCAATCTGTGCGTGCGCAACAAGTTCGACGTCAGCACGCGCAGCGGCGCGCGGCATGTGCGCGTCGGTTGCGAATTCGTCGCCCTGCCGGGGGCGAAGATGAGCATGGTGCAGCGTTACATCACGCGGATCGAACGCGAACGCAAGGCGCGCTTGAGCGGCTTGGGCTGATCGCGGACGAAAATTCGTCAGCAGCCGATGCCTGCACTCGGATTGCGCCGGAAGACCTTGTCTGGTGTCGTTCGCTGCAACGTCAGATCGTCAGTGACCCCAGCGTGCGGCTTCTTGTTTGCACAAGCACGCTCTACGGGTCACTGACGGGGGTTGGCAGCCGAATGCTCAGAAGCCGATCTTGAGCAGCGAAACGGCGGCGACCAGCGTACCGATCATCGCCAGACCATAGCAGAGCAGTTTGGCGCCGGTGCCGGCGTGGATGCCGACATCGTGCAGGGTGTGGAAGATGCGATGCGCGGCATGCCAGAGGAAGAGCATGATCACCGCGAAGATGAAGGCCTTGCCGATGAAATGTTGGGTGAAGGCCAGCACCTTGGCGTAACTCAGCGTATCCGGTGGCAATAGCAGTCCCAGCGGAATGGCCAGGCCGGTGATGAACACCAGCATCGGCCCGAAGAGTGCCGAGAGCATGCCGCCGGCACCGAACAGCGCCCAGAAGATCGGGGCATTCGAACGTTTCAAAGTCGGTTTCATCGTGCCAACCCCCAAACCATAGCCAAGAGACCGAAACAGCAGCCGACCGCGACGACCAGTCCAGTGCCGGTGATCGCCCAGGCCGGCAGACGTTCACCACCGACGACCACCGGCGGCATGGTGCGCGGCATGATTTTGAACCAGGTAAAAGTGTGGTAGCTGAGCGCCGCCAAGGCCACCAAGTGAAAGAGGATGAACCACGAGCTGCTGAGCGTCTGCAGCCAGGCGTTCCACGCCGCTTCACCCTGGGAGAGCTTCACCACGCCGAACAGCAATACCGCGGCGTAGGCGGCGACGAAAAAGGCGGTGCCTTCGTGGATCATGTATTCGACGAAGTAGGGGTTTTTCTTCCACCAACCGTCCATCGGTCGAACATAGGGTCGACGCTTGTTCACTTGGCACCTCCCTTCGGGGAAATGAAGCGCAGGAAATAGTCCATCGCGCTGTTGGTCTTGTTCTGGTTGACGGCGTTGGCCGGGTCAACATGTTTCGGGCATACTTCCGAACAGTAGCCGACGGCGGTGCAGTGGAAGACGCCTTCCTCGGAATGCACCAGTTCCATCCGCTCCTCTTTGGCACCGTCACGGGTATCGACGTTGTAGCGGTGCAGCAGCGCGGTGGCGGCTGGGCCGATGAACTCCGGATTGAGGCCGAACTGCGGGCAGGCGGCGTAACAGAGCATGCAGTTGATGCACGAACTGAACTGCTCGTAGCGATTCAGCTCTTCGGGTGTCTGCAGATACTCGCCCTGCGCCAGCGTGCGCGGTTCCTTGGGAATGATGTACGGCTGAATGCTCTCCAGCTTCTTGATGAACCCTTCCATGTTGATCACCAGATCACGTTCGATCGGGAAATGATTCAACGCCTCGACGCGCACGCGCGCCGGGTAGTAGTCGCGCAGGAAGGTTTCGCAGGACAGATGCGGCACGCCGTTGATCATCATGCCGCAACTGCCGCAAATCGCCATCCGGCACGACCAGCGGAAGCTCAGCGATCCGTCGAGATGATCCTTGATGTACTGCACGCCTTGCAGGACCGACATGTCGTCGGTGAAAGGCACTTCGAAGACCTGCAGCGAAGGTTCCTTGTCGGTCTCCGGGTTGTAGCGCAGAACCTCGATTTCGATGATTTTGGTGCTGTCAGACATGGGAGGCATTCCTTTCCCGCTCGGCTTGTTCGCCCGCTGCGCCATAGGCTCGGGTCCCTGGCTGCGATTTGGTGATCTTCACCGGACCGTAATCGATCCGTGGCGCGCCGTCGGCGACATAATGGGCTTGGCTGTGTTTCAGGAAATTGACGTCGTCGCGCGCTTCGTAGCCGTCGAGGCGCTGATGCGCGCCACGCGATTCGCGGCGGTTGAGCGCCGAACAGGCCATCGCCTGCGCAACGTCGAGCTGGTATTCGAGTTCGATCGCCAGCAGCCATTCGGTGTTCCAGACGCTCGATTTGTCCTCGATGTTGACGTTCTTGAAGCGCTGCTTGAGTTCGTCGAGTTTGTCGCAGGTTTTCTGCATCGTATCGGCGAGGCGATAGATACCGCAGCCTTCTTCCATCGTCTGCGCCATTTCACGGCGCAGCGTGGCGATGCGTTCCGTGCCGCCCGTCTTGCGCACCATGGCGAGAACGCGCTGTTCGACCGCCTGCGCCTGTCTGAGCAGGCCGGCCGAATTGCCCGGTGCGACCGATTTGGCGTGGCGGGCGGCTTCGACGCCGGCGACCTTGCCGAAAACGCACAGTTCGGACAGCGAATTCGACCCCAGCCGGTTGGCGCCGTGAATACCGACGCTGGAACATTCGCCGGCGGCGTAGAGGCCGGCCAGAGGGGCAGCGCACTTGCCGTCGACCATGATGCCGCCCATGGTGTAATGGACGGCCGGTCGCACCGGAATCGGCGCACGGGCCGGATCGACGCCGAGGAAGCGTTCGGCGAGTTCGTAGATTTGCGGCAGGCGTTCGCGCAGTTTCGCTTCGCCGAGGTGACGCAGGTCGAGGTGCACGACCGAACCGTGCTGACCTTCGATGGTGCGGCCTTTTTGCTGCTCGTACCAGAACGCTTGACTGAGACGGTCGCGCGGGCCGAGTTCCATGGCTTTGTTGCGCGGTGTCGGTTCGGCGGGGCCGAGACCGTAATCCTGCAGATAGCGGTAACCGTCTTTGTTGACCAGGAAGCCGCCTTCACCGCGGCAGGCCTCGGTGAACAGCAGGCCGGTGCCCGGCATGCACGTCGGGTGATACTGGACGAATTCCATGTCGCGCAGCGGTACGCCGTGCCGATACGCCAGCGCCATGCCGTCGCCGGTGACGACGCCGCCGTTGGTGTTTTCACGGAAGACGCGGCCGGCACCGCCGGTGGCGATGATCACCGAACGCGCTTCGACCAGCGTCAGTTCGCCGGAAGCGATTTCGATGGCCACCACGCCTTGTGCCCGTCCGTCGGCGACGACCAGGTCGACGCAGAAATGCTCGTCAAAACGCTTGATCGACGGGTATTTGATCGACGTCTGGAAGAGGGTGTGCAACATGTGAAAGCCGGTCTTGTCGGCGGCAAACCAGGTGCGTTCGATCTTCATCCCGCCAAAGGCGCGCACATTGACGTGACCGTCGGGCGTGCGGCTCCACGGACAGCCCCAATGTTCGAGCTGGGTCAATTCTTCCGGGCACTGGGAAACGAAATATTCGACCACGTCCTGTTCGCACAGCCAGTCTCCGCCGGCCACGGTGTCGTTGAAGTGGTAATCGAATTTGTCGGTTGGCAGCTTGACACCGGCCGAACCGCCTTCGGCGGCCACCGTGTGGCTGCGCATCGGATAAACCTTCGAAACCAGAGCGATCCGTAAAGTCGGATCGAACTCGGCGACCGCGATGGCGGCCCGCAGACCGGCGCCGCCGCCGCCGACGATCACCACGTCAGCTTTATAAGTCTCCACTATCACTCCTTTCCCGCACCGGACCATGCCGGTGACGATCGAATTCAGGAAAGCTTCGGGAAAGAAAGCTGACCGAAGCTGACCGAAAAGTTTCTGAAATTCACGGCTTTTCGTCAAGCCGCTGAAAGCCTGGCTGCAGATTTTTGATTCTTATGAATTCTGCGTGTTCCGGAACGACGAATTCCGCATGGTCCAGCGATTGATCTGTTACGAGTCTGCGTGCTGCAAGGCCATTTTGTCGGCGGTGCGTAAGGTCAACATTTGATACATGCCGCCGAAAAAGCGTTGTTTGCCGACGATCTCAAAACCACCGCCCCGGGGTAACCAGGCGAGCAGCTCTTCGCTGAACAGATCGTTGGCAAAGGGTTCGAGCCGGTCGAGCACCGGTTTCCAGAAATAGCGCAGCGGGTTGAGCCGGCTGGGAGGTGCGTAGTCGACAATGGTCAGGATGCCGCCCGGACGAAGCACCCGCAAGGCCTCAGCAAGCGTTTTTTCGCGTACCGCCTGTGGTTGTTCGTGGAGCAGAAAAAACAGCAAGGCGCGGTCAAAAAGGCCATCGTCAAAAGTCAACGCCGCCGAATCCATGCAATGCAGTCTGATCGGCGCATTTTGCGGCAGCTTGCTGGCCAGATTTTCCAATTGGATCGGCAAAATGTCGATCACTTCCAGCATGCCGCCCTGATCGACGCAGTCCACCAGCCGCGCGGTCAGGTCACCGTAGGCGCAGGCGATCTGCAAGGTCCGGCCCGGCAGGTGATGGCCATAATCGGCAAGCACCGCGTTGCAGAGTCGGCGGTAGTTTCCCCACAGAATCAGATTGACCAGCCACTGTCGTTCGAAAAACTGAACGGCATGTGGATGGACGTACGCCCACCAGTAATGCGCTTGCAGATAATGCGGGACTTCGGGTTTCCCTTTGCTGACCACCGCGCAAGCGGCAACCGGCGGATCGTAACTGTTTTTCATCTGAAGGAGGCCAAGGGTTCGTTCGGCGGTATGCCCATCGAATCTGGAACGACGGCACGGCTCAGCGCATTGTTCTTATTTCCGTTCAGAGCTGGCTCTGCAGATTAGCTCAGCGCGGCGTGTGTCATTGCTGACGCATCGGTGACCATGCCATCGGCGCTTCGTCGTGCTGGACAAGCTCGGGCTGTAGCGCGATACGATTTCACTGACGGGTTGGCAAGGCATAAAGATTCAAGCGGCCGGGCTCGATTTTTACAGCTGACAGCTATCCGTCAGGGCGTACCCTAACCGATCAGCCAGGCGAAAGCAACTGTGGCAGAACGGCAGCCACATTGGTGGTAGTGGCTTTCGCCGTTTCCGTGGCGTGCATGCCGCGCAATTCAGAAAGCATAGAATTGATGCGCAACAATGAGGCCGGCGTATTGCGTCCACCGTTCAGCCAGGCAGGTGGCATATCCGGCGCGTCGGTTTCCAGGACGATGGCTTCGAGAGGGAGCGTCGCCGCCAGTTGAAGGATGCGTGTCGAGCCGGCAAAGGTCAGTGCGCCGCCAAAACCCAGTTTGAAGCCGAGTCTGATAAATTCATCGGCTTGCTGGGCGCTGCCGTTGAAAGCGTGCGCGATGCCGCCGCGCACGCGGTGACGCCGCAGATGTTTGAGTACCGCGTCGACGGCCCGCCGACTATGCAATAACACTGGAAGATCGAATTTACGGGCGATTTTGAGCTGCTCGACGAAAAAGTGTTCCTGGCGAGAAAAATCATCGGCGATGCGATAAAGGTCCAGGCCGATCTCGCCGATCGCCACCACCGGGCAACTGGTCTGTTCCGCGCTGCGCAAGCAGTCTTCGAGCGCTAGCAGATCGGCTGGCCCGGCGCTGGCGACGAACAGCGGATGAATACCGTAGGCTGGAAAACAGCCGGCGTAGCGCAGGCAACAAGCGCCAACCGCAGCGAAATTGGCGCGCTCGATGGCCGGAATGATCATTTGCTGCACGCCGGCGGCGCGCGCGGCGGCGACCACCGCGTCGCGATCGTTCTGGAATTCGTCAGCAGCGAGATGACAGTGGCTATCAACCAGCATCGGCGTCGGCAATGGCCGAGAAATCCGCCGGACGCCGGGCAAAAAAAGCCGCCAGGCCCTCGTCGAAAGCGGCTTCTGCGCCGCAGGTAGCGAAAGCGTGCTGTTCGGCGAGCAACTGTGTCGCCAGATTGTTTTCCAGCGATTGATTGAGCAGTTGTTTCGTTCGTGCCAAGGCTTTTGTCGGACCGGCCGCCAGCCGCTGGGCCAGCGCCTGCGATTCGCTGGCCAGCGCGTCGGCAGCGACCAGACGATTGACCAGGCCCAGTTCCAGGGCACGGTTCGCCGTCATGCGCTCACCGAGCAAGGCGATTTCCATCGCCTGTTTCAAACCGACCTGGCGCGGCAAGGACCAGGTCGCGCCGCCGTCGGGTGACAGACCGATGTTGCAGTAAGCCAGCGTGAAGTAGGCGTCGGCGGCGGCGATGACCAGATCGCAAGCCAGCATCAAAGACATGCCGAAGCCGGCAACGGCACCCTGCACGGCGCCGACGACCGGTTTCGGCATCGTTTTCAAACGCAAAATCGACGCTTGCACTGCGGCGATGATGGCATCGAAAAGCGTCAACCGTTGCGTGGCGCTCAGCGACAACTGCTCGCGGAACCAGCTCAGGTCGCCGCCGGCCATGAAGTGATCACCGGCCGCGTTGACCAGCACCGCCCGGACGGCCGGATCGTGCATCGCCAGTGCCGTCGCCTCGCCAAGTTCATTGACCATCGTCTGGTTCAAAGCATTCAGCGCTTGCGGACGGTTGAGGGTCAGCGTGGCGACATGTGCCTGTACCCGATATTCGATCGTATCCATGCTTTTCAGGGATGGTTGAGAAAATTGAACGCCGGTTCCGGCTGGCGGCCGCTGACGAGATCGGCCAGAGCGGCGCCCGAACCGCAGGCCATCGTCCAGCCGAGCGTGCCGTGGCCGGTATTGAGATACAGATTGTCGATGGCCGAGCGACCGATCAGCGGCACGTTCGACGGTGTCGCCGGTCGCAGCCCGCACCAGAATGCCGGTGGTGCGGCAGGGCGCAACTCGGGAAACAGTTGCATTGCCCGCGTGAGCAGCGCCTGACAGCGAACGTTGTTCAACTCGGTGTTGTAGCCGTTGAATTCCGCCGTGCCGGCGACGCGTAAGCGTTGCCCGAGGCGTGAAAAGACCAGTTTGTGGCCGTCGTCGGTCAGGCTGACCTGCGGGGCGACGCTATCGTCGTGCAAGTCGATCGTCGCCGAATAGCCTTTGGCCGGATAGACCGGCAGGGGTAAACCGAGCGGACGCAGCAGCAACGGGGTATAACTTCCCAAAGCGGCGACATAAGCGTCGCCGCTGAATTCAAGGTCGCCGGCGATGACGGCGGCGATTTTTCCCTTGGCTAGGCGTAGTCGTTCGATCTTCACCCCGTAGTGGAATTCGACCCCGTGGCGCTCGCACAAGCGCGCCAGGCCCTGGGTGAAGCGATGCGCGTCGCCGGATTCGTCCTCACGATTGAAATCGCCACCGACCAGCTGTGTGCGTACCGGAATCAATGCCGGTTCGATGGCCAAGCATTCGTCGACGCTCACCGTCCGCCGTTCGCAGCCGAATTCGCGCATCACAGCCGCTGCTTTGATTGCCGCTGCAAATTCGCGACGATCGGTGTAGATGTGCAGGATGCCGCGTTCCAGGTGGTCGTAGAGCAGGCCGGTTTCGGCGCGCAGCGCGCGCAAGCGTTGCCGGCTGTAGAGGGCGAGAGCGAGGATCTGGCGAATGTTCCGGCGCGTCCGTTGTGGCGTGCATTCACGCAGAAAGCGCCAGCTCCAGTCGAACAAGGCGGCGTCGCGGCGTAGACGGAAGAGCAGCGGCGCGTCTTCGCGCGGCATCCAGGCTAGCGCGCGCAGCGGCGCGTGCGGATTGGCCCACGGTTCGGCATGCGAGACGGAAATCTGTCCGCCGTTGGCAAAGCTGGTTTCCAGTCCTGCCGCGGCTTGCCGATCGATGACCGTCACCCGATGCCCGGCCTGCGTCAGATACCAGGCGCTGGTGACGCCGATGACGCCAGCGCCGAGGACGACGATCTTCAAGCAGGCAATCCCTGGTCGCGAGCGATACGCACCACTTCCGGAATGCGCCGTAACTGGCGCATCAGGCGGGCGAGCGAAGTACGGCTGGCAACCTGTACCGTGATATGCAAAGTGGTGTACAAGTTCGGCTGTTTCTCTTCCATATTCACGTACTGAATATTGGTTCCGGAGAGCGAGATTTCGGTGGCGATATGGCCGAGGGCGCCGACGGTGTTGTGCACCATGATCCGCAAGCGGACGCTGAACAGTTTGCCGGGTTCCGGTTCCCACTCGACCGCCAGCCATTTCGATGGCTTGGCGCTGCGCGCCTTACTGATCGCCGGGCAGTCGCTGGTGTGAATCACCAGCCCCTTGCCTTTCCAGATCGAACCGATGATCTGATCGCCCGGGATCGGCTGACAGCAGGGGGCGAACTGGACGGCCATTCCTTCAGTGCCGCGGATGACCAGCGAAGCGGGAGCTTTGTCGGTAGCCGGAGCCGATTCTTCGCGCGCCAGCAGGCGGCGGGCGACGACGCCGGCCAGACGAAAGCCAAGACCGATGTCGGTATACACTTCCTTGATCAACTTGTTGCCCGAATCGCGCAACACGTTTTTCCAGCTCGAAACCGGCACTTCGGAGGCGGCGACTCCCAGGGCGCGCAATTCCTGATCGAGCATTTTTTCGCCGAGCGCCGTCGACTCGTCTTGCGGCGAGGTCTTCAGGAAATGCCGGATTTTGCTGCGCGCGCGACCGGTTTTGACGTGGCTCAACCAGCTGGTTTCGGGGTGCGCGTCGGCGGCGGTGACGATTTCGACGCGATCGCCATTGGTCAGTTCGGTGTTCAGGGGCGCCAGACTGAAATTGATCTTTGCTGCCGCACATTGATTGCCGATATCGGTGTGCACCGCATACGCCAGGTCGATCGGTGTCGCACCGCGGGGCAGGGCGATGATGCGCCCTTTCGGCGTGAATACGTAAATTTCGTGCGGAAACAGGTCGACCTTGACGTGTTCGAAGAATTCGGAGGTGTTGCCCGCCGAACTCTGCAGATCGAGCAGCGAATGGAACCAGGAGGTGGTTTTCTCCTGCAGATCGGCGCTGAACGCTTCACTGTCCTTGTACAGCCAGTGCGAGGCAATGCCTTCCTGCGCCAGATTGTCCATGCTTTCGGTGCGAATCTGCAGTTCGAAAGGCGTGCCGTGCGGGCCAATCAACGTGGTATGCAGGGATTGATAGCCGTTCTGTTTGGGGATGGCGATGTAATCCTTGAATTTGCCCGGCACCGGTTTGTACAGGCTGTGCAGCGAACCGAGCGCCAGATAGGCGGTCGGCACGTCCTGGACCAGCACACGAAAACCATAGATGTCGAGAACCTGCGAAAAAGACAGGCGTTTGTCGAGCATTTTCCGGTAAATCGAGTACAGACTCTTTTCACGCCCGACGACTTGCGCTTTGATCCCGTCACGGCTCAGGCGCGTTTCGAGACCATCGAGAATGCGTGACAGCAATTCGCGCCGGTTGCCGCGCGCCGATTTCAGCGCCCGCGCCAGCACACGGGCGCGTAGCGGGTAGATCAGTTCGAACGACAGATCCTGCAGTTCGCCGAAAAGCTTCTTCAGGCCGAGCCGGTTGGCGATCGGCGCGTAGATTTCCAGTGTTTCGCGGGCGATGCGCCGCCGCTTGTCCGGACGCACCGCCGACATGGTCTGCAGATTGTGATGACGGTCGGCGAGCTTGATCAACACCACGCGCAGGTCGTGCGCCATGGCCATCAGCATCTTGCGGAAATTTTCCGCCTGCGCTTCTTCGTGCGACTGGAACTCGAGCTTGTCGAGCTTGGAAAGGCCGTCGACCAGGTCGGCGACCGGTTTGCCGAAGCGCTCGGTGATCTCGAGCTTGCCGACGGCGGTGTCTTCCATCACGTCGTGCAACAGCGCGGCAACGATGCCTTCGACATCCATTTGCCATTCGGCAAGCGCCGAGGCGACGGCTAGAGGATGTGTGATGTACGGCTCGCCGGATAACCGGCGTTGACCGTGATGCGCCAGTTCGCTGAAGCGATAGGCGTCCTGTACCTGACGCTGCTCTTCCGGCAGCAGGTAGGACAGATTGCCCAGGAGTGTCCGGAAGGAGGGCTCTTCTTCAGATCCTGGCGGCAGCTGCGGAACCGGTTCGGGAAAGCTCGTCGGTTTGGCTGTGCCGAGCGGTTGCAAGATCGAGTCCATGACGACTCGTCAGTTGGCTCGCTTCAGGTCTGACCGCGATTGAGCAGTTCGAGACCCACGCGGCCACTGGCAATCTCACGCAGGGCGATGACCGTTGGTTTGTCGCGTCCGGCTTCGATGAGCGGCGATGCGCCGGCGGTGATCTGGCGAGCGCGGTATGTCGCCGCCAGTGTCATCTGAAAGCGATTCGGGATACGTTGCAGACAATCGTCCACGGTGACTCGAGCCATAGCAATCTCCAGGTCAATCAGGTCAAGGTCGAAAAGAGGATGGAATGGCGCTGCCGCTGTGCGGCATAAAGAAGGCGTGACGCCTGCACCACGGCCAATAAATCATCCAACGCACGGGGCAGATGATCGTTGATAATAACATAGTCGCATTCGCCGACATGACGCATCTCCTCGCGTGCCGCGGCCAGACGACGAACGATCGTCTGCTCGCTATCGGTCGCCCGATTACGCAAACGGTATTCGAGAGCCTCCGGCGAGGGCGGCAGAATGAAGACGCCGATCGCCTGCGGAAACTGCGCCCGCACTTGCTGCGCGCCCTGCCAATCGATTTCGAGCAGGACATCCTGTCCAGCAGCCAGCGTTGCGTCGATGCCACTGCGCGAGGTGCCATAGAAATTACCATGCACTTCGGCCCATTCGATGAAATCGTGGTTGGCGACTTTGTCGCGAAACGTCTGCGGGTCGATGAAATGGTAATCAATGCCGTTTCGTTCGCCGCGGCGCGCTTGCCGCGTGGTATGCGAAACCGACAGCCGGATTCCCGGGTCGTTCTCGAGCAGCAAGCGTACCAGTGTCGTTTTGCCGGCGCCGGAAGGAGCGACGACGATGAAAAGATGGCCCAACATGGCTTGTGCTGATTTCTGCTGACGAAGTCGGCGATTGTAACGTTTTCAGGGAAGCACTGACTCAATGAGCGCGTTATATCCTGGTTGATTGTCCAGTTTTCGATGAAAAAGTTCGGAGTTTGAAATAAGCCCAGATTGTCCATTAGCCATTTTTCGTGATTTTGAGGCAAGCTATGAGTCTTGCCCGCG
>CAYRXO010000084.1:10909-14445 GCA_964428215.1 uncultured Candidatus Accumulibacter sp. | reverse complement strand
ATCAAGGCGTGGCTTTGAAAAAAGTGGTTGACTCATGACGAGAAAGCCGCCTACGGGCGGCTTTCTCATTTCAGAAGTCCGCGCGTCATCTTCCAACAACGTCCGACGCGCGGCGATTGTGGCGCGGTTCTTTCCGCCGATCCTCGCACCAAAGGTTGCCGATCTGATGGCACAGCAGCAGAGCGGAGAATCCGCCTACCTGCAGCAGCGATGACCAGCTAGGCGTGTGACAAGCCGCCAGGTGGAACAGGCGTATCGCGGATCCCATCGCGATCGCATGCACCGAAAGTCGGACGGCGAACGGGGCGCACGGACTCATGCGATTGAGCACGGGTTCGGCAAGCACGAGAATCACGATCGATTCGAGCACCGCGGCGATAATCATCAAGTTCTCGATCATGGCGCTACCTCGTCGGCTTTTTTCTTGGCGATGCGCAGCAGGAACGGGCCGAGGATGCGATGCGACAGGAAACCGACGCCGACGGCGAACGGATACTGCAGCTTCTCATGCACGCCTTCCCCCTCCAGCACATGAACGCTGCCGAGGATGGCCATGGCTGCCGGAGTTGAATATCCTGCGAGTACGGAAGCCGTGACACTGAGCGCCGCGCGACGCCACAGCGGCATCGGATCGGCGTAGCTCAAGGCCCAGAATGCGCCCCACAGGCCGGCCAGCATCAGTTCGGGGCGCAGTCCGAGCGATATTCCCCACAGCGATATGCCAGCAGACGATACGGCGGCAACGGCCGCAGATGCCGATGTTGTTGGATCGGTCATGATCATTCACAGGTCTATAGACATGCGATTACCCCGCCGGACAGCCGCCACACAAAGTCGCGCGTCCTCGGGTTCCATCCGGCATTTCCGTCGTGACCAGCCGACCAGCCGACAGACTGCGCATTGATGTTGTCGTGCAGGTTGTAGAAAATCGATTTTGATTTGTCTGCCGTACCGCTGACCAGCGGATCAATCCGCGACACGGACCCGGAATGCTGTTTTATGTTGGAGATCCCAAGGGACTGCTGCACGAAGCCGCCAAAGCTGTATGTTGCCGGGCCAGAGTAAGCGAGCGTCGGCTCTGGGGCGGATATGGTAGTTGTCAGCGAAGCAGAAGAAATCGCCATTCGATTGCAGTGCAAATCTACGCTGTTGTATTGGTGATCGAATACCTGCCCGGTCAAGTCCGGGTGCCGGTAGCCGTCGACATCGCAGTAGTAGTCAGTTGAGAAAGAGCGGACGATCTGATTCCACGCGTCCACATGCGTCGCCCAAGCTCCCGCCATCGGGACAAATGATGTGCTCGCCTTGACCAGCACCAGCGTCTCAGACTGATCGTATCCGGCCATCAGCACCTCCTCTTCAGCCTGCGCCGGAGTAGAGATAACGTAAGGGCCTCTCACATATTCGTTCCAGCGCACTCGATACGCTGGAGCGGTGAATCCTCCCGCAGGGAAGTACATATCGCCGATGTCTTGGCGAACATAATCGTGATAATAGACTTCCCAGTAGATATTCGAATATCCGCCCAGCGACGTGTAGCTTTTATCGATCTGCCATTTTTGCGAAATCGAACAGGCCAAGGCATCGTCAACCGTGAGTTCCCACACGCTGACGATTTTGGGATAGCTGAACGATACCCCGTTCGGCGTCAGCACCTGGTAATGGCAAAGAGCGACTTTGTGACCGCTCGGGCTTTGGTTGATCGGCAGAACGGGATTCCACCCCCACGATGCGCCACCGGTGAATCCGCTGACGGCGTAAAAACGTGTTGGAGAAGAAAAGGCGCTTGGGTCTAGGTACCAGATCGGATATTTGTTGCTTCCTGCGCTCGGGGTCCACCCTGCCGGCAATGTCGAACTGTCGGGAGAGGTCAGCGTAAAACTCCCGATCTGCACAGAGCTGCCGACGACGCCATTGATGGTCAAAACGCCATCGTTGAAGATTTGCACCGTCACCGCCGTAGCGGTAGCCGTTCCGTTGCGGGTAGCGCGCAGCACATGCACGACGCCGTTGGCGTAATGCAGCCACCTTGTCGGCCCCACCTCGAACGTCGACAGCGGCGAGTAGCGTTTGTTGTCGCCGTAGAGAATGGCGTCCTTGAACCATTGTTTGCCGGCGGCGGCAAATCCTGTCGGCGTGTCCGTGGGAGGGTCTGGAAGTCCATCGATCGCCACATAATGCGCCGTTGCCGATGTCGGAGTGTTGTACCCGCTCGGCGTGACCGTTCCGGCCGGCGTTTCGATCCCGGCAGATGTCATCCAGCCATGCCACGGCTGACCGAAATGCAGTGCATCGGAAAGGTCGGAACACGCCACGCCGGAAGCGTTGCGCAAATCGATCGGTGTAGGACGGTCCGCAGGAGGAACCTCCAGCGCGCCGAGGAATCCGCCCGGCGTCGCCTGCCCGATGACGGCGAGCTGCGATCCGCTGCTGAGCAACGAAAACTGTTTGATCTGGCCATTTGAGTACGTCAGTCGGTTGCTCAGTCCGTTTTCTGTCGATCTGCGGTTGATACAGGCGGGCGGCGTCCCGGATGTCGAAGGATCGGAGTCAGAAGAAAAAAGCCACTGGAAGGCGTAGGCATCCTGCCGCAGCGAAATAGACTTCATGCGGCGCAGGGTGAATTCCAGCTTCAGCGATCCGGCCGTCGCACTGATCCGGTCATGCCACTCTCGCGTCGACCATGCCGCCTCGCAAATCTGCACCGCGCCTGCCGTTGGCGAGTAGATCGAGGCCGCAGTTCCAGGACTGGAGAAAAAGAACTCTACCAGCGTGAGGTTTGCCAGCTTGGCGGACCATCGTTTGAGCGGCTTTCGAGCGAACGAAAAAAGCCCATCGATCGATACCAGCGCCGCGCGATCCGTGTGCCACTCGCGCAGGGTGTACATGTCGATGGGCTGCCCGGCGCCAATCGGCTTCTCCGTCAGCGGGCTTCCCAAGCAGGCCGGTTCGGCAATGGCGGACCGATACGAGGGCGGAGCAGCAGTTCCCACGCGCGCAGGAATCTGCACGTCGATCGGCACGAACGGCAAAACGCGCTGCTCAAGCGTCGTGACGCCGACGCCGGCAGCAAGCCGCTTGCGCGCGCGCACAAGGTCCTCGATCCGCGTAACCATATCAGTTGGTCGGCGCCCCGCTTACCGCGCTTCCCGTGCGCGTCGGGATGGCCGGCAATGCTTGTGCGGCCGGCAGCACTCCGGGCTTCTGCGTGGTGACGCCGACTCCGGCAGAAAGGCGGTCGAGCGTCGATACAAGCCCTTTCGGATCTTGGGTGTTTTTCGTGCTCATAGCGTGATGGTCAAAATGTCCTCGGGCAAACCAGCGTTGTAACTGCTGGACAGCGCAATATTGGCCTTGTTGCGCTCGGCCGACGCCACGCCGGGGAAGGTCACGGTGATCGTGTGGTCGTCCGATGGACCGTAGCTGAAAACCGCAGTCGGAGACCCGGTAAGCTCGGTGCTTCCCGGACTGGTGCCGGCTGGCGCAGTGTTCGGCGTGTCGGAGTGCGTGACGCCGACGCCGGCAACGGAAGAAAT
>CAYRXO010000084.1:0-10809 GCA_964428215.1 uncultured Candidatus Accumulibacter sp. | reverse complement strand
AGCGTCATCGAATTCTCGGCGGCGACAACCTGCGGATAGACGCCCTCAAGCGCCCCTTGCAGCTTGTCCTGCAGCGTGCCAACGGCGGCAATGCTGGCCGGCGCAGACACCGTGATCGTGTATTGCTCCTCGATCTGCTGCGCGTAGTCGAAGCTGACAACGGCAGTAAAGCCCATACACGAAAGCGAGTCGTAAGGCCCCGGCGTGAAAGTCCCGATGGTCGTGTTTGGCAGCGCGTCGTAACTGATGCTTTGAATCGTCCCGCCGGCCGCCTTGATGGCCGCCTCAACCGACGAGCGCAGGAGGAACCAATTGCCGGCAGCGACGTGCGCGGCGATCGTGCTGCTGGTCACGTAGCTGTACGTGATCGGGTATCCCTCGGCCTTGACGCGCGGAAAGCGATACCCGAAATCGATCTCTATCGAGTTGATCAGCGCCGTCCGCGAAGCCAGCGCCAAGCCGGGCGACTCGTCGAGAATATGCGCATTGGTGAAGGACAAATCCGGCGTCACTTTCGCTGCCCATGCCGTCAAGCGCAGACTTCCGGACGGATCGAGGTCGAGCGCAGAGGCCAGCGTAGAAAGCCGGTCCTGCGCCCGTCGCCATCCCGTTTCCGCCGAATTGAATATCACGTTGCTGTAGTAGCTGCTCGGAATGGCTGCGTCGATGGCCGAATTGCTCATCGCGTCGATTTTGCCCTGCAGGTCGTCGGTGCACAGAATCGCAATTGTCCTGTGCACGAGGTTGAGCGTCGGCGTGTCGATAAGGCCAGTGAAAAGCCTTTGCACGTTGGCCGGCGACCCGCTGGCATTGTCGGCGATGTCGATCGTTACCGATTTCCCTACCCAGTTCGCCACGGCAAATGAGGTTCCTGCGGCCGGGCGAATGGTAAATTCTGCCGTCCGCGCGGACGACTCCTCGGCGTCGATGCGAATTTCTCCGACCACGCGCGATGACACGTCGCTGCCGTCAACGGTAACGATCGCCGTCCATACGCCCGCAGTGCTCGTGCTGCCGGTCCCGCTATAGGTCGCTGGCACGATTACGACTCCTCGGCGACGATCGACCAGCCATAAGAGGCTGTCTCACGAACGCCCTGCTCCTTCGGCCGGCTGACGTAGCACTGCAGGAGAGGGTAGTACATGGCATGGTATCCGATTGCCCCGGCAACCGCGTCGAGCGTCGCCACATTGCCGGCCATCGTCGCCGCCGTTACCTGTGTCGTTTGGTCGGCCAGTAGCGCAACGCCCCACGGCAGATATCCCGTATCGCTGCGCCGAGCGGCCGGAAGCGTTGCCGACAACCCGGAGCAAACGACAGCACGCGGCACGATGCACGCTACGGACATCTGCGCGGAGTAGTCGAGCGACGACAGGCCAAACGGAAGCCATCCGCCGCCGGTAATCGTCGTGCGCCACTTTTGCCATGTAATCTGCTTGATTGCCGATCCGCCGATGGTACGCAGCATCAGTTCGCCGCCAATAGGCTCGTAAGTCTGCTGCAGCTCCAGCGCGGCAAGGTCTGGAATCGACACGCCACCGATAATCAGCGCTTTCACCGTCTCGCCCCCTTCTGCAGCGCGACACGCCGGAACGCAACCTCAAGCGCCGCCTGTTGATCTGGCGCCATCGTCGCCTCAAAGCTGCCCATGCCGGGAAAGTTGAACACGTTGGGACTGCCGGACGATGCCGGGGCTGCCGCAGGAGCATTGACCATTCCCGCCGAGGCCAGAGCCGACACCCCGCCACGGTTGAGCGTTTCGAGCATGGCGCGCACGCCCGGCTGCGCCACCACGTCAGCCCGGATAACCTGTTCGTATGGATGAACGATCCCGCCCGTCGATCCGGTGTAGCCGCCCTCAGCAAAGCCCGGTGGCGCGTCCGATCCGCCACCGCTGGCGGCGACTGGTTGCCCTTCCTGCACGGTTTTGACCGTTACCGTTACCGTCTTGTCCTGCAACTGCCCGAGAGCCACCAGCGTCGTATTGATGCCGTCGATTGCCTGCTGGATGTCGGCCTCGATCTTGATTTTTGCCGGCGCGTCGGTCAGCTCCTTGATTTGCGACTCGACCTCTTTTAGCTTGTCGGCGAGTGCCTGCGTGCGTTCTTCTTCCGTCTTCGCCTCGCCCTGCTTCATGCGCGCGCGGGCGGTATCGATCTGCGACAGGTGATTGCCGATCGACTCTTGACGGCGCGCTTTCTCTTCGCTGTCTTCCATCGCGTCGACGATTTTCTTCTGCGCCTCAAGAATCTTCTCGTTCGTGTCGAGCAGTTTCTTGGCGGATTCGTTGCGCCCGGCATAGACTGCGACGCTTGCGATTCCGACCATACGGCCGGCCTCGTCGATTTCCCGCCCGGCCTTGTCCTCCCGGTTTTGCCGCACGATCTTTTGGTCGTCCGGGCTGAGCAGCCGTTCGCGCGTCGCCGCCGCCGCATCGGCCCCGCTCTGCGCCTTGTCGGCTGCAGACTGCAGCAGCTTGGCAGCTTCGTCCTTGGCAGACTTTGCCGACCGCACCGAATCCTCAAACGCCTTCTGCAACGCTTGGTGCAGCCGCTGCGCGTCCTTCAGTTGCTCGTCAGTACGTTCCTTGTCGGACTTCAGGATCTCGGCATTCGCTCCCTTGGCCGCCTGCACGCGCAGATCTTCCAGCTTGGATAACTGGATCTGCAGGTCGGTTTCGAGCTTCTTTTTCTGCTGCGCAAGCTTTTCGGCACTGGCGGCGGCCTTTTGGTCGTCATCCCACAGCTTGCGCATGGCTGCCGCGTGTTCGTCGGAAAGCTCTGCATAGGCTTCATACAGGCGCCTGACCTCAGACAGGTTGCCGGTCAGCGCGGCCTTGACCACGGATGCGCCAAATGCCGCCGCCGTCGCCATCTGTTGCCAAACGACAACAAGCGACAGAATGCCCTTGGATAGCCAATCCAGCAGCGTGCCGAAGCCAGATACCGTTTTCGCACCATCGCCGACCAGATACGAGCCGAGCTTGACGAGAGTTGGCAGGAGCTTTTCACCAATCTGAATCTCAACCGACTTGAGGATAAGCCCCATGTCGCGCTGCTCTTCCTTCAGCTCCCGCGTTGCCTGCACTCCCTCCTGACCGACGATCAAACCGAGTTCCTTGGCGCGCGCGTTCGCCTCTTCCATCGCCTGCGTAGTCAGCTTGAGGATGCCCATGACCTCTGTCCACTGCCGGCCATAGAACCGCATCCCGTCCGCGTTGCGCTGCGCAACGTTGGTCTGTGCAAGCAGTTTTTGATTGACGCTCGCCATGATGTCGCCGATTGGCTTCAGCGCGCCGGTTTGCACGTCCCTCGTTTGCACGCCGAACGCTTGGAACGCCGCCTCGTTGTGGCTCAGTTGCCGCGTCATGGCAAGCGACGCCGACGTTACCGCGTCCGCATCAAGGCCGATATGCTTCAACGCAACCGCCATCACGCTGGCTTCCTCGGCGGTCGTCCCCATCGCCTTGGAAAGCTTGGTGATTTCCGTGTTCCAGTCGTTGGCCGCTTCTACGGACGCCTTGAACATGGCGCCGCCGGCCAGCACGGACGCCAAGCCGGCCAGCGCGGCCTGAAACTCCGTTACCGGAGCTTTGAGCGACTTCAGGCTGGCAGACATATCCGCCGACGCCGACTTGAGCGCGGCGCGCGTGTCCTCGATCGCTTTCTTTGCCGGTCCGGCGTCGCCGCCGAATTTGACGTCGACGATGTTGTCAGCCATGGAATTTGCCCAAAAAAAAGCCGCCCGAAGGCGGCGCGGTGTTCGTTCTTGACGAGGCTACTTTTGGCGCTTGCGCGCGGCTTCCACTTCTTGCCGCCTCGCTTCCTCGTCGCCGATGTCTTTCTCGTATCGCGCCATTCGATCGACGGCAGACAAGTCGGCGCCGGTTACGCGCGCGCTGCGGCCGATGGCCTTGAACAGCTCCGCATGTCGTTTCCAGTTTTCAGCCTGCGCGCGGCTTCTCTCGGCGTCGGTAATGGGGATGTCGGTTTTGAGTTCGAGCGGCTTGGCGCCCGGCGCGCAGGGGCGCTCGGTGTAGCTCGTGCGGCCATCGATCACGCACTTGTATTGCGCCACGGCCGAAAAAGGAAGGAGGAGACAGGCAAGAAGAAAGGCGCGCAGCATGGCGGCAATCCTCAACGGTCGAGCAGCGTTACCCCGAAGTGATAGGAGCCGTCCGGCAATCGGTGCTTGCTGATAATCAGCTCCATCGGCTTGTCGAGTGTGACCAGTTCAATCAGCGCCGATTCCAACAGAATGCCCGACAAGCCCGGAAGCCAATAGCGCGAACCTTTGGCAATCGGTCGGTCGTCTGGTTGATCTGTCCCCACTCAGGCATTCTAACGCGCCTTGGCCGACTGGGTTGACTCATTTGCCAGCGCAACAGCGGCGAGATATGCGCTCCACGTGTAACCCCACACCCCCGCATGCCCGTGCGTCACAAGGATACACGCGGACCGGTCTAGGTCTGCTGCGCGGCATTGGCCAGCGTGGCGCGGGCGGCCTGGGCCAGGGCCGCCCGCGTGCGGAAAAAATGCGGGTTCAGCGCCTTGCAGGCTTCGATCAGCGGCTTGAGTTCGGACGGCGCGCAAGCCTCCATTTCTTCGGTCGTCGCGTCTGACATTTCCGCCAGGTCATCGATGCCGAAATCCTCGAATGCCAGCGCGTGAATCACATCGCAGGACTTGAGGATTTCGCGCCGCCGCAGCCAGTCGCGCACGTCTGCAAATGTCAGCTCCCGGACCGTGACCACGCGCGGCCCGAGATGGACTTGACTCGTCAGAGCCATCAGGACGCGATCTGGATTTCGCAGAATTGCGAGTTGGTCGCCGCTGAAATCGTCGAATCTTTGAGCGCCATGAACGGCAAAGACAGTACTCCGAATTCGTCCCCGATCAGAGACAGCGACTGCGCGCTGCCCAACTTGGCCTGCCAGATCTTCGCCGCCAGTTGTTTGCCCGAATTCACGTCGATGCCCTCGAAATGAATCGACACCAGCGGCGCAACCGCCTGCAGCCCCTGCGCACTGGTCGAGAGCAGCGGCGTGTAATCGATGGTGATGGCGTCGCCGGAAGTCACGGCCGGCGTAGTGATCGTGCTCGCAATCTGGACGCCGCCGGCAGAGTAGGTGAAATCAGCCGACAGAATGGTCGTCCCTCCCTTTTTCAGCACAGGGGCTACGGTGATGTCGATCAATCGCTTCGTGGCGATGAAGCCGCCCGCATTGATCTTGTAGCCCGCCTCGCCGGTTATCGGGGTCGCCGTTTGCGCCGTCGTCGTTCCCCACATGGCGCGCGCCAAGTTCGCCGCCGTGAAGTGGCGCAAGTCCATTTTTCCGGTAACGGTTTTGATGCGTTTCACGCTGGCGTCCGTGCCGCCTGCCGGGTTCGTGAAGTCCATCAGTTCCTTCTCGTCCGGCTGCAGGGTGATCTCGAAAATGCTGGCGTTTTCGACGTCGACGAAAGCGCGCTGCTCGTAAGTGTTGCTCGTGCTGTACGGGGCGATCCGGATTTTTCCAGACCCCATGTATGCATAACCCATGTGATGCCTCCTATTGTGCTGCTTTGATGGTGATGGGGATGGCGACAACCGCCTGGTCGTCGTAATGATCGATTTCGATAGCGCCGCTGATCTGCGCGTCCATGACCACGCCGCCGAGCGTGTTGCGCTTGGTGATGGCGTCCGGCAACAGCGCGGCGACAACGGAATCAATGATCGGGTTGAGTAGCGTCGTCGGGGCAATCGTCTTGTCTGCCTGCGTATGCACGTAGATGAGCGCAATCAGCGAAAATTGCCAATGGCGATCGCCGCCCGGACTCGTGGTCAGCGTCTCCGTGTGCTGGCTCAGAAACAGCGCCGGTTGCTGCTGCTGCGGCACGTCGTCCCAATGCTTGAGTCGGCGCGATGTCGTGACGAACCCGGCAACGGCCGACAGCTTGGCGAACAGCGCCGCATAAATGGTCTCGCGAGCGATCATGTGAAGGCCACCTTGGCGGCGTCACGCAGCGCCTGTTCCATGCCTTTGACGATCTCCGGCTTCATCTCGGCGAGCGCCGGCCGCAGGAACGGACGCGCAGCGTACTTGATCTGCCTCGAGAACGCGCGGACGGAAATTTGCCGAGGGTCCTTGACCTTTCGCCCAAAGGCCACCGTCATCAGGCGAGAGTGCGCCTTGACGTTTTCCGTTCCGGAAAATCCCATCTCGTGACGCTGCCCATAGACAACATTTGTGCCGACGAAGCCATAGACGCGCGCGCCGTCTTCCTCGACGCGGGAATTGATCGAACGGCGCAGCCTGCCGGTGCGCACGTGCAACACCTGATCTGATAGCTTGGTCTCCTGCACCCGCTTCTGCAGGGCAAACGCCAGACGGGTGACGCGCTTGACCAGTTGCGACTGCAACTCGGGGCCGAAATGGGAGAATCGCGCAACCGCTTCGCGATCGCCGACGAGATACCCCTCGATCACAGCAGGATGACCTTTCTGTAATTGGATAGCGTCGTCTCGATAGCGTCAGAAAAATCCTTCTGCGAGAAAGTAATCGTTTCTCCGCCTATCGATTTGCTGACTTGCCCGATGCGGTCGCGCTCCTTGTAGCGCATCGAGATTAGTTCGATCGTCGCCTGCTCGATTTCGTTTGGCGTAGTGGCATAGCCAGCCGTGTAACTTACGACAACGTTCTGCAGCCCGCGCCAGAATCGATAACCGCCAACGAGAACCAGCTTTGTCTGGGTGAATAGATACCCGGAACCTTGCGCGTTGGCTGCGGCGGGAATCGAAACACCATCGATCGTCAGCGAAGACACGGCCGATACCGGATAGTTGGACAGCGGCAACACGTAGCCGCCAGTTCCGTCGCGCGTCTCGGTGTACGGCTGCACCGCGATCGTGCGGTTAAGCCACTTCTGAACGTAATCGCTGGCGGCCGAAATCAGCCGCGTCAACAAGGCGTCGTCGGTTGTCGCGGTGACGCCGAGCCACCCTTTGACGTTCGCCAGCGTCGTCAAATCAGCCATGCGTGATTCCCCAAAAGAAAAGGCCGCCCGAAAGCGGCCCTTTCACACCTGGAAGAGACTGGATTACCCGTTGCCGATGTTGGTGATGATGCCCATCGAGAACGGCGCGAAATGCTGCAGCACACCGTCGGCATAGACGCCATACTCGTACTTGCGCGTCTTCAGCGGCCATTCGAGCGAGTAGTAGTCCTGCCGCATCAGCATGCGCGCGACGGCGGTGACGTTGGCGACCGCATACGGCAATTCTGCGGTGTAGAAGAAGACCGTCCCGGCCGGCAAGTTTGGATGCACGATCAGCGGAATCTCGCGACCCACAACCTTGTTCCAGTAGCTTCCGATGACGACGCCAGCAGCGATGCCGTTCGTCTGCGCGTTGATGTTGGCGTTGATCTTCAGCAGCGGGGCGCCGCCGTTGCCGATGACCTTCTTCGTGATGTTGACCAACTCCTGCGAACTGACGTAGATCGTGGACGGCGATGTGCGATATTTGTTGTAAAAATTGACGAACGCCACCTCGAATTCCGAGATCCCGCCCGCGCCGTCCGAAGTAAGCGGCGTGCCCGTGCCGGCGGTGCCGGTCGCCTGCACGGCGATGTACGCATTCGATCCGCTCTTGAATGCCTGCGTGAGCAGTCCGTCAAAGTCGAGCGCCGACTTGCTCGAATCCGTTGCCGTCAGCGAGCTTGCCAATTGCGTACCAGTAGCGGCAGCCGTAATCGAAACGCTGTTGATGCTCGTGATTGCGCCCAGAGCCTCACTACCGGCGGCACCCCAGAACCATGCGTAACCGACCGCTCCATTGCCGGAGTTGGCTACGGTAGCGGCGATACTAGAAGTCGATCCGGTCGTCACGACAGTAGCCGCCGCAGACTTCTGCGCCGAGCCACCGCCAAATGTGTCGGTCGTTCCGTCCGCATTGGTGCGCGTAATCTGTCCCGGCACCGTTGCCGATGCGATGGCGAGGGACTGCCCGATGGCCCCGTTATTGACGCCGACGACATCGAGATACGCTTGCAGCGACAGCGCGACGGCGATAACGCTCCACGTTCCAGCGGCCAGCGTCCCGCCAGAGCCCGATCCGACCAGCGACGGCGTTGGCGTGGTTCCCAAGGCGACGCTCGTATTGCCGCCGAGGATCAAGCGCTCCTCCTGGATCATGGTCGCCTGCAACGTCTGCAGGGTTGCCAACGCCTTGAGGTCTTCGTAACCCTTGCCGGCGTACTGCGCTTCAAAGGTCACGCTGTTTTCCAGCCCATATCCGCGAAAAGCCGCGAAGTATTCGGACAAAGTGTGCGTGATGGTCCCGCCGCGCTTGCCTTCGGCGATGCCGGCGCGCGTGTTGCCGGCGTTGATGTTCGTGATCGCCTTCCAGTTCGCTTGCGTCGCGAACCCGCCGCCGATGCGCGCGATGCTGTTGCGCAGCGGCGTAAGGACGGGCCACAGTTTGAGCGACGGGGCTTCGAGGTTGTACGCCTGCAGGCCGGTCGTCGCGCTGCCCGGCGCGGCAAACGTCTTGATGATGTCATCCGGATTCGATTGCGCCACCTTCAGCAGCGCGAGAGTTTCGGCGGTGGTATTTGCGCCCATGGTGTTTTGCTCCAAAAAAAAGCCGCCTCAATGGCGGCGAATGGCAAACATGAAAAAGGCCGCAACGCGGCCGGATTGTTGAAAAATCGATTACTTGACGACAGGCGCGCCCGCGCGGATCATCTTGATGAGGGTCGCGGCCTCGTTGATGTCGCCTCGATGGTCGATAACAGGGGCAACCTTGCTGGCTGGCTCATCTTCCGCGCCGGCATCTTCGCCCTTTGCCACCGCGCGGAGAAATGCCTTGCCGGGAGCGGGCAGGGCTTCCAGCTCTTGCACTCGCTTCTGCAGTGCGTCGCGCTCTGCGGCAATCTTGACGGCTTCGGCCTTCGCCAGATCTAGCTCGCCGGCCACCTTCGCCAGATCGGCAGCAGCGTCCGCTTTGCTGCCATCTTCGTCGTCGCAGTCCTTGTCATATCCTGTGCTGGCAAGATGGTCGCCAGCTTCGCGGATGGCCTGATGCGCCTTGGCGAGCTTTTCGCGAGCGGCTGCAGAGAACTTCGCCCCCGCCTTGGCAAGGTCTCCGGTCTTGTCGGCGAGCGCCAGATCCCGAGCCGCCGATTGCTGCGCCAAGCTTTGGAGTTCGGACACCATCTCGGCCACTTCTTCTGCGGCCATGTCCTGCAAGATTTTCGCGCCCTCTTTCAGCCAGTCGCGCAGCGCCTGCGGGATCGGCGAAGAATCGCCTTCACTCTGCGACTCCCATTCGCTGCTGGCGCAAATGCTTGCCAGCGAATCCAGCACATCGGCAAGTCGAGTGACCGTGTACAAGCCCTTCTTCAGGTCTTCTTCTGCCGGCAGATCGGCCTTCGCAAGCTCAAGCAATCGCTCTGCGGAAATGGCGCCCTTATTGAGCAGATCGGCCAGCGCATCGACCGCCGGCTCTTGATCCGCGTCGCCGTCGATCTTGCAAACGGTGATGACCGCTTCAGGATTGGCCGGGCGATCTACAAGGGAGATTTCCACGAGCTTGAGTCCCTTGATAATCGACTTGTTCAGCTCGTCGCGACTGGTCACTTTGCCACCGATGGAGAACCCCTTGTAGACGTTCGCCTGCACCTTCTTGACCGCCTCCGAATCGACGATATGCGCGCCGAAGAGCGTTCTGCCGTCGTCTTCCACCCGGCATTCGATGGCGGTTCCGGCGGCGGATGGCTGGTGCATCTCGCGCACGGCTCCCCATTTCATGTAATCGGGGATGGCGGCCTTCATGGCCTCGGCTGTAACCGTCTCGCCGTCCGAATCAACAGCCTCGCTCGATGCGTAACCCCAGACCTTGATCGTTCCGTCGTCCTGCGATTCGGTTTTGCTGATTTCTGCGTACAGTTTCACTTGCTGATTCTCCTGGAGTTATGCGCGGATCTGGCCTGGTCTGTTTGACGCGATCAGGCCCTTACTGACGAGGTACGGCAATCCGGCGACAACGCGAGGGTCATCGAGCGAGAACGGGCCGGTTGCAGTCGCAACGAGATAGAGAAACTGCGCGATTTGCGCGTCAGTCTGCTGCGCCGCCAGTATTGCCGCCAGCTCAGCTCCGGTGAATCGGTCGCGGAACTGTTCTGCCGTGACGTAGCGATCTGCCGGCGCAGCCTCAGCCGGCTTGACGGTAATCGTGTGCGCGAAGGGATCGACCAGCAAATTTGCTTCGCCATGGTCGGCAACCGCCTGCGCATAGCCTGCTGCGGTGTTTGGATAGGTCGTCGTCATGCTCCATACCTCTGGTCAACAATTAGGCCGAGCAGGACTGCGCAGCCGGTGTTCGCGCTCATCTGCATGGTCGCGGTCAGCGCGGGAGTACCTGACAGATTGACATTCAGAAAATCCCCGCTGAGTGATGACTCCACTTGGCCAATGCCAGCGTTCTGATGACTTCCGGTCTGCTTGCCTGTCACCCCCCTGTTGCGGACGACAATACCGCGCTCACAGTCCTGCCCGGTTGAGTCTGATTCCGATGCGATCAGCGATCCCCCCGCCTTTATGCGGTAGGTTTTCGTCGAAGACGAGTCACCGTTGAATCGCGGGAACAGCATGATCGATCCGTTCGCCCCGACCGTCAGCAGGTTGATTCCGCTCAGTGCGGTAATTTCCGAAGTTGGCGTAGTGATCCGCCCGGACGGAGCGCCGCCGAATGCCCCTGGCGATCCGACAATCTGCGGCTGGCCTCCGGTGTATTCCTCCCCAGAGCAAGTACGCCCGTCTCATCGGC
>CAYRXO010000083.1:0-14528 GCA_964428215.1 uncultured Candidatus Accumulibacter sp. | reverse complement strand
GGCCTTCCGTTTTCAGCTTGAGCAAGGTCGCCGCGGCGGCCGCGCCTTCGACGGCTTCCGACTCCTCCTCATCTGCCTCCTCGTCGTCCGTCACCGGCAGTTCCTCGGCCAGTTCTTCCAGCGTGCCCTCGGTCGCCGGATCGATCAGACCGTCGATCAACTCGTCGATGCGCATTTCATCGCTGGCGATCTTGTCCGCGCAATTGACGATTTCGGCGATGGTCGTCGGGCAGGCCGAAATGGCCTGGATCATGTGCTTGAGACCGTCTTCAATGCGCTTGGCGATTTCGATTTCGCCCTCGCGGGTGAGCAATTCGACCGAGCCCATTTCACGCATGTACATGCGCACCGGATCGGTGGTGCGACCGAACTCGGAGTCGACCGTCGATAACGCCTGCTCGGCCTGCTCCTCGACGTCGGCATCGTCGGCGCCGGCCGCCGGGGTCGCGTCGGACATCAGCAGCGTTTCGGCGTCGGGCGCCTCGTCATAGACCTGGATGCCCATGTCGTTGAAGGTGCTGATGATGCTTTCGATCTGCTCGGCATCGACGACGTCATCGGGCAGGTGGTCGTTGATTTCGGCGTAGGTCAGGAACCCGCGTTCCTTTCCAAGCTTAATCAGCGTCTTGAGACGCATCCTGCGCGTCTCGTCATCAACCGGTGCCGGTTGCGTTCCGGCTTGTGCCAGCATCTCTGCTGTAGCCTTGGCTTTCGCCGTCTTGGCCGTTGTCACTTTTTCCCTTGCCATGACCTGTTCCCGGATAGCGTTATAGTGGAAAAACCGCTTATTTTATCACGCCTTGCGCTTGTCAGCGGAGGTGTTCAACGTGCCAGCACGTCCGCTGATTGCCCGCAAGTACTGTTGCTTTTCTTCGTCTGACAGACCGCCGACGCCGAGTCGACGTACCTTCTCCTGCAAGCGATCCAGCGCACGCCTGCTTTCGCCGTCGCGCAGTTGGCGGAGCGCGCCGGAAAACTCCTCGTCAATCGCCTCTTCGGCAAAAGGCTGTTCCAATAGTTCAACCGCTGCCGACTGCAAAATACTTTCAAATTCAGCGCCACGCAGTTTTTCCAGCAGTGCCGGATAGGCCGGTATCGCCTCGCCGGCGGCGTTGATCGTTTCGCACAACTGGCGTAGCGCCTGCGTATCGAACGCCGTGCCCGACAGCAGATCGAGTGGCAAAGCGGCAGCCAGCGCAGGCTTCTGCAGGACCAGGGGCAACAAGCGGCGACATATTGATGGCGGCGCCGGCCGAGGTGCCCGGGACGGCGCTTGTCCGACGACGGGTCGCAAATTGCACAGACGCTCGACTTCAGCGGGCGAAAATCCGCTGACCGCGGCCAATTGTTTGACCAGTTGCAAGCGGAGCGGGGCCGATTGCAATCGACCCAACAACGGCCTAGCATCTGCAATCAGTTTAGCTCGTCCCTCGGCGTTGGTCAGGTCACAATGACCGACCAGTTTGCGCAACATGAAATCGGACAACGGTACGGCCTCGGCGATCAAACGCTGCACAGCCTGTTGCCCGGCACGGCGGACAAAGCTGTCTGGATCGTCGCCGTCCGGCAAAAAGACGAAGCTGACCGCCTTCTGTTCCGGCAGCATTTCCAGACAGTTTTCCAGTGCGCGCCAAGCCGCTTTGCGGCCGGCCGCATCGCCATCGAAACAAAACAGCAGCTGCTCGCTCTGGCGGAGCAATTGCCGCACGTGCGCCGTCGTCGTCGACGTTCCGAGCGTCGCCACGACGTTGGCAATGCCGTGTTGCGCCAATGCCAGCACGTCCATATAGCCTTCAACGACAATCACCCGTTCCTGTTGCCGGATGGACGCGCGCGCCTGAACGAAACCGAACAGCTCCTGTCCTTTTGCGAACAGCGGCGTCTCCGGTGAATTCAGATACTTGGGCTCGCCCGGGCCGAGCAGACGGCCACCGAAGGCAATGACTTCACTTTTCTGGTTGAGAATGGGAAACATCACCCGTTCACGAAAGCGGTCGTACAGCCGGCCTTTCTCGTTTTTCACGACCAGCCCGGCCAATTGCAGGTCGGGATGCGCATAGTCTTCGAAGAGCGACGCCAGATTCTGCGTCCCGGCCGGGGCATAGCCGACGCCGTACTGGCGGGCAATCTCGCCGCTCAGTCCGCGATTCTTGAGATACGCAACGGCGTCAGGCGAAGCTTTCAGCTGCAGGGCATAGAATTTCGCTGCCCTCGCCATCAGAGCGGTCAGCTCGCGGACAGGCGTTCGCGTTGCAGACGGCGCCAGCTGACCGGCTTCCTCCGGAACGCTCAGTCCCGCGCGTTGCGCCAAATCACTGACCGCATCGACAAAACCGAGACCGGCGTATTCCATCAGGAAACCGATCGCCGTGCCGTGTGCACCACAGCCGAAGCAGTGGTAGAACTGCTTGCCGGGACTGACGGTAAAAGAAGGCGTTTTTTCGCTGTGAAAGGGACAGCAGGCGACAAAATTGCCCCCCGCCTTTTTCAATGGCACATGGCCATCGATCAGATCGACGATGTCGACCCGCTGTAATAAACCCTGGATGAAAGAGTCTGGAATCATCCTGAGCACCGGGGGTGTCTGGCGGACATGGCTTTATTCCTGCCACGCCAAAGAATGAAAAACTGTCCGTCCCCTGGCCCTGACTCGCTTCCCCGGGAGGCCGGGAAAAGTCGTCGAGTCGTCAGGCGACTTTCAAGTTGGCTGATATATCGTGATCAGCGCGTGGTGTCCCTTCGGGCGCTGACCGCCGGAGTCAGAAGAGAATCAGGAGCCGGCGAGACGGCTTTTTACCCGGCGTGACACTTCTGCCATGTCGGCGCGTCCCGTCAATGCGCTTTTTAACGCCGTCATCACCTTGCCCATCCCGCCCACGCCGGCAGCGCCGGTCGAAGCGATGGCCTGGTCGATGGCGACATCGATTTCAGCAGCGGACAGCGCCGCCGGCAGATAAGCGGTCAGCAATTCGGCTTCGAAACTTTCGGCAGCCACCAGATCGTCGCGGCCAGCGGCTGCGAATTGGGCGATCGAGTCGCGACGCTGCTTGAGCATCTTGTCGATCACCCGCAGCACGTCCTCTTCATCGAGCTGGCAGCGGCCGTCGATCTCCTTTTGCTTGATCTCGGCCAGCAGCAGGCGAATCGCCCCCAGCCGTTGCGCATCGCGGGCGCGCATCGCTGACTTGAGATCTTCGTTGATCCGCTGTTTGAGAGACATTGTCTTGCGCTCCTTTCTTCTCGGTCTGCCGGCATCACATGGCGGGAGGAATACGATGTCCATGCAAAGGCCCGAAACAGCAATAGCCGCCTGCTCTACAACAGGCGGCTATGAAAAAGCGGGCAATCGGGAGGATCAGTACAGCTTGGGTGGCAGAGTCTGGCTGCGCATCCGCTTGTGATGACGCTTGACCGCGGCTGCCAGTTTGCGTTTGCGCTCGGCTGTTGGCTTTTCGTAGAACTCACGGGCGCGCAACTCGGTCAACAAGCCGGTTTTCTCGACAGTACGTTTGAAGCGGCGAATGGCGACTTCGAACGGCTCGTTTTCCTTAACGCGAATAGCTGGCATTGACTCTTCCCAATTTCAAGTGCTGCAGAATCATGAATAACAATCCACTCCACACCGGATGAAACTTCACGGCAAGAGCGGAATCCGGATGACGATTTCAGGGGGCTACGCCGGACTTGGGCGAACAACCGGGCCCTCGGAAGAAACAAGCCATCAGAGGCGGCCAAAATAAAAACGACGTGCACCCGGGCGGCAGCCAGATGAAAGCTTGCAAATTCATTGGTGGGTCGGGCGAGACTCGAACTCGCGACCAATGGATTAAAAGTCCACTGCTCTACCGACTGAGCTACCAACCCCCAAAAACCAAGGATTCTAGTGAGCGAACCGAAGCCTGTCAACGGAATTGGTCGATAAGCCACTTCTGGCGTGCGTGCTATTTTGAACGCGGTAAAAATTGAAAGCCTTGTTCACCCATGGGGCGAGCCGGTGAATCGACGAAGACGGTGCGGGCGCCGAAATCCTGGCGAGCCGCGTGTCAGGACAGCTCCGGGGCGCGCTCCAATGCCAGCCGGTGCCTGATTCGTGTGTACGTTTCTTCACCCCGCCGACGATCGGCGGAGGAATCGGCAAACGCCGCGGCCGGAAAAGTGCGTAGAAAATATGCGAAAAAACTGAATTGTGAGGATTGCCCGTCCAACTGGTGGAACAGAAAGCAGTCGGCTAGAATCCTGCGCCTATGGACTCTCTTTTCCTGATTCGCGAATTTTTGTGTGACCGTCTCGGCGTGGCGGCTGAGAAGATCGTTCCTGAAACGATGCTCGACGCGGTCGGGGTCGATTCGTTGCTGATTCTCGAACTGATGTTCGACTTCGAAGAACGTTTCGGTATCGTTTTGAGCAAGGGTTTGCCACCGCCACGGACCGTCGGCGAAATGGCCAAGCTGATGGATGGTTTGCGCAACGCGCAATCCAACTGAAACCGATGAACGCCCATCGCGTTGCCGTCACCGGGATGGGACTGGTCAGTCCCTTCGGTGGCGATGCGGACGATTTTTTCCACCACCTCCTGGCCGGTGATTCGGCGATCGGTTTTTTACGAACCGACGACGTGCCGCGACCGATGGCGATCCCTTTTGCCGGCTTGCCGACATTCGATCCGCAGACGCACTTCGACAAGATGTTGTTGTCGACCGTCGATCGTTTTGCGCAAATCGGACTCGCTGCCGCGCTCGCTGCCTGGCGAGATGCCGGCTGGTCGATAGCGGCGAGCGACGAGAGCCGCGAGCATTGGGGTGTGATCTGGGGCACGGCACTCGGCGGCGTGCTGACGCTCGACAAGAGCTACCGCGATCTGTGGCAGAACGGACGCCAGCGGCTGTCGCCTTTATCGGTGGTGTTGGGAATGAACAACGCCGCCAATGCTCACATCTCGATCCAGTTGGGCCTCGGTGGGCCGAGCATCTGTCACTCGGTGGCCTGCGCCTCGTCGGCGCTGGCCATTGGCGAGGCGTTCCGGCGCGTGCGTAGCGGCGAGAGCACGCTGATGATCGCCGGCGGTTCCGAGGCGCCGCAAGCGTACAGCGTGTTGCGCGCCTGGGAAGCCTTGCGTGTGCTGGCGCACGCCGACGAAGAGACGGCGGCAGGCGCCTGTCGGCCCTTCGGCGCCGATCGCGATGGGCTGGTGCTCGGTGAAGGCGGCGCGGCGCTGGTGCTGGAAAACTGGCAGCACGCGCGCTCGCGTGGCGCGCGCATTCACGCTGAAATGATCGGCTACGGCAGCAGTTGCGACCACGATCATCTGGTGCGGCCGAATCGCGACGGGCAGGTGCGCGCGCTGCGTCTGGCGCTGGCCGACGCCGGCTTGTCGCCCGACGAGGTCGACTATGTCAATGCGCACGGTACGGCGACGGCCGAAGGCGACCCGATCGAATGTCAGGCCTTGCAGGCGGTGTTCGGCGAACGAGCCGCTCGCCTGCCGGTCAGCGCGACCAAGGCCGCGCACGGTCATCTGCTCGGCGCCGCCGGCGCACTCGAAGCGCTGATCACCGTGCTCGCACTGCGCGAACGAGCGATTCCTCCGACGGCGCATCTGCGCAGCATCGATCCCGAATGCGCCGGCGTCGATCACGTTACCCGGGCGCGCAGTGGTCAGCGCTTGCGCGCCGCTCTATCCAATTCCTTCGCCTTTGGCGGCAGCAACGCCGTGCTCGTTTTCCATGCCGGCGGACAATGAATGCACTTTAACCGGAACCCATGCCATGTCTCAGGAAAATGCCCCGCAAGCCGATGCGACCCTGCTGCAGGAAGTCGCTGAATTGTTGGTCTCGGCGCTCAATCTCGACCTCGGCCCCGCGGAAATCGCCCCTGACGAACCACTGTTCGGCGAAGGGCTGGGACTCGATTCGATCGATATCCTCGAAGTCGCGCTGGTGGTCTCAAAACGCTACGGATTCCAGTTGCGTTCCGACAACGAAGATAACGTGCGCATCTTCAAGTCGCTGCAGAGCCTGGCGACACATATCGCCGCCCAGCGGACGATCTGAGTGCCGACGGTGCGCAATGTAGTGCGCCTGCTCGGCGTCGCCGCGCTCGTGGTGGTCTGGGCGCTGCTGGCGCATGACGCGAGTTCGCAAAGCAGCGGATCGGACCTGGCGGTCATCGTCGCCGTCGTCTCGTCGCTGTCGCTGTTGCCGCTGTTCTGGCGCATCCTGCATCCGGCGCGGGTCATCGTCGGCACTTTGACCTTTGGCGGTCTCCTGGCCGGCTTCTGGCCCGATCTGCGGCATAACGTTGCGCTGCTCTATTATCTGCAGCATCTGGCTATCCATCTCGTGCTGGCGCTGCTCTTCGGACGCACGCTGTTCCGGTCCGGCGACTCGCTGGTGACGCAGATGGCCCGTCTGGCGCACGAGGGCGTCCTCTCGAGCGTGCAGTTGCGCTATACCCGGCGGGTGACCATCGCCTGGACGGCGTATTTTCTGCTCGTCGCTGCTGTCTCGAGCGCACTCTTTTTCTTCGCTCCGCCGGTGATCTGGTCGTTCTTTGCCAATGTTCTCAGTGTGCCGCTGTTGTTCACCATGTTCGCCGCCGAATACCTCGTGCGCCAGTTTGCTTTGCCACCCGCCGAACGGGTGGGCATTGCCGATAGCGTGCGCGCCTATCGCACCGCCGTACGCGACGGATTCCTCTTTTCCGGACGCCGATGACGCACGTTCCGCTGCTCGGGCACCGCTCTGTCGATGCGTTGTTTGCTTATACCCCTCGCGGGCCGGTCGACGTGCGCACCTTTCTCGCCGAGGCGGGCGAACTGGCCGCCCGCCTGCCGGCCGGCGGGTATTTCCTCAACCTGTGCCGGGATCGTTACCGCTTCGCGCTCGGACTCGCCGCCGGTTTGCTCACCGGCCGGGTCAGCCTGCAGCCGTCGTCGCAATCGGCGGAAACCCTGCGCCAGATTCAGCGCGACCATGCCGACGTGTTCTGTCTGTGCGACGGCGAATTCGCCACCGGCGAACTGCCGCGCTACGACATTCCCGACCTGGCCGGCTGCGGGCCGGCCGTTACGACGATCCCGCTGCTTCCCGCCGAGCAGCTGGCGATCATCGTCTTCACTTCCGGATCGACCGGCCAGCCGCTGCCGTACGGCAAAACCTGGGGTTCGCTGGTGATCAACGGTCGCGCCGAAACGCGCCACCTCGGCCTGCTCGACGGGCCGCGGCATGCCGTCGTCGGCACCGTGCCGCCGCAGCACATGTACGGTTTCGAGTCGACGGTGTTGCTGGCGATGCACGGCAACGCCCCGTTCTGGTCCGGCAAGCCGTTTTATCCGCAGGACATCGTCACAGCGCTGAACGCCGTGCCGCGCCCGCGGCTGCTGGTCACGACGCCGTTCCATCTGCGCACGCTGCTTGCTGCCGACATCGAACTGCCGACCGTCGACCGCTTGCTGTCGGCGACGGCGCCGCTGTCTCGCGAGCTGGCGGCCGACGCCGAACGACGATTCGCCGCATCGGTGCATGAAATCTACGGCTGCACCGAAACTGGTCAACTCGCCTCGCGCCAGCCGACGGCCGATCCGGCGTGGCTATTGCTCGACGGCGTCACCCTGCGCGCCGACGGTGAACGCGTCGTCGCCGCCGGCGGCCACGTGCACGGGCAAGTGGTGTTGAACGATCACCTCGAACTGCTGCCCGACGGTCGTTTTCTGCTCGGCACCCGACATGCCGACCAGATCGGCATCGCCGGCAAACGCAGTTCGCTGGCGTATCTCAACCATCGGCTGCTGAGCATCCCCGGGGTGGTCGACGGCACGTTTTACCAGCCGGCGGAGAGCGACACGGCGATCGTCCGCCTGTGTGCGTTCGTCGTCGCGCCGGGAATCGACCGGCGGCAACTGCTCGCCGCCTTGCGTCAGCAGATCGACGCCGTTTTTTTGCCGCGACCGCTGTTTCTGGTCGATGCGCTGCCGCGCAGCGCGAGCAGCAAGCTGCCACGCGCGGCCTTGCAGGCGCTGTACGAGCGCTTGCGCAAGGATCGTCATGTCCGCGGCTGAATTCGTCTGCCGCTTTCCCGCCGACGCCGCCTTTTTCGCCGGCCATTTCCCCGTCCGGCCGATCGTTCCCGGCGTGCTGCTGCTCGATCAGGCGATCCTGTACGCCGAAACGTGCCTGGGCGGCGGCGCCCGACGCTGGCAGATCGCGCAGGCCAAATTCTTCCGGCCGGTGGCGCCCGATGAAAAGGTGCATTACCAGTTGCGCGAGAGTCACGGTGCCTGGACGTTCACCGCCCGCGTCGATGGCGTCGAGGTGGCCAGCGGCCGCTTGCAAGCGACGTCATGAGCGGCGAGAAGCCGCCGGCCGCCGCCTGGATGGGCCGGCCGGAGCGCAGCAACCGGGCGCTCTTGTGCCTGATGGTCTGGATTTCACTCTACCTTGGGCGGCGTGTCGGCCGCTCACTGCTTTACGTCATCGCGCTCTACTTCACCTTGTTTTCGCCGGCGGCACGCCGTGCCGGCCGCGATTATCTGGCGCGAGTCCTCGGGCGTCTGCCGACCTGGCGTGACGGTTATCGCCATGTGCTGTCGTTCGCCAGCACGATTCACGACCGGGTCTATCTGCTCAATGATCGCTTCGAACTGTTCGACATCCACATCGAAGGTGCCGACGCGGTGCATGCTGCGCTGGCAGAAGGCGGCGGCGCGCTGCTGCTGGGCTGTCACCTCGGCAGTTTCGAAGTGATGCGCGCCATCGGCCGCGGCATGGCCGGGCTGAAAGTGGCGATGCTGATGTACGAGGAGAATGCGCGCAAGCTCAACGCGACCCTTGAAGCGATCAATCCGCAGGCACGGCAGGACATCATCGCTCTCGGGCGCATCGATTCGATGCTCGAAGTGCAGGAAAAGCTGTCGCAAGGCTATCTGGTCGGCATCCTCGCCGATCGCGGATTGAACAATGAGGCGACGGTGTCACTGCCGTTTCTCGGCGAAGCGGCGCCGTTTCCCAGCGGCCCGTTCCGGTTGGCGGCGATGTTGCGCCGGCCGGTGCTGTTCATGAGCGGACTGTATCTCGGCGGCAACCGATATCGCGTACACTTCGAGCCGCTGGTCGATTTCTCGCGCGTCGGCCCCGGCGAGCGCCAACAGGCGATGCGCGAGGCGCAAGCGCTCTACGTCGCGCGCCTGGAAGATCACTGCCGGCAGGCGCCGTACAACTGGTTCAATTTTTTCGATTTCTGGCATCCCGAACGATGATTCGCCGTACGCTGACCCGCTTTTTCCTTGCTCTGCTCGTTCTGCCGGCGTCGCTGCCGGCTTTTGCCGCCTGGGATCTGACGCAACTGATGGACACGTTGGCGCAGACCAGGAGCGGCCGCGCGCGCTTCGTCGAAACACGCTATCTGGCGGTGCTCGACAAACCGCTGGTCGCCAGCGGCGAAATGAGTTTCGTCGCCCCGGATCGCCTCGAAAAGCGCACCGAAAAACCGCGCGCCGAAAGCGTGCGTCTGGAGAAGGACAGGCTGACCGTCGAACGCGGCAAACAGCAGACGAGCGTCGATATCGCCAGTCAGCCGCTGGCGCAGGCTTTCGTCGCCAGCGTGCGCGCCGCGCTGACCGGTGACCGGGCGACGCTCGAAAAGCATTATGGGCTGCATCTGGCCGGCGAGCGCGAACAATGGGCACTGACCCTGCTGCCCAACGAACAGGCGGTCGCCGCGCTGGTGCAGCGCATCACCATCAAGGGCCAGCGCAATCGCATCCTGAGCATCGACACCCTGCAGGCCGACGGCGACCGTTCGCTGCTCACCCTACAGCCGCTCGCCGAAAAGTGAGCCCGGCGGCGCGGCGCACCTTCCTGCTGTGGTTGCTGGCGATGCTCGCCGGCCTCGCTGTCGCCTGGCACAGCCGTTTCGTCACCGACATGTCGTTCTTTTTGCCCGCCAAGCCGAGCGCCGAACAGCGCGTGCTGGTCGATCAGTTGAAGGACGGCGCCGTGAACCGGCTGCTGATGATCGCCATCGGCGGTGCCGATGCAGAACGGCGGGCGGCGCTGTCACGCGATCTGCTGACGCGGCTCGCCACCAGCGGCCATTTCGCCGCACTGCGCAACGGCGAAGCGCACAGTCTCGACGTCGACCGCGAGTTTCTCTTTCAGCACCGCTATCAGCTCAGCCCGGCGGTGCGTGGCGAACGCTTCACGGTCGACGGACTGCAGGCGGCGATCACCGACAGCGTCGATCTGCTCGCTTCACCAGTCGGCCTGCTGCTGAAACCGATGTTCACCCGCGACCCGACCGGCGAACTGCTCGGCCTGTTGCGCGGACTCGACGGCGGCCGCCAGCCGAACAGCCGGCACGGCGTCTGGGTGTCGCGCGACGGCGAACGCACCATCCTGCTGGCGCAGACCACCGCCGCGGGTACCGACACCGACGGTCAGGCGGCGGCGCTGGTGGCCATCGAACAGGCGTTTGCCCAGTCGCGCCGCGCCGTCGGCGCCGACGACGCCGCGCTGCAGATCGGCGGCCCCGGCGTCTTCGCCGTGCATGCGCGCGACACGATCAAGAGCGAAGTGACGCGCCTGTCGTCGATCAGCACGCTGGCCATCGTCTGCCTGCTGCTCTTCGTTTATCGCTCGTTCAGGCTGACCATTGTCGGCATGCTGCCGGTGCTCAGCGGCGCTCTGGCCGGCGTCGTTGCCGTCAGCCTGGTGCATGGCGGCGTCTTCGGCATCACCGTCGGTTTCGGTTCGGCGTTGATCGGCGAAGCGGTCGATTATTCGATCTATTACTTCGTGCAGGCCGACCGCGCGCATGCCGACGACTGGCGGCGCGCCTTCTGGCCGACGATCCGTCTTGGCGTCATGACCTCGGTGTGCGGTTTCGCCGTACTGCTTTTCTCGGGATTCCCCGGCCTGGCGCAACTCGGCCTCTACTCGCTCAGCGGTCTGCTGGTCGCCGCGCTGGTCACCCGCTACGCCTTGCCGGCCTGGCTGCCGGCAACGCCGCCGCGCGACCTGCGCGCGCTCGGTACGACTTGCGCGCACGGCCTGCAGCGTCTGGCGGCCGTGCGCGTGCCGCTGCTGCTGCTGGCCAGCGGCGCGGCGGCGTTGCTCATCGCCGGTCGCGACACGCTATGGAGCAGCGAACTGTCGGCGCTGAGCAGCGCGCGCGCCGAAGACGTGGCCGCCGACCTCGCGTTGCGCGCCGACCTCGGCGCCGGCGGCAGCCGCTGGCTGCTGGTGATCGACGCTGCCGACCGCGAGCAGGCGCTGCAGGGCGCCGAGCGCGTCGGCGTCACGCTCGACCGCCTGCAGCAGGCCGGCGTCATCGGTGGCTACGACTCGCCGGCGCGCTTTCTACCGAGCGCCGCGACGCAGGCGGCGCGACTGGCCAGCCTGCCGACGGCGGCGGAACTGCGTACCCGCCTGCCGGCTGCCTTGCGCGATCTACCTTTATCTGCCGACAAGCTCGAGCCCTTCGTGCGCGAAATCGACGCCGCGCGCCGCGCGCCGCCGATCGATGCCGCGTCGCTGGCCGGCACCAGTCTGGCGCTGGCCGTCGACGGCCTGCTTTTCGAACGGGCCGGCGGCTGGAGCGCGCTGCTGCCCTTGCGAGCGCCGGACGGCGCGGAAGGCGAAATCGACGGCGCCGCGCTGCGCAGCGCGCTGGCCGCTTCGGGCGCGCTGCTGGTGGACATGAAAGCGGAAGTCGATCAACTCTACCGCGGCTATCTGCACGAAGCGCTGTGGCTGTCGCTCGCCGGGCTGCTGGCGATCGTCGTCCTGCTGGCTCTGGCCTTGCGCTCGCCGCGCCGCGTCCTCGCCGTGCTGACGCCGCTCTTGCTGGCGGTGCTGTTCGTCGTCGCCGGACTGCATCTCGCCGGCGTGCGTCTGCAACTGCTGCATCTGGTCGGCATGCTGCTGATCGTCGCCGTCGGCTCGAACTACACGCTGTTTTTCGACCGCCTGCGCGGCCCGTTGACCGACGAGCCGCGCACCATCGCCTCGCTGCTCGTCGCCTGCACGTGCACGGCGATCGGCTTCGGCACGCTGGCCCTGTCGCAGGTGCCGGTGCTGCGCGCGCTCGGCGTCACCGTTGGCCCCGGCGCGTTGCTGGCGCTGCTTTGCGCCGCCGCTTTCGCCCAGCGGAAACGCGGCGATGGATGAACCTGCGTCCGCCGCAGCGACGCTGATCGTCCTTTTGCCTGGCGCCTACATCGCGCCCGGCGATTTCGCCGCCCACGGTTTCCTCGCGCTGGCCGCGCAGTGCCATCCGGCGCCGGATCTGCTGGCGGCCGATTTCGACCTGGCGAGCATCGCCAACGCCACCGCCCTGTCGCGCCTGCGCGCAGAGATCCTGACGCCGGCGCGCCAGCGCGGCTACCGCCGCATCTGGCTGGCCGGCATCTCGCTCGGCGGCCTGCTGGCGCTCTGCCAGTGTGCCGATCACCCCGGCGAAGTCGACGGCCTGTGCCTGCTGTCGCCGTATCCCGGCAGCCGCCTGACCGCCAGGTGCATCGCCGACGCCGGCGGACTGGCGCGCTGGCAGCCGACGGCCGAGCAACGGCGCGACCCCGGATTCCGCGTCTGGCACTGGTTGCGCGATCCGCCAGCCGCGTTGCCGGTGTTCATCGCCTACGGCCGCGCCGACCGTTTTGCCGACGGCATGGCGCGCATGGCGGCCTGTTTCCCCGCGGCCGAGCGGCAGGTGCTCGACGGTGGCCACGATTGGCCGGTCTGGCGTCAATCGTGGCAGAATTTCCTGCTCAGCCCGCTCTTCGCTGCTTGATACCGATGTCTTTTGTCTGGAATCCCCGTCATACCGTGCACCTGTCGCTGGCGACGCACGCCGCTGCCGTCGTCGGTGTCATGGCGGCGCCGGCGGAATGGCCGCTGGCGCTCGGAGCGGTCGGTGCCAACCACCTGCTGCTCGGCGTCGCCGGCATGCTGCCGCGCAGCACGCTGCTCGGCGCCAATCTCAACCGGCTGCCGGAGAGCGCCCGGCAACGGCGCGAAGTCGCGCTGACCATCGACGACGGACCGGACCCGGAAGTGACGCCGCGCGTCCTCGATCTGCTCGACGCCGCCGACGCGCGCGCCACATTTTTCTGCATTGGCCGCCGCGCGCGCCAGTCGCCGGCGCTGTGCCGCGAAATCGTCGCCCGCGGGCACCGTGTCGAAAACCACGGCGACTCGCATTCCTGGGCCTTTGCCACCTTCGGTCCGCGCCGTATCCGCGCCGACATCGCCGCCGCGCAGGCGACGCTCGCCGACATCACCGGTCAGCCGCCGCAGTTCTTCCGCCCGACCGCTGGCCTGCGCAATCCGCTGCTCGACCCGGTGCTGCGCAAACTCGGCCTGCGCCTGGCCTCGTGGACGCACCGCTCGCTCGACAGCCTGCTCGGCGACCCGCAGCGCGTCTATCGGCGCCTGCGGCAGCAACTCGCCGCCGGCGACATCCTGCTGATGCACGACGGCTACGCCGCGCGCACGCCGCGCGACGTGGCGGTGATCGTCGAAGTCCTGCCGCGCCTGCTGCAGACCCTGCGCGACGAGGATCTGCGGCCGGTGACGCTGGCGGCGGCGGTGGCATGAACGCCGCCTTCCGCAAACGCCTGCTCGCCGAGGCCGGCCGGTCGCTCCGTGCCGCCGGGCGCTTTCCCTACCACTATGCGCGCGGCAAACTCAGCAGCGACTGCATCTTTCGCGAGTTGCTACGGCGCGGCATTTTCCCGGCCAGCGGGCACTTTCTCGACCTCGGTTGTGCGGGCAGGGCAGCCTGTTCGCCTGGCTGCTCGCCGCGCGCCGGCTTTACGAACGGGGAGATTGGCTGGCCGGCTACCGCCGGCGCAGCCGCTCAGTTTGCGCGGTTACGAACTGATGTCGCACGACGTGCCGCGCGCCGCGCGCGCCTTTGCCGGGCAGCCGCTGGTCGACCTGCGTCAGGGCGACATGTGCGCCGTCGATTTCGGCTCGGTCGATGTGGCGACCATTCTCGACGCGCTGCATTACGTCGACCACGCGCAGCAAAACGACGTCCTGCGCCGCCCGGCAAGCGCTGCCGCCGGGTGGCCTGTTCCTGACGCGCGTCGGCGACGCGGCCGCCGGACTGCCGTACCGGCTGTGCATCGCCCTCGATCAGGCGGTGATCTTCGCCCGCGGCCATCGTCTGCCGCGGCTGTACGGGCGGACGCTCGCCGAATGGATCGCTGCGCTCGAGGCACTCAGATTCCAGGTCGCGCCGGTGCCGATGAGCGAAGGCAAGCCGTTCGCCAACGTGATGCTCGTCTGCCGGCTGCCGACGCGATGAATGGCGCGCTCCACGACCGCATGAACCAGCAGCCGTCCGGCTACGGCGATACGTCGCCAGCGCGCGAGGAGTGGGGCGGTTCGGTTCTTACCGCCCTCTACAATCCTGGGATGGCGCGGTCAGCATGCGCCGCCGCATCAGACCCAAACCACCAAGTCCGAGCAGGTGTCACATCCCGTCTGATCATCCGGTTTTCGATGAAAGATCTCGGGGTTTGAAAT
>CAYRXO010000082.1:0-14664 GCA_964428215.1 uncultured Candidatus Accumulibacter sp. | reverse complement strand
AGCAACTTCAACGCATTCACGCCACCGCCTGGGTGCACAAGGAGGATCAGGACGCTCATCTGGAGATGCTGGAAGAAGCCAAGAAGCGCGATCACCGCAAGCTTGGCCGACAACTTGATCTCTTTCATCTGCAGGACGAGGCACCCGGCATGGTTTTCTGGCATGCCAAAGGATGGTCGATCTGGCAGGAAATCGAGCAATACATGCGCCGCGTCTATCAGCAGAACGGCTACCAGGAGGTCAAGTGCCCACAGATCCTCGATCGCTCGCTGTGGGAAAAGTCGGGACACTGGGAAAACTACAAGGACAACATGTTCACCACCGAGTCGGAAAAGCACGACTACGCGATCAAACCGATGAACTGTCCCGGGCACGTTCAGATATTCAACACCGGACTGCGCAGTTACCGTGATCTGCCGCTGCGCTACGGTGAGTTCGGTTCCTGTCACCGCAACGAACCCTCCGGTGCCCTGCACGGTATCATGCGTATCCGCGGCTTCACCCAGGACGATGGTCACATCTTCTGCACCGAAGATCAGATCCAGTCGGAAGTCAGCGCTTTTAACGCTCTGGTACGCAAGGTCTATGACGATTTCGGTTTTCGGGACATCGCCATCAAATTGGCGCTGCGCCCGGAAAAACGGGTTGGTTCGGACGCCGTTTGGGATAAGGCGGAACACGCGTTGCGTGCAGCCCTGAAGCTTGCCAATCTCTCGTGGGACGAGTTACCGGGCGAAGGCGCTTTTTATGGTCCGAAAATCGAGTTTCACGTCAAAGACGCCATTGGTCGCTCCTGGCAATGCGGGACAGTGCAGGTCGATTTCTCGATGCCGCTGCGTCTGGGTGCCGAATACGTCGGCGAAGACAACAGCCGGCATACGCCAGTGATGCTGCACCGGGCAATTCTTGGTTCTCTCGAACGCTTCATCGGTATCCTGATCGAAAACCATGCAGGTGCGATGCCCTTGTGGCTGGCACCGATTCAGGCGGTGGTGATCAATATCTCCGAGAAACAGGAACATTACGCTGGCGAAATAGCCGCCGCTTTGCGGGCAGCGGGCCTGCGTGTCGAAGCCGATTTGCGCAACGAAAAAATTACCTTTAAAATACGAGAACATAGTTTGAACAAGCTACCCTACCAAATCATCGTTGGTGACCAGGAAGTGGCAGCCGATCTGGTAACCGTGCGAACACGCGGCGGAGGGAACCTGGGACAGATGCCGGTTGCGGCACTGATCAGGCGACTACTTGATGAAATCGAGACGCGTAGTGGCACGGTTTAACTTTTATCGGAACAAGGAGCCGAGCCATCGCACTGCAAAAGGCGCAACGCGTTAACGAAGAAATCAACGCACCGGAAGTCCGTCTGGTAGGCATAGACGGTGAACAGCTGGGAGTCATGAATGTCCGGGCCGCATTGGCTCTGGCAGAGGAAGCGGGGGTCGATCTGGTCGAAATTGCCCCGATGGCGCAGCCGCCGGTCTGTCGTATCGTCGATTTCGGCAAATTCAAATACCAGGAGCAAAAACGCCAGCACGAGCAGAAGCTGAAACAAAAGCAGGTGCAGGTCAAAGAAGTCAAATTGCGACCGGGTACCGACGAAAACGACTATCAGATCAAGTTGCGCAACATGACGCGCTTTCTGGAAGAAGACGACAAGGTCAAAGTCACCTTGCGTTTTCGCGGGCGTGAGATGGCGCATCAAGATATTGGCATGCGGCAGATCGAAAGGATCCGCCATGATTTGCAGGAATTGGCCATCGTCGAGCAAATGCCGAAAATGGAGGGGCGCCAGATGGTGATGGTGCTCACTCCGAGCCGCAAGAAATAAGCCCACGGGCCAACAAGAGCAGTAAAGAAGTGCTGTCGGGTCCGAAGCGCTCCCGTCGGGAGACACCTGACAACATGCCATAAACAGGAGCAGTCAATGCCCAAGATGAAAACCAAGACCGGAGCGAAGAAACGCTTCAAAATCAGTCCAAGCGGCCGCATCAAGCGCTCACACGCGTTCAAGCGACACATTCTGACCAAGAAGGACTCGAAGACCAAACGGCAGTTACGCGGCGTCACTGCCGTACATGACGCCGATAAGGCCATTGTCCGTTCGATGTTGCCATACGCCTGAGGAGATAGAAGATGCCCCGAGTAAAACGCGGAGTCACCGCACACGCGCGCCACAAAAAAATTCTTGCCCTGGCCAAAGGCTATCGAGGCCGCCGCAACAATGTCTATCGGGTCGCCAAGCAGGCGGTGATGAAGGCCGGGCAGTACGCATATCGCGACCGCCGGCAACGCAAGCGCCAGTTCCGCAGCCTATGGATCACCCGGATCAACGCCGCGGCGCGGGAACTGGGCATGAAGTACAGCACTTTCATGAACGGTCTGAAGAAAGCGCAAATCGAAATCGACCGCAAGGTATTGGCTGATTTGGCCGTTTTTGACAAACCTGCATTCGCCGCTCTGGCCGGACAAGCCAAAGCCCAACTCGATTCCTGAAAATGACGTCTGTCAAGAAAGGGAGGCGCGAGCCTCCCTTTTGTTCAATGAGAAATGCATAATTTCGACCCCCTCATCCAGGCCGCTGCGCACGCGTTCGCGACCACTGACGATCCGGATGCCCTTGAACAAGTCAAAGCCGCTTATCTCGGAAAAAGCGGTCAGATTACCGGCCTGCTGAAAAGTCTCGGCAATTTGCCGCCGGACGAACGGAAAGTAGTCGGCGCAGCCATCAATCGCGCCAAGGAAACGATCGAGACAGCGCTCAACAATCGTCGGGAAACAATACGTCGCCAGGCCCTGGCAACCCGTCTTGCCGAAGAAGCCCTCGATGTGACTTTGCCCGGACGCGGACAGGCACGTGCCGGGCTGCATCCGGTAACGCGTACGCTCGAACGGATCGAGGAACTGTTCCGCTCGATCGGCTTTACCGTTGCCGACGGCCCGGAAATCGAAGCCGATTTTCAGAACTTCACGGCATTGAACACGCCGGAAGACCACCCGGCCCGGTCGATGCATGACACTTTTTATTTGCAGGATGTCGCCGGAGGCGTCGCGGCGGGAATTCTCCTGCGCACGCATACCAGCCCGATCCAGGTCCGCTACATGCAGGCACATGTCGCTCGCCATGCCGGTCAGACAAAGATGCCGGAAATCCGCATCATTGCGCCGGGGCGAGTTTATCGCGTCGATTCCGATGCCACGCATTCACCGATGTTCCATCAGGTCGAAGGTTTATGGATCGGCGAAAACGTCAGCTTTGCCGACCTCAAAGGTGTCATTGGCGATTTTCTGCGCCGCTTTTTCGAAAGCGACGACCTGCAGGTACGCTTTCGTCCCTCCTTCTTCCCATTTACCGAACCATCGGCCGAAATCGACGTCGCTTTCCTGAGCGGGCCATTGAAAGGCCGCTGGCTGGAGATTGCTGGCTGCGGCATGGTACACCCCAATGTATTGCGGCACGTCAATATCGATCCCGAACAGTATCTCGGTTTTGCTTTCGGCATGGGTCCGGATCGCTTGACGATGTTGCGCTATGGCGTCAATGACCTGCGCCTGTTCTTCGATGGCGACCTCCGCTTTCTCCGCCAATTCGTCTGACGTTTTTACCGAAGTATCGATCAGCAATGAAATTTTCCGAATCCTGGCTACGCAGCCTCGTCAACCCGGCGATTGTCGGAAGCGAATTCACACACTTGCTGACCATGGCCGGACTGGAAGTGGAGAGCGAGGAATGCGTCGCTCCCGCCTTTGACCAAGTCATCGTCGCAGAGATTCTCGCCGTCGACAAACATCCCGCAGCCGATCGTTTGCATGTCTGTCGTGTCGACCTGGGGAACGGGGAGACGGCGCAGATCGTTTGCGGCGCGTCAAACGCTGCCGCCGGTCGGAAAGTCCCATGCGCCCGACCGGGCGCCCGGCTGCCTGGTGGATTGACGATCAAAGTGGCCAAAGTGCGCGGCGTCGTTTCCGCCGGCATGCTCTGCTCGGCCAAGGAACTCGGGATTGCCGACGACGCCTCTGGCTTGATGATTCTGACCGACGATGCACCAGTCGGCGAAAACATCCGTCGCCATCTCGATCTCGACGACCGCCTGTTGATGCTCAAACTGACGCCGAATCGCGCCGACTGTCTGTCGCTCGAAGGCTTAGCCCGAGAAGTGGCTGCGTTAACCGGTTCTCCCGCCCGTTATATCGAGGTGGCCACCGTCGAACCGACAGTCGATTTGCAACGTGGGATCATTCTCGAAGCACCAGACGCCTGCCCGCTGTACTGCGGCCGGATCATCACCGGCGTCGATGCCCGCACCAAGACGCCGTCCTGGATGCGACAGCGTCTCGAACGTAGCGGCTTACGTTCGATTTCGGTGTTGGTGGACATCACCAATTACGTCATGCTGGAACTCGGCCAACCGCTGCATGCTTTCGACAATAGCCGTCTCGATGGCGACATTTGCGTCCGCTTCGCTCATTCGGGTGAACAACTCCGCCTGTTGGACGAACAGACACTGTCTTTGAGCGAAGACACCCTGTTGATCGCCGACAAGACAAAACCCCTGGCATTGGCTGGCATCATGGGTGGCGAGGATAGCGGGATTACTCTCGACACGCAGGAGCTGTTTCTCGAAGCCGCTTTCTTCTCGCCGAAAGCAGTCGCCGGACGTGCACGCCGTTATGGCTTCGGATCGGACGCCGCACACCGATTCGAACGCGGCGTCGATTTCGGTGGCACTCGGCGGGCACTCGAACGTGCCAGCCGACTGATTCTCGAAATTTGCGGTGGACGTGCGGGGCCGGTCAGTCAGTCAATGGCTGCATTACCCGCACGCCCGCCAGTACGCTTGCGCACCTCGCAGGCCAGCAAGATTCTCGGCGTACCTTTCACTGCGGCACGCATCACGGAATTGTTGGCCCGCCTCGGGCTATCATTCACGCAGATCGAAGACGATTTTCTGGTAACTCCACCGACCTATCGCTTCGATATCGAAATCGAAGAAGATTTAGTGGAAGAAATCGCTCGTCTACATGGTTACGAAAACATTCCAGCGCCAATTCCGCAAGGACTGATGACCATGTTGCCCCGGACAGAAACTGAGCGGCCTCTGGCACGCTTAAGACAGGTACTGACCGACGGTGGCTATCAGGAAGTAATCAATTTCGCCTTTGTGGAGGAAGCCTGGGAAATCGATTTTGCCAATAATCAGCAGATGATTCGTCTGGCCAACCCGATCGCCAGTCAAATGAGCGTACTTCGCTCGACCCTGATCGGTGGTTTAGTCGCGAATGTGGCAACCAATCTGAAACGACGCCAAACGCGCATTCGTCTGTTCGAAACCGGACGTTGCTTCTACCGTGACGAACGAGGTCAACCTGTGCCAGGCTTCGCGCAACCCTGGCGTCTGACCGCACTGGCCTATGGTCCGGCTTTGCCGGAACAGTGGGCCTCAGCGACAATTAACAGCGATTTCTTTGATCTCAAGGGTGACCTCGAAAGACTGCTGGCGCCGAAAGTAGCACGATTCGAACGCATTGCACATCCGGCACTGCATCCTGGGCGCAGCGCTCAAATCATCGTCGATGAGTGTGTCGTCGGTATCATGGGAGAGCTGCATCCGCAATGGCAGCAAAAATATGAGTTGCCCTTGGCGCCATCGCTTTTCGAGCTCGATTTGTCCAGCCTGCTCGAAGCGCGCTTGCCGCATTACGCTGAAGTTTCGAGGCAGCCGCCGGTCATTCGTGATTTGGCAATTGTTGTCCCGCAAGCGATTGAATTGCAGACGATTTATGATGGTCTGCGAATTCACCGGCCGGAACTGGTACGTGAAATCAACTTGTTTGATGTCTATACCGGTCGTGGTATCGAAGCGGGCAAGAAAAGCCTTGCCTTCCGAATTCTGATGCAAGATACTCAAAAAACCTTGCTCGAAGCCGACGTCGACAAGGCGATGCAGGTGCTTACGACGTATTTACAAGAAACATTTGCGGCGCAACTTCGCGTCTGAAGGGGATGGAATGACGCTTACCAAAGCAGAACTGGCCGACTTGCTGTTCGAACAAGTTGGCCTGAACAAGCGTGAAGCCAAGGACATGGTTGAGGCTTTTTTTGAGGAAATCCGCAACGCACTTGAAAGAGGCGATGGCGTCAAGCTCTCTGGCTTCGGAAATTTTCAATTGCGCGACAAACCGCAACGGCCGGGCCGCAATCCCAAGACCGGTGAGGAAATTCCGATCACGGCGCGGCGAGTCGTGACCTTTCATGCCAGCCAAAAATTAAAGGCAGAGGTGGAGCATGCCTACGATGGAAGCCAATCCTAAAGACATCGGCAACGAACCGCTGCCCGCCATTCCGGCGAAACGCTACTTCACCATCGGCGAAGTCAGCGAATTGTGTGGCGTCAAACCGCATGTTCTACGTTACTGGGAACAGGAATTTTCGCAGCTCAAACCGGTAAAACGACGTGGTAATCGCCGCTACTATCAGCATCATGAAGTCCTGCTTGTAAGGCGGATTCGTGAATTGCTCTATAGTCAGGGCTTTACTATCAGCGGCGCACGCAACCGTCTCGATGACATTTCCAACGAAGGCAAGCCTTCTTCGATCAGTCTCTCACCCGATCTGTTGCGCGAAGATTTGCTGGCTATCGCCGAAATGCTGCGGGTTTGAAATGGCTGGGCAGTTTCCCTTATAATTCCTCTTTTAGTCGGGGCGTGGCGCAGCCTGGTAGCGCACTTGCATGGGGTGCAAGGGGTCCCGAGTTCGAATCCCGGCGCCCCGACCAATAACATAACCTCTAGGCCATCCATGTGATGGCCTATTTTTTCTACGCGCAACCATCTCCTGGCTGCCCATACATCTATTCTGTCCCTTCCTATGCTCTCGTGCTTCAGAAACACACGATTCAATAACAAACAATCGAGCATCACAAACGGACAGCTTCAATCGATCTTAAATATCGCAATTATCCACAGCAACTTCAATAGCGTTCTCTGGTGAACTGATTTCTTCCCAGGACCTGAGAACCGCCATCTGCAACAGCAGGCGTAACTGTTCGACCAAGGCAGGAACCTCGAGCTGCTGAAAAGCACTGACCCCCCCCTTCATATGCACAGCCATGGCTATCAAAGCATTATAAAAATCGGTAACAAATTTCAACTGCTCGGCCAACGGAGCACTGTCGTAACCTTGACCGTAGGCCAGCGAACAAGCTACAAGGCAACGCTGTAACAGCAGATAGTCTATAGCCCCGGGCAAACGAAGGCTTTTGGCTTGGTTGAAAGTCTTTGCGGAATCTGTCCCGCCAAGTGGCCTTCGCACTTCCTTCAAAGTCTGTGTTGTCTGCACCATCCGGGTATTACCGAGTTTGCGTCGTTCTCGCGCCGGAGGTGTCTCACCACGCAATACCGCATCGATCATCGCCTGAACTTCTGGTGGCGGAACGTACTCCCGACGCAAGCCGCCCGGTCCCTTGCCTGGCTTTTCGACCACCTGCCACTGCTCTCGAGCCACAAGTTCATACCAATTCTTTCTCGAAGCGGGGAAACCCGGCAATCGCAGCTCAGCCAACTCGATTGCCGTATAGGTCAAAATTTCCGTTACAGTTTCATCCATGATTTGGACAAATATAAAATTTCATGAAATCATAATATTAAACAATAACACCGGCTCTTGAGCACTGTCACCACAATTATTGACACCAGTCAAACGTTACAGTTACGATTCGTCTCTGGTAACTGCATTCGTCAATCAAACGAGAATCCAAGTTAATTGCTTTCGATTGGACCGTATCAATAACCGCGCATGACTGAACCAGTTCGCTGGCCTGCTGGGAATAGGGGAAAAATACCGAATGATGGCTGATTCACAACTTCGGTCAACACAGAGATCGATTGACCGTCTTCACTGGCGGACAAAAGGCAGGAAGGAGCGCCGACTGGTGTTTACAGAACAAAGCATGAGACCACAAGCAAATTGTCAGGTCAAATGAACTTTTTCGGGCCATCTTTCCCTTGCTCCAGCATAAACGGATTCAATCTAGTCGCCCTCGTTCATCTGGCGACACTCCAAGGATACGCTTTATCCCAGCTTCAGCAGTTGCGAAAAAGCAGACAATCGCCTGAATTGCACCAAAAGTGTCAGTTTTTTTTACATATCCCTGCACTGGCACAGTTTTACTCGCTACTCAGTCGTATTAAGCGACTGATAGAATAAATTTTACTTATCGACCGGCATAGTCTTTGCTTATTCTCAACCAGGACGATTCTCAAGATTGATGCACTTTAAACAAACAACGCAACTTTGAGCAGACTGTGAAATCCTGCCGCCCCAATGATTGGCGTCTAGAAATTATGCCAACTAGTTCCTGGCTTCAAAATCTGAAACAAGCAGAATGTAGGCCATTCATTGATTACGACCAGCAGAGAAAGTAGCTTTTATTCAAACAACAAGGAAGACTCAAATTGAGCTGAATGAGCATGGAGATCGTTTCGGTCCCCACTCCCAAACTCAAGAAGGCAGTGAGCTCGAGCAATGACAAGTTCTGATCTAATCGTGAGTATGTTTTCAACCCGTCGCGATCAGGTGCAAGCAGCTAGCACAATACATTCCCTTGCGCTTGCAGGTATAAACAATTTTTTTCCAATATGTCATAGAAGGAGCCAGCAATGAGCTTTCAGCTTGTATGCCCCAATGAAATTTCCACTTTGCCCCAAATGGTAAATGCCGCAGCGCAAATCGCTCATGGCTTAGCAGTCAAATCAAACACCCCTGATATTTCTGACCCAGGCTTGCCGGCAGCGACAAAGCAGGGCGTCGAACTGACAGCAACACAATCTGGCGTCGAACAAAATCGGCCAAGTGACGTGCAACAACAGAATTTTTCGTTAAAAGAAGAAGTTAAAGTGAAAATGAAAACCTGTGTAAAGTGCAAGCAAGTGAAAAGCACTTTGGAATTTCATAAAAATTCCCGCAGTTCAGATGGCTTGCACTCATATTGCAAGGATTGCAACCGCGCACAGGCTTTGGCACACATCAAGGCAGAAAAAGCCAGAAAAGCTCTGGCCCGGGCAGCAAGAAAATTGGCTGCCGAAAAAAGCTGACTTATTGCCATTGCTGGCATTGACTATGCTTGTTTTTCAGACAGTTCGTTAAGTGTTCAACGCTATCAGGCAATAATATTTGTTTGGCAATCTTGTCGACAATGTCGGAAAATTTTTTTGTCGTAGTCAATGCATGCTCCGGCGCCGAATCGGCTTGCACTTTGCACCGCTGAAGTGACCATTATTGTCACCACTCACCTTTCGACCGATTGAAAGCGTGGTGCACAAAATCGTCGAATTTAAATATGAATTTTTAATTGCCTGCCTTGAGTTCCTCAACGAGTTCTGATGCGCAGAATACCGATCAAGCAAATTCTTGTATTGCGAACCTTCATTGGTTGAGTAACATTGCCATCGTTGATCAGACATTTCATCATTCAGTTCATAACTGCCGCATATTTCTATTCCGGGTAATATAAGAAGCAATTTCCAGGATAATCACGCCTGTTTCCATTTCATGGCACCAACGATGAACTACCAGATTATCCCTGTAACTCCTTTCGAACAAAACTGCAGCCTCCTGTGGTGCGAAAAATCGATGCGTGGCGCTGTCGTTGATCCTGGTGGCGATATTCCACGTATCCTGCGCGCCGTCGAGGCCAAAAAGATCGTTCTTGAAAAAATTCTGGTAACGCATGGCCACATCGACCATGCCGGCGCCGTTGCCGAACTGGCGGAAAGACTTTCCTTGCCAATCGAAGGGCCACAGCGCGAGGATCAGTTCTGGATCGATGGCATGCCGGCACAAAGCAAGATGTTCGGCTTTCCAAATGTTCGCGTCTTTACACCGAACCGTTGGCTGGAGCATGGCGACAGCGTGACCGTCGGCGACAGGGTTTTTGCCGTGCTGCACTGCCCTGGTCACACACCCGGGCATATCGTATTTTTTGACCGGCCCGGACGGCTGGCCGTCGTCGGCGATGTGCTGTTCCAGGGTTCAATCGGCCGCACAGATTTTCCGAAGGGCGATTTTGATACCTTGATCGCGTCAATACGCGAGCGCCTGTTTCCACTCGGTGACGATGTCACCTTTATCCCAGGTCACGGGCCGATTTCAACCTTCGGTACGGAAAGACGTTACAACCCCTTCTGCAGTGACTGAGAGAGGTAGTCGGAAAAGAAAAAACGAGCGGTCTAGCCGCTCGTTTTTTCTTGTGAAGCATATCTCCGGGTCAAAAATGGAGCGGTCTTTTGTCACAAGCCAGCGCCGCTTCGTGCACCACTTCGGATAGCGTCGGATGTGCATGGCAGATTCTCGCCAAATCTTCTGACGTCGCCCCGAATTCCATCGCCACGACGCCTTCGGCAATCAGTTCGGAAGCATTGGCGCCAATGACATGCACTCCCAGTATGCGGTCGGTTTTGGCACAGATGATCATCTTGACGAAGCCGGTCGGATCGCCCATTCCTAACGCGCGACCATTGGCGGCAAAAGGAATTTTGCCCACTTTATAAGCCACGCCATCGGTTTTCAATTGTTGTTCGTTCTTGCCGACCCAGGCGATCTCCGGGCTGGTGTAGATCACCCAGGGAACGGTATCGAAATTGCAATGTCCCGCTTGGCCAGCCATGATTTCAGCAACCATCACGCCTTCTTCCATCGCCTTATGTGCCAGCATGGGGCCCGCGACAACATCACCAATTGCCCAGACACCCGGCAAATTGGTACGGCAATGGGCATCGACGACGATCTGGCCGCGATCGTTGATATTCAGTCCAACTGCATCGGCTTGCAGACCATCGGTATTCGGGACACGGCCGATCGAGACAATCAGACGATCGGCATCGAGCTTGAGATCGTTAGCGTCTTTATCGGAATAGTCGATGGACACACCCTTTTGGGAAATTTTGACGTCCCCGATGGTAATACCGGTCACGATCTTCAAACCTTGTTTGGCAAAGACCTTGGCTGCCTCCTTGGCGACATCGATATCCGCCACGCCAAGAAAATCAGGCAGTGCTTCGAGTACCGTCACATCAGCACCGAGACGCCGCCAGACGCTGCCCATTTCCAGGCCGATGACGCCGGCACCGATCACTGCCAATTTTTTGGGTACGCTATTGATCGACAAGGCACCAACGTTGTCGCAAACGATCTCGTTATCGACCGGCACACCGGACAGATGGCGCGGTTTGGACCCGGTAGCCACGATCACCTGTTTGGCCTCATGCACCTCGTCAGCAACTTTAACCTGCCAAACTTCATTCCCCGATGTGCCACCCTGACCGACAAACGCTCCATGTCCATTGAGCAATGTGACTTTGTTTTTCTTGAACAGTCCCTTGATGCCAGTGGTCAGTTGTTTGACGATCGCATCCTTGCGCGCCAGCATCTTGCTGACGTCGATGCTCGGCGCACCAATAGCGATCCCTTGTTCAGAAAAACTGTGACCGGCCTCTTCGAACAGGTGCGAGGTGTGCAATAGCGCTTTGGAGGGAATGCAACCGACATTCAGACAGGTACCACCCAGCCGCGGCTCACCTTTCGGATCGGCATAGGGATTGGATTCACAACAGGCGACGGAAAAACCGAGCTGGGCGGCCCGAATCGCGGCGATGTAACCACCCGGGCCGCCACCGATGACGAGAACGTCGAATTGCTTGGACATGTTTTTCTTTCCTTTTCCAACCGCAGAAACACAGAAGGCACGGAGCACAGGGGAAACTGTGAAACTCCGTGCCTCGCGAGTGAATGACTCAGACGCCGAGCAGCAGGCGGGCCGGATCTTCCAACGCTTCCTTCATCGTCACCAGACCCAGCACGGCTTCACGACCATCGATGATCCGGTGGTCGTAAGACATGGCCAGATAGTTGATCGGCCGGATGACGACCTGACCGTTTTCGACGACCGGCCGATCCTTGGTCGCGTGAATGCCGAGAATGGCCGATTGCGGCGGGTTGATGATCGGTGTCGATAACATCGAGCCGAAAATACCGCCATTGGAAATTGAAAACGTTCCACCGGTCAGATCTTCCATCGACAACTTGCCATCTTTGGCTTTGACGCCGAATTCGCCGATCTTTTTCTCGATATCGGCGATGCTCATCTGATCGGCATCGCGCAGGATGGGAACAACCAAACCGCGCGGGCTGCCGACCGCAATACCGATGTCGATGTAACCGTGATAGACAATGTCATTGCCGTCCACGGAAGCGTTGATGATCGGGAACTTCTGCAACGCGGCAACAGCTGCTTTGACGAAAAAGCCCATGAAACCAAGGCGAACGCCATGCGCCTTTTCGAAGCGCTCGCCATATTGTTTGCGCAGCGCCATCACCGGCCCCATATTGACTTCGTTGAAAGTCGTCAAAATGGCGTTGCTCGCCTGCGACTGCAGTAGACGTTCGGCGATGCGTGCCCGCAAGCGGGACATCGGCACCCGTTGTTCAGGACGCTGGCTGAGAGGTATCTCAACGAGCGGTGCTGGCAGTAAAGTTGGAGCAACCGGGGTGGTCGGCGTGGCTACCGGCGCTTTGGCGGCTACCGGTGCTTGTACCGCCAGCGCATCGGCCTTGGTCACCCGCCCACCACGTCCACTACCCACCACATCGGCAGCCGAAACGCCTTTTTCTTCAAGAATTTTCCGGGCAGCAGGCATGGCAACACCGCTGGCAGGGGCAGTACTCGCTGCCGCTGGTACGGCGGCGGGCGTCTCCGTTTTGGCGGCTGGCTTGGCAGCGGGTGCCGCGACTGTACCCGCCTGTGCAGCGGTATCGATACGCGCGATGACTTCGCCAGAGACGACCGTATCACCGTTGCCCTTGACGATTTCCACCAACACCCCACTGTCTGGCGCCGGTAATTCAAGGACAACCTTGTCGGTCTCGATATCAATCAGGTTTTCATCCCGGGTGACGGCTTCACCGGCCTTTCTATGCCAGGAAACCAGCGTTGCTTCTGCAACGGACTCGGAAAGCTGTGGAACTTTGACGTCGATGATCATGTTCTCTCCGTTCAGGGCAATTTGTAATACTCGATCTCACCAAAGACGGAGTCGATCAGAGCCTTTTGTTGGGCATTGTGCTTGCTGTAATAGCCCACCGCTGGAGACGCCGATGCAGGACGCGATACTAGCAACAAGTGCTGCCTGTCGCTGAGCGAGCGCGACAGATGCTGACGCGACGCAATCCAGTACCACGCCCCCTGGTTACGCGGCTCTTCCTGACACCAGACGACTTCGCTCGCTTTGGGATATTTGGCAAGCTCGGCCTGGAATGCCTCCTGCGGGAAAGGATAGAACTGTTCAAGTCGGGCAATGGCCACATGCGGAATCTTTTGCTCCTGCCGTGCGGCGACCAGTTCGTAATACACTTTTCCGGAACAGAAAACGACCCGCGTCACCTTCTTGGCGTTGATCGCTTCGACCTCGCCGATCACCGGTTGGAATTCGCCTTCGCTGAGTTCATCAAGCGCTGATGTTGCATCCTTGTGACGCAACAATGACTTGGGAGTAAACACGATCAACGGTTTGCGCTGATTGCGCACTGCCTGGCGGCGCAGCAAATGGAAGACCTGTGCCGGTGTCGATGGCTGGCAGACTTCCATGTTCATTTCGGCGCAAAGCTGCATATAACGTTCAATACGCGCCGACGAGTGTTCGGGCCCCTGCCCTTCATAGCCATGCGGCAACAGCAGGACCAGCCCGCTGGCCCGCCCCCACTTCGTCTCACCCGAGGCAATGAACTGATCAATGACCACCTGCGCGCCATTGGCAAAATCGCCAAACTGAGCTTCCCAAACCACTAGTTCGTGCGGATTGGCAGTCGAATAGCCATACTCGAAAGCAAGTACGGCTTCTTCGGAAAGAACCGAATCGAAACACTGGAAGCTGCCTTGGCGCTCCTGCAGATGGCCAAGCGGATAATAGGTGCCCTTGTCCCAATGTTCGCGATTCTGATCGTGCAGCGCCGCGTGGCGATGGAAGAAGGTGCTGCGTCCGACGTCTTCGCCGGAAATGCGTACGCCATAACCGGAAACCAGCAGCGAGGCGTAAGCCAGATTTTCGGCCATTCCCCAATCGATCGGCAGGCGCCCCTCACCCATTTGCCGGCGATCATCGATGATCTTCTTGACCCGACTGTGCAATGTGAAATTCCGCGGAACCGTCGTCAGGCGGTCGACAAGGCGTTGCAATTCGGCCAGCGGCACTTTGGTATCGCAGTTCTCGATGTACTTTGGCGGCAGGAACGGCGTCCAGTCGATGGTCATCGGATGGCGATAACCGGCAATCACCGGGTTATAGAGCAGTTCTCCTCGATCGAGATGCGCACGGTAGTCGGCAATCAACTCTTCTGGACCATCCGGGTGCAAGATGCCTTCGGCAACCAGTTTGTCGGCATACAATTTACGCGTCCCCGGATGCATCTGGATTTTCTTGTACATCAAAGGCTGGGTAACCATCGGTTCGTCCTGCTCGTTGTGTCCGAGCTTGCGGAAGCAGACGATATCGACGACGACGTCTTTTTTGAAGGTCCGGCGATAGTCGGCAGCGATGCCGGTCACCAAGGCCACCGACTCCGGATCGTCGCCGTTGACATGGAAGATCGGCGCTTCGGCCATCTTGAAGATG
>CAYRXO010000081.1:0-14840 GCA_964428215.1 uncultured Candidatus Accumulibacter sp. | reverse complement strand
GTCGGCAATCACAGCCGAATTCTCGCAGCACTTGAATTGTTCTGCGTTTCCTCAGGGAAGGGGTGGTGGATGCGCTGCGCTTATCCACCCTACGACCGCTGGAAAAGAAGTATCCCCAGGCTGGGCGGGAGTGGGGGTGGCAGTATGTTTTTCCAGCCCGTTCGTTATCGACCGATCCGCGTTCGGGAACGGTGCGTCGGCATCATGTCGATGAGAAGGCGATTCAGCGGGCGATGAAGGAGGCGGTCCGCGCTGCCGGCATCGCCAAGCCGGCGACACCGCACACCTTGCGTCATTCGTTTGCTACGCATCTGCTGGCCGGCGGCTACGACATCCGGACGGTGCAGGAACTGCTGGGCCACGCCGACGTGGCGACGACGATGATCTATACGCATGTGCTCAATCGCGGTGGACGCGGCGTGCGCAGTCCGCTGGATGCGCTGGCGTGATTGGTCGGCTATGCGGATCTTTTTATTCGAAATGATGGGAAATGATCGTTCCTCCACCCTCCCGCCGGATGGGGTTGAAATCGCATGACTTTGCGTATCGGCATCGACCTCGGCGGCAGCAAGATCGAATTGCTGGCGCTGGATGAAGAGGGCAAGGCTTTGCTGCGCCGCCGCCGGCCGACGCCGCAGGGGGATTATCGGGCGACGCTGGCGGCGATCGGCGAGCTGGTCGAGGGCGCGGAGCGCGAACTGGGCGAGCGTGGCCATGTCGGGGTGGGCATTCCGGGCAGCGAGTCGCCGCTCGGCAAACGGATCCGGAATGCCAATTCGACCTGTCTGAACGGCCGTTCGCTACGCCATGACCTGGAGCAGCGCTTGCAACGCCCCGTGCGGCTGGCCAACGATGCCAATTGCATGGTTCTGTCGGAAGCCGTCGACGGCGCAGGACAGGGAGCGGAGGTGGTTTTCGGGGTCATCCTCGGCACCGGCGTCGGCGGCGGCATCGTCGTCCGCCAACGGCTGCTCGTCGGCAGCAACCGCATCGCCGGCGAGTGGGGGCACAATCCTTTGCCGCGCTTGGGTGAGGAAAGTCTGCCGCCGGCACGCTGTTATTGCGGGCGCGAGGGCTGCATCGAAAGCTGGCTGTCGGGGCCGGGCCTGAGCAGCGACCATGCGCGGCATGTTGGCGAAATGCTGCCGGCGGAGGTCATCGCTGAACGCGCTGCGGCGGGCGACGCGCTTTGCGTGCAGTCCTTGCAGCGTTACGAGCGGCGCTTGGCGAAAGCGTTGGCCGGGGTGATCAACCTTCTCGATCCGGAGGTGATCGTCCTCGCCGGCGGCCTGTCGAATATCGCCCGTCTGTATGCCTCGGTGCCGACTTTGTGGGGCGAGCACATTTTTTCGGATACGGTAAACACCCGTTTGCGGCAGAATGTGCATGGCGATTCGTCGGGCGTGCGCGGTGCGGCTTGGTTGTGGGACACGGAATGAGTCGGCGGCCAGCCGCCTGACGGCGCCGAATTTTCCGGCGTAGCCTGTCGGAGAGAGCGGCAGCGCGGGGCGCGGGCAGGGTTTGCCTTCTTCCAAATGGTTGAAAAACTTGTCCGTCAGCAGCAATTCCGAGCGCTGTGCCGCTTCATTCTTTCACTGCGGGTGATGCCGTTTATCGCCGAGCAGCAGGCAGTTGAGCAGCCGCACAGGCGGACGCGGCAACGGGTATTTTCGTTTGCCTGACGGCACAAGGAGGAGGCACGATGTCGACAGTGACTTTATTCAGTGGCGGACTGACGCGCCTGGATGCGCACGGGCAATGGAGCGGAATTTACAAGCAGCCGATCGCGACGGCGCAATTGACCGTTGAAGGCTTGACCGGCGACCGGCAGGCCGATCGTCGGGTGCATGGCGGGCCGGAAAAGGCGCTGCATCAGTTTGCCGTCAGCAGCTACACCAGACTGGCGGCGCTGTTTCCCGCGCTTGCCGGGCAGTTGCTGGTCGGCAGCATCGGCGAAAATGTCTCGGCGGACGGTTTCGACGAAGAGAATGTCTGCATCGGCGACATTTTTCGCCTGGGTGAGGCGCGCGTGCAGGTCAGCCAGCCGCGCAGTCCGTGCTGGAAGATCAATCACCGTTACGGCACGTCCGGCGTGGCCCGGGCGATTGCCGAACACGGTTGTTGTGGCTGGTATTTTCGCGTTCTCGACACGGCGCAGGTGAACAGCGGCGACGAACTGCGACTGCTCGAGCGGGCGCCGGCAGCGGTGTCGCTGGGCGAATTCCTCCGCGTCTGGCGGGCGCACCGGCCGGAAGCGGCGGCGCTCGAGCGGCTGGCGTCGGCGCCCGGGTTGACCGCCGGCTGGGTGAAGAAATTGCGCGAGCGTCAGCAGTGGTTGCAAAGGAACGCTGCTTTGCCGGGTATTTGATGCGCCGAATCGTTCGGCGGGACGAATGATGATCTGGGTGCGACTTTTTCTGCCCTTTGCGGGCGCCTATTTTCTGTCGTATCTCTATCGCACGGCCAACGCGGTGATCGGCCCGGTGCTGAGCAACGAACTGTCACTGGGCGCCGGCAGTCTTGGCTTGCTGACCAGTGCCTACTTTCTGACGTTTGCCGCGGCGCAATTGCCACTCGGCATGTTGCTCGACCGCTTCGGCGCGCGCCGTGTCGAGGCCGGTCTGCTGCTCATCGCCGCCAGCGGCGCGGCGGTTTTCGCGCTCGGTCAGAGCGTCGGCGGACTGGCGGTCGGCCGAGGCCTGATCGGCCTGGGCGTTTCGGCGTGTCTGATGGCCGCCTTCAAGGCGTTTTCCTTATGGTTTCCGGCCGAACGGCAGGCGTCCTTGACCGGCTGGATCATGACTTCCGGCGGTCTGGGGGCGCTGGTCGCCAGCCGGCCGCTCGAACTGGCGCTGACCGTCGCCAGCTGGCGCGACATTTTTTTCGCTTTGGCCGCGCTGACACTGTTCGTCGCCGTCTGGCTGTTCGTCGGCGTTCCCGAGCGGCAAAGCGCCACGGCGCCGGAGCCGCTGAAGGCGCAATGGGCCGGCGTGCGGCAAGTGTTCGCCAGCCGGCATTTCTGGCGTTTCGCGCCGTTGGGGGTGATGCTGACCGGCGGCTTCATGGCCGTGCAAAGCTTGTGGTCAGTGACCTGGCTGATGCAGGTCAATGGCTATAGCCGCGCAGTGGCCGCCGACCATATCGCTGCCATGAGCGCGGCAATGCTGCTGGCCTATGTGCTGATCGGTCTGCTGGCCACCGCGCTGGCGCGACGCGGCGTGACGCCGGTGCATCTGCTGGTCGGCGGCCTCAGTTTGTCCTTGCTGACGCTGAGTGCGATCGTCGGCGGCTTTTCGACGCAGACCTACGTTTTGTGGATCGCCTACGGCACTTTTTCCAGTTTCGGTACCTTGTCCTACTCGCAGGCAGCGGCATGTTTCCCGCTGGCGCTGGCCGGGCGGGCGAACACGGCGTTCAATCTGATGGTCTTCATCGGCGCTTTCGGTTTGCAGTGGGGATTGGGGGTATTCATCGACGTTCTGTCGGCGGGCGGTCATTCGCCGGCGGCTGCGCAGCGCGGCGCTTTCCTGCTGCTGCTGGTGTTGCAGGTGGCGGCTCTGGCCTGGTTTCTGCTCGCTGGCCGCCGCTGCTCAGGAAGCGCTGAATAGGCTGCGCGAACGATGCGCGGCGTTGCGCGTCACTTAGCCGATCGATCCATCTTCGGCACAGCCCTCAGCGGTAAAGCGGCAGTTTGTCCAGGCGACGTTCGATTTCCTCGCTCAGGCGCTGGTACGCCGGCGTATCGCGATTGCCGAAAATGGCTTTGAATTCGTCGGCCGAATAGCCTTCCGGGAAGGCTTGCAGCGAGGGCAGCAGGTCGTCATCGCGCACTTTTTCGGTCAGCAGTGAGGTCAGACGCGGCGAGTTTTCGACGATCAATTCGCCGAAGCGCGTGCCGGCGCGGTCGGCAGCCAGATCGGCGAACGAAAAACCGCTGCCGCCGTTCGAATCGTCGATTTCCTTGTATAAGCCGATGGCGTTTGCCGCTGGCTCACCGGCCCAGACGGCCAGCGCGGCGGAAACGACGAAATGCTGCGCGCTGTCGTGACGCTCCTGCAAGGTCAGACGCAGCCAGCGGCTGCGCGGCCATTGGCGGGCCGCCGGAAGCAATTGCGCGAGATTTTTTTCCGCCAGATAGCTGGCCAGGACCAACAACGCGGCGCGTCGTGCCGGCAGTTTGCCGCCGACGGCGTTCAGCAGGGGCGGCAGCACCTGGACCAGCGCTAATTTGCTGCCAGGGGCACGGTGGTCGAGCAGGCCGGCCAGCGCGTAGTGCGCGATCTTGATGTCGTCGATTTCCGTTGCCGTCAGCGCCAGCGTCCGCGCCCGCTCGAGCAGACCGTGCTCCCAGACGTAGGTAATGCCGACCAGGCCGCTCACCGGTTCGAAGCTGATCTGCCGGATGGCCCGGCGGGCATTGTGCCATTGCTCGGCGATGCCGAAGCGGCTGATCACCGCTTCGAGCAGCCATTCAGCGACAAAATTCGGCAGGGGCAGATCACCGATCGACGCGGCGGCGATACGCGGTTCGCCAGCCGCTTCGCGCACGCTGGCGCGGAGGTTGAGATACGTCGTCGCTGGCCCGAGCGGTAGGCGGCAAGTCAACCGCAGTTCGGCGCTGTCCTCCGTCATGACGAACGCCCCCCGACCGTGCAAACGGCGACTGGCGAAATAGTTGACGCCTTCGTCGATCAGTTTGGCCGGGATCTCGGCGGTGCGCACCTCGCCGTTCTGCAGCCGTCGCGGGTCGTTGCGGCGAAACAGCCTTTTCGCTTCGGCGATCGATTCCGGCGCGATGGTTTCGCTGCGTGCGACCAGGGGCGACGCATCCAGCAACAGGGCGAACAGGGCCAGCGGCGGCAACAGCGCCCAGAGCAGCAGGCGCCGTGCCCAGCAGCGGCTTGCCGGCGGACCGTCGCCCGGTGATATCTTCAATTAGACGCCAAACGCAGGTTGTATCCCGCTTTGTGCAGCAGACGTGCTTCGTTCTCCAGGTCGGCACGCGTCAACGGATGCTGCTCCAGCCAGCCGGCGGCAAATTTGAGTTCGAGCCGACGGCGACGGACGCTGAGCTGAACGGCGGACAACCGTTCGCTGTTTCGGCCGCGGTGCAGGACGACGGCCAGACGCAGCAGGATGCACAGGTGACGCGCCATCGGCCGCCAGTCTTTCGGCAGATGAGCGAATGCCTTGGCCGGCAGCGATTTGCGCTGCCGGCGGACGAGCGCCGCCAACAGACTCTGGTCGTCGCGCGAGTAGCCGGGCAGGTCGGAGTATTGCAGCACGTAGGCGCCGTGTTTGTGATACTGGTCGTGCGTCAGCAAGAGACCGATTTCGTGCAGACGCGCGGCGCGTTCGAGCAGATGTTCCGCTTCTTCGCCTGTCAGTTGCCAGTCATCGGCGGTCTGCTGCAGGAGTTCGAGGGCGGTCTGGCTGACACGCTGCGCCTGCGCCTGATCGAGTCCGAATCGGCGCGTGACGTCGGAGATCGTCCGGTCGCGCACGTCTTCGTGTTGCAAACGGCCGAGCAGATCGTAAATCAGCCCTTCGCGCAGCGCGCCTTCCGAAACATCGAGTTTGTCGATGCGCAAACTCTCGCAGATGCCGAGCAGGATGGCGAAGCCGCCGACGAAGACGCGCGCCCGGGCCGGCTCGAGCTGCCAGCGCCAGGCGATGTTGGCCATATCGCCTTCCTTGAGCAACGCTTCGCGCAGCTTGTGCAGCGCTTCGAGAGTGATGCCGTCGCGGCTCCAGCCTTCGCTGATCAGGACATCATGAATGGCTTTGATCGATCCCGACGCACCGGTGGCCACTTGCCAGCCGTGCATGCGGTATTCTTCGCGTACCGGCTCGAGCCGCAGATTGACCAGCAGATCGGCTTCCTGCAGCCGCTTTTCGTCGATCCGGCCGTCGGCAAAGAACGCCCGGCTGGCGCTGACGCAACCCATGCGCAAACTGGCCAGATGCAGAGGTTCGAACTGTTGGCCGATGATCAGTTCGGTGCTGCCGCCGCCGATGTCGATCACCAGCCGCTGTCCCGGCACGTCGGCGACGCTGTGCGCTACGCCGAGATAGATCAATCTTGCTTCTTCCTGACCGCTGACGATTTCGACCTTGTGCCCGAGTACCGCTTCGGCGCGGGCGACGAACTCGGCACCGTTGCGCGCCTGGCGCAAGGTATTGGTGCCGACGATGCGCAGACGGTCCGCCGGCAGATGACGCAAGCGCTGCCCGAAACGAGCCAGCGTTTCCAGCGCCCGCTGTTGCGATTCTTCGGACAGGCGGTGATGTGCGTCGAGTCCGTCCGCCAGTTGCACCATGTCGCGCAAGCGGTCGAGGATTTGAACATGTCCGTCGACGATGCGGGCGACGATCATGTGAAAACTGTTTGAGCCGAGATCGATGGCGGCTACGAAATTGTCGGGCACGATAGAAGACTCCTAAAAATTCGGGTCACGCCGAAAGTCGCCAAGCGGCTTCTTATCTCACCGCGTCTCTTGTTGGTGAGGGAGCAGGCAGGATTCATTCTTCTCTCAGTGTTCTGATGAAATGTCCTGTCTGTCTGGTCACGATATAACTGGCAACGCTCGCGCAAAATGGGTCATTGTCGCCGGCCGTCGTTGTCCGGCTCGTAAAGATCATTCAGCTGACAAGATAGCCGAAAGCAGCCCAACGGACTGTTAAATCCTCCATACATTTGGCCAGTCCGCGTCGAGGAAACGCTGACTCGATGACAGCGCCGGCGAATCGCGCTGGCTATGCGGCGGGCGCATTCTTTCATCCGCGCCGCCATGTATTCAGCGCTTCCTCGACGATGCTTGCCTCAACATTCCAGCGGGTCGACTTCCAGATGCCAGCGCAGGTGGGCGGGATGTTTGCTGCGCTCGAGGATCGGCAGCCAATCGACGAGAAAATGTTGCAAGGCACGCCGTGAAACCGACTCGACGAGTAACTGACCGCGTTCGAGGCGGGCACGGCGTGACAAGCGCATCGGTACCGGGTCGTAGGGACTGATCTGCGGATGCTGTTCGGCCGACACAGTACGTTTTGCCGTTGTCAGGAAGGCGAGCGCGTCGGCCATGTTTTCCGCCTCGGCGCGGAGCATCGCCTGGAAGGTGAACGGTGGGAAGCCGCTTTGCCGTCGTTCGGCCAGTTGTGCCGCCGCAAAGCCGGCGTAATCGTGGCGCGCCAGCGCCGTGTAGAGCGGGTGCTCCGGATAGCGGGTCTGCAGCAAGACCTCACCGGGACGTTCCGCGCGTCCCGCGCGTCCAGCAACCTGCATCAGCTGCGCAAACAGCCGTTCGGGCGCACGCCAATCGGCAGCGAACAGCGCCGCGTCGGGCGCGACGGCGCCGACCAGCGTCAGTTTCGGGAAATGATGCCCTTTGGCCAACATCTGCGTGCCGACCAGGATGTCGGCGCCGCCGCTCTCGATCTGTGCGGCCAGCGTTTCCCATTGCCGGCGCGTGCTGGCGGCGTCGCGATCGACACGCAGAATGCGCGCCTGCGGGAAACGTTCGGCCAGGGCGGCTTCGAGGCGCTGCGTCCCGCGTCCGAAAGCGCCCAGATCCTGATTGCCGCAGGTCGGACAGGCGCGCGGCACGGTCGTCTGATGTCCGCAGTGATGGCAACGCAAGCGTCGATCGGCGAGGTGCAGTACCAGATTGGCGGCGCAGGCCGGGCAGCGCGAGACCCAGCCGCAAGCGGCACAGGCCAGCACCGGCGCGTAACCGCGGCGGTTGAGAAACAGCAGGCTTTGTTCGCCACCTGCCAGGCGTTTCTCGACGGCGACGAGCAGCGGCGCCGTCAATCCATCGTGCAGCCGGTCGACGCGGGTGTCGATGCAGCGGATGCTCGGCAAACTGGCCCCGGGAACGGCGCGCCCGCCGAGCGTCAGCCGTTGGTAACGTTCGCGCCCGCCGTTGCCGCTGGCGTTGGCCCAGCTTTCCAGCGACGGCGTCGCCGAGCCGAGGACGATCGGCACATCGCTTTGCCGCGCCCGGAACACCGCCAGATCGCGCGCCGAATAGCGCAATCCGTCCTGTTGTTTGAACGACGTATCGTGCTCCTCGTCAACGACGATCAGCCCGAGCGCCGGTAGCGGCGTAAACACGGCCAGACGCGTTCCGAGGACGATGCGTGCTTCACCCGCGTGCGCGGCTTGCCAGTGGCGGTTGCGGGCCGCCTCACCGAGTTCGCTATGCAGACTGACCAGGCGCGAAGCGGGAAAACGGGCAGCGATGCGGGCTTCGAGTTGCGGTGTGAGGTTGATTTCCGGTACCAGCAGCAGCGCCTGACGTCCACGAGCCAGAGTGCGTTCGATCAGTCGTAGATAGACTTCGGTCTTGCCGCTGCCGGTGACGCCATGTAGCAGAAACGCCTTGAAGCCGACGCCGTGTTCTTCGATGGCGGTCAGCGCCGCCTGCTGTTCTGCAGTCAACGCCGGTGCCGCCTGCGCTACCGCTGAACAAGGCGCACGATGTTTGGACGGACGGGGTTGCGGCGCCAGCGGGCTACGCAGTGCCGCCGGCAGGGTGGACAGCATCACCTGCCCGATTGCACCGTGGTAATAGCCGGCACAAAATTCTACGAGGCGAAACCAGTCCGCCGGCAGGCGCGGCACGTCGCGCAGTACCGCCTCGATCGGCTTCAGTTGCTCCGGCGGCCAGTCGCTGACGCTGCTCACCTCGACGATGACACCGATTTTGCTCTGCCGGCCAAACGGCACGCGTACGCGGTAACCGACGTCGGCGTGCGAAACCGGCTCATCTGCGCTGGCCAGATAGTCGAAATAGTGACGCAACGGGACGTCGAGCGCGACGCGGACGATCGGGAGCTCGTTCTTTTTTGCTGGCAAAGCCGCTTCAGCCACGTTCAGGACAGGGAAAATAGCGACGAAAGTTCTGGCAGATTCTGAGATTTCCGGCTAAGGCGTTCTGTTTTCGATGCTTTCCGAACGCACACAGAATCTGTGGATAACTCTGTGGACCGCCTTGTCGGAAAGTGCCCGCAATGCCCGTGCCACAAGGCTTTGAGCCGATTGCTGGAAAAATAGGCAATAAAAAAGATATTTGAATTCAGTCTCTTAAAAAACGGGCTCGAGAGGTCAGGCCAGTAGTTCGATTCGAGAAATCAGTTGAAATTTCTGTGCACAAGTCAAGAGCTAATGCTCATTTATGCGCTTTCGCGCAAACGATGGCTGTGAAGATGTACCGCTTCAACCAAAGCATGCACATTGTCCGGCGGTGTGAATTGCGAGATGCCGTGTCCGAGGTTGAAAACATGGCCGGTCGGTTCGCCATAGCTGTCGAGCACTTTGCACGCTTCGGCGGCGACCCGTTCCGGTGAGGCGAACAACACACCGGGGTCGAGGTTACCTTGCAAAGCCACTTGCTGGCCGACGCGACGGCGTGCTTCGCCGATATCGATCGTCCAATCGACCCCGACGGCGTCGCAGCCGCAGGCAGCAATCGACTCCAGCCATAAGCCGCCGCCTTTGGTGAACACGATCGACGGCACGTGCTCGCCATTGCGTTCGCGTTGCAGGCTGGCGACGATACGCTGCAGATAGGCGAGCGAGAATTCCTGGTAGGCGGCTGCCGACAACGATCCGCCCCAGGAATCGAAAATCATCACCGCTTGCGCGCCGGCTTCGATCTGGGCGTTGAGGTAAGCGCTGACGGCATCGGCGGTGACCGCCAGGATGCGGTGCAGCAGATCCGGCCGCTCGTAGAGCATGCGCTTGATCCGCCGGAAATCGCTGCTGGCGCCGCCTTCGATCATGTAGCAGGCCAGGGTATACGGGCTGCCGGCAAAGCCGATCAGCGGCACCGAGTTGTTCAGCGCGCGGCGGATTTCGCTGACGGCATCGACGACGTAACGCAGATGATCGCAGGGATCGGGCGCGCTCAATCCGCGGATGGCCCATTCCTCGCGCAAAGGCCGTTCAAAGCGCGGTCCTTCGCCTTCGGTGAAGTACAGACCGAGCCCCATGGCGTCGGGAACGGTCAGGATGTCAGAAAAAAGAATCGCTGCGTCGAGATCGTAGCGCGCCAGTGGCTGCAGGGTGACTTCGCAGGCCAGTGCCGGATTTTTGCACAATTGCAGGAAGCTGCCGGCGCGCCGACGCGTTTCGCAGTATTCCGGCAGATAGCGTCCAGCCTGGCGCATCAGCCAGATCGGCGTGTGTTCAGTCGGTTGCCGGAGAAGGGCGCGCAGAAAACTGTCGTTGGCAGGTCGGGTCACAGAAGGCTCCGGCGGTGAGCTCCGTCGCAATCGTACAGCGCCGCAGACGCCGCAGCGGCGTCATCACCAACGTTACACGAATGAAACGGACAATATTGAATGACTAAAAGGGCGATTATCCGCCTTTCGGCACTACCTGCGCCAGAACGCCGGCGTGAGTACGACGAGCAAAGTGAAGATTTCCAATCGCCCGAGCAGCATGGCGATGGTGCAGACCCAGGTCTGGAAGTTGCTCAGCGAACCGTAGTTGGTCGCCGGTCCGACCTGTCCGAGTCCGGGGCCGGTGTTGTTGATGCTGGCGACGACGGCGGTGAATGCGCTGACGATGTCCAGGCCGGTGAAGGACAGGACCAGGGTTAGCGAGACGATGCATACCATGTACATGAAACCGAAAGCCAGCACGGCGAAGAGGATGTTGTGCTGGGTGACTTCCTGGCCGACGCGCACCGGGTGCACAGCGTTCGGATGCATGGCGCGGATCAGTTCGCGATACACCTGCTTGTAAAGCACGATGGCGCGGATCATCTTGATGCCACCGCCCGTCGACCCGGCGCTGGTGGCAAAACTGGACAGGAACAGCATCCACAAAGGCGCAAACATCGGCCACAGCCCGTAATCGGTGTTGGCATAGCCGGTGGTCGTGGCGATCGACACCACGTTGAACGCCGAGAAGCGCAACGCAGTCAGAAAATCGGGATAAACCGCGTGCGCGTCGAGAAAAATGGCGATGCCGACGACGCTGAGCACGCAGACCAGCAAAAACCAGCCGGCCTCCGGGTCGCTGCGATACGGACGGAAAGAACGGCCGGTGATGGCAATGTAATGCGTCGCAAAGTTGATACCGGCGAGCAGCATGAATAAGATGCTCACCGCTTCGATAGCCGGCGAGTCGAAAAAGCCGAAGCTGGCGTCGTGGCTCGAAAAGCCGCCCAGACCCATCGTCGAAAACATGTGCATGATGGCATCGAGCCAGGTCATTCCAGCCCAGTAGTAGCCCAGCGTACAGGCGACCGAAATCAGGATGTAGATTCCCCATAGCCCTTTCGCCGTTTCGGCCATGCGCGGCGTCATCTTCGCATCCTTCATCGGTCCTGGGGTTTCGGCCTTGAACATCTGCCGGCCGCCAATACCCAGCAAGGGCAGGATGGCCACCGCCAGGACGATCAAGCCCATGCCGCCAAGCCAGACGAGTTGATGGCGCCAAAAGTTGATCGACGCCGGAAAGTTGTCCAGCCCCTCGAAAACAGTCGATCCGGTCGTCGTCAGACCCGAAACACATTCGAAATAGGCGTCGGTGAAGCTGGCGTTGAGCTGCAGCATCAATGGCAGACCGGCATAGATCGGCAGGACCGTCCACACCAGCGCGACCATCAGGAAGCCGTCGCGTACCGTCAGATCGCGTTTTTCCTTGCGCGTGGCGTACCACAGGCCGGCGCCGCTGGCGATGGTCAGCAGCACCGCCTCGTCGAACGCACTTTCGGCGCCGTCGTGCAGCGCCCAGGATAAGCCCCACGGTGCGAGCATCGTCAAACCGAACATCAGGATGACCATCGACAGCACCCGGACGACAGGATAGTAGCGTTGCATGGAAATTTCTCAGAGAGGTGAATTGATCGGTGGCACGGTCGATAGGTGGCGTTGCCCCTTGTGTACGGTCCGGCTAAGCAATTGTCATTTTTCGTTGCCTGCTCGCGCCGGGGTGGCCCCGCCTAGCGGCGACGCTTCCGGCCACCTGCCGCGGTCAGAAAAAGTGGAAGCCGACGGAGAAGAGTTTTTCGACCTGTTTGACCACTTTCTTGTCCAGGCAGAAAACCACCACATGATCCTCGCTCTGGACGACCAGGTCGCGGTGGGCGATCAGCACCCGGCCCTTGGCTTTCTTTTTCTCCATGCCGACCATGCTGATATCTTCGTTCTTGTCGAGATCGCGGACGATGGCGGCAATGGTCGCGCCTTCGATGGTCGGCAGTTCGTCGAGACGGCGGCCGATCACTTTCGAATTCTTGCGGTCGCCGTGGGCGACGATTTCTAGCGCTTCGGCGGCACCGCGCCGCAGGCTATGTACTTGCGCGACGTCACCTTGACGCACATAGGTCAGCAGGCTGCCAATCGACACCTGTGCCGGCGAAATGGCGATGTCGATCGGGCCGCCCTGCACCAGTTCGGCGTAGGCCCGCCGGTTGATCAGCGCCACCACCCGTTTGCAGCCCATGCGTTTGGCCAGGGAGGCGGCCATGATGTTGTCTTCGTCATCGTTGGTCAGCGCCAGGAAGAGATCCATCTCCTCGATTGCTTCCTGAGCCAGCAGTTCTTCGTCGGTGGCGTCACCATTCAGCACCAGAACCGAGCGCAGGGAACCGGCGACCAGTTCGGCGCGGCGACGGTCGCTTTCGATGACCTTGACCTGGCATTTGCTTTCCAGCGTCTGGGCGACGCGCAAGCCGATATTGCCGCCGCCGGCCAGCATCACGCGTTGCACCGGTTCCATCGAGCGGCGCAATTCACGCATCACCGTGCGGATATGTTCTTCGGCAGCGAGCAGGAAGACTTCATCGCCGTCCTCGATCACCGTTTCGGGTGTTGGCGTGATGGCGCCATCGCGGCGGTAGATGGCGGCGATGCGGCCGTCGATCTCAGCCGGTAGGTGACTGCGCATTTCCTTGATCGGCCGGCCGACCAGCAGGCCGCCGGCATAAGCTCGGAGGGCGACCAGTGCCAAGCGGCCGCCGGCAAAGCTCAATACCTGCAGCGCTTCGGGAAAATCGATCAGGCGGGCGATGTATTCGGTGATCACCTGTTCCGGACACAAGGCGTAATTGACGGCGAAATTGGTCGGCGCGAGCAGTTTTTCGCTGTACAGAAAGTCGCTCGCCCGCAGGCGGGCAATGCGCGCGGGGACGTTGAAAATGCTTTGCGCCACTTTGCAGGCGACGAGATTGGTCTGGTCGCTCTGCGTGACGGCGATCAGCAGATCGGCGTCGGCGAGACCGGCACTGGCCAATACCGAAGGGTAGGCCGCGTTGCCGACGACGGTTTGCAGATCGTTACGATCCTGCAAATACGCCAGCCTCTCGGAGTCGCTGTCCACGACGGTGATGTCGTTGTTTTCGGAAACCAGGCTTTCCGCAACGCTGGCGCCGACCTGGCCAGCTCCCAAGATGACAATCCGCATGTCAGGCAATCCTCAAAGAGCAAGTCGGCGACGATCACTCCCGTTCGTCGCCGCGTCGACCGATCGACAGTCCGAGCTGTCGCAGTTTGCGGTACAGATGCGTGCGTTCGAGCCCGGTCTTTTCGGCAAGGCGCGTCATGTTACCGCGTTCGCCGGTCAGATGGTATTGAAAATACAGCCGTTCGAAGGCTTCACGCGCTTCGCGCAGCGGTTGCTCGAAAAATACGTTCGGCAGCAGCGGTGCGCTGTGATTGACGTCGGTCTGCAGGATGCGCGCCACGTCGTCGGCGCTGATTTCCTCCTCCAGTGCCGACAGTCCGAGATTCTTCACCGTGGCCAGCAGTTCGGCCCATTCGCCTTGCCAGCGATGCAGGCGCAGCGCGTTCTGTGCGCCGCTCGAGAAGCGCCGCAAGGGAATTTCGCCGCGTTCGGCGAGATGGGCGAGCAGCAGCGAAACGATTTCCGGCACATCGTCGGGATGGCCGGAAATCTGCGGCAAGGCGACCCAGACTTCGCTCAACCGGTTGACCAGTTGCGCGTCCCAACCGGCCTCGAGCAGCGCCGTCAACGGTCGGGTCGCGGCGGTGATCAGTTGCAGACGATATTTTTCCAGTCGCTCGACAGCGAATAAAAGATTCATCTGTTGCAACTTGCCGAGTTGCAACAGATCGGCGACGAAGACGATGCCGCCGCTGGCCCCCTGCAACATCTCCTGCGTCAGCGGCGCGCTCGAATTCGACAGGTCGAGCCAGGGCGCGCGCGGCGCCTGCAGCGAGCGGGCACAGATTTCGGCGATGCCGCCGGAAGCGTTTTTGAGCAACAGAACCTGCGTTTTGGCGGCCGCCTGTTCGAGACGGCGCTTGAAATCCTTGAGCAGCGGCGAGCGGGTGAAGTCGTCGAGCGTCAATGGACGTTTCTGCAGCAACGTCTCGTGCTTCAACACCTTTTTCACTGTCGCCAGCAATTTTTGCAGGGCGATCGGTTTTTCGAGGAAATCCGACGCGCCGATGCGCGTCGCTTCGACGGCCGAATCGATCGTCCCGTGCCCGGACATCATCACCACCGGCATGGTCAGCAGTCCGCCGGCAGACCATTCCTTGAGCAACGAGATGCCATCGGTGTCCGGCATCCAGATGTCGAGCAGCACCAGATCGGGACGGCGTTCGGCACGCAATTTGCGCGCCGCGGCGGCATTCTCGGCCAGCCACACCGAATGCCCTTCGTCGGCAAGGATTTCCGACAGCAGTTCCCGAATGCCCATTTCGTCATCGACGATCAGTATTTGCGCCATGTTCAGCTCTCGGTGGGTAAATGGTTGTCCAGACGGCGTCGCGGCAGCGCGGCGGTGGCGAACGGCAAGCGGATGCTGATCCGCGCGCCGACCGGCTGGCGGTTGTTGATGCTGATCTGGCCGTGATGTTCG
>CAYRXO010000080.1:0-14911 GCA_964428215.1 uncultured Candidatus Accumulibacter sp. | reverse complement strand
CTGCGCACCACCGAAAAACGCGTTGTTGCCGTCCATATCCCGCAGGGTATCCCGACCGTTCGATCCGGCCAGCACGTCAATGCCGCAACCGCCATCCAGGGTGTCGTTGCCGCTGCCGCCTTGCAGATAGTCGTCTCCACCCTCGCCATACACCGTACTGCCGCCAGACAGGACGAAGACGGTATCGTTACCGCTGCCCGAACGGATCAGGGCATTACGCGAGCCAGTAATAATGATGTCATCATCGCGGCCGGTGGTGATGGTTGTCGTCCAAGCTAAGCCGACGGAAATGCGCGTTTTGATCAGCAGATCGTCAAAGGTCTTGCTGCTGCCATCGGCGAACTGGAAGCGCTCGATCGGTGAAATGACTCGGCCGCAACGGTCGACCGCGATCGTAAAATCGAAGCCCTGATCTGCCTGCTCACACCCGCCAGCATTCAATACTCTGACTTGGGCCTTGTAGGAGCCGTTGGTTGCGGTAATGCGCAGCGCGATGTTGTCGAGGGAAAGTCCGGCACCAAACCGTACGCTATCCGTTCCAGCAAGGTCGACGATCTGGTCCAGACCATCGCCTAGATGGATCAGGTAGGTATCGTTGCCGGCACCGCCAATTTGAACGTCATTTCCTTGCCCGCCATCCAGCGTGTCGTTCCCTGCCAAACCTTCCAGCAGGTCGTTTCCTGCACCGCCGGAAATGACGTTGTCGCCGACATGGCCGCTGAGGTGATTGTCCAGGCTGTTGCCCGCTGCACCGATATTGCCGCCGCCTGTCAGGATCAGGTTCTCGACGTGTTCCGGCAGGACGTAGCTGACACTGGTATGGATGGTATCAACACCCTCAAACGCGAGTTCGGTCACCACATCCGACATGTCGTCGACGATGTAGTCGTCGTCACCGGCACCGCCGATCATGGTGTCGATACCAGAACCGCCATCGATGACATTCCGGCCGCTGTTGCCGGTCAGGATGTTGTTCATGGCGTTGCCGGTGCCATCGATATTGGCGCTGCCCGTCAGAGTCAGGTTTTCGACGTTGGCAGACAGGGCATAGGTCACGCTTGAGATGAGCGAGTCGTTCCCCTCGCCAGTCGCTTCAACAACCGCATCGGCGATGTCGTCGACGATGTAGCTGTCGTCACCCGCTCCACCAATCAGGGTGTCCGCACCTTGGCCGCCATCCAGACGGTTGTCGCCGCCATTACCGAGCAGCACGTTGTTCAGATCATTCCCGGTCGCATTGATATGGCCGTTAGCCAGAAGTTCGAGCCGCTCGACGTGCGCCGCGGCCGTCAGGCTGATCGTCGTGCGGATGGTGTCGTACCCCTCATTTGCCGTCTCCGTCACGCGGTCGGCTACGTCGTCCACGTAGTAAACGTCGTCGCCGGCACCACCGATGATGTCGTCTGCGCCAGCCGCACCATCGAGCACGTTTGCCGCAGCGTTGCCGAGCAGTTGATTGTTCAGTGCGTTGCCGGTTCCATCAATGGCCGCCTGACCGGTCAGGGTGAGATTCTCGACATGTTCCGGCAGGACGAAGGTCACCGAGGACAGCACCGAGTCGATGCCACCGCCAAAGAATTCGATAACCCTATCATCCTGGTTGTCGACCACATAGGCATCATTACCCGCACCGCCAGACAGGGTATCAGCGCCGGCCGCGCCATCCAGTACATTGTCGCCAGCATTACCGATGATCTGGTTGGCCAGTTCGTTGCCGGAACCCGTCAGATTGGCCGATCCCGCCGCCAAGGTCAGGTTCTCGACATGGCTGCCGAGGGCGTAGTCGACAGTGCTGATTACGGTATCGACTCCCTCGTCTGCCAGTTCGACCACCACATCAGCGGTTTGGTCGACCACATACGTATCGTTACCACGGCCGCCAACCATGAGGTCTACCCCAACGCCGCCATCGAGCACGTTGTTGCCGGCATTGCCCGACAACTGGTTGTCGAGTTCGTTGCCAGTGGCGTTGATGGCGCTGGTTCCGGTCAGGACCAGATTCTCGATATTGGCCGAAAGCGCATGGCTGATGCCCGCCTTGACGGTATCGCTGCCTTCGCCAGCCGCCTCGATCACCAGATCGTCGATGTTGTCGACCGCGTAAGTATCGTCGCCCACGCCACCGATCAGGGTGTCTCTGCCCAGACCGCCATCGAGTCTGTCATTACCTGCGCCGCCGACAAGAACGTTGTTGCCCCGGTTGCCTGTCAGCACATTGTCCAGTTCGTTGCCGTAGCCGGTGAGGTTCGTCGATCCGGTCAACGTCAGGTTCTCGACGTTGATGCCCAGCGCGTAACCGTCGAGCGTCGTCTGGACCGTATCGTTGCCCTCGGCGAGCCGTTCTGTCACGCTGTCGGCGATATCGTCAACGGCATAGGTATCATCACCGGCGCCACCGATCATCTCGTCGACACCCGCGCCACCATCGAGCAGGTCGTCGCCGGCACCGCCATCCAGCCGGTCGTTGCCGTCCATGCCCGACAATTCGTCGTTGCCGTCGCGGCCGAACAGCGCATCGTTGCCCGATTCGCCATAAACCTGGTCGTCGCCGCCATCGCCGGACAGGACGTCGTTGCCATAGCCGCCAGAAATCAGGTCATTGCCGGCCCCACCGAAGACCACATCGTTACCGTTTTCGGCAAAAATCGCATCGTGACCGTCGCCGCCGAAGACGATGTCGTTACCTGGGCCGGCGTAGATGGCGTCATCACCGGCACCGCCCATGACCAGATCGTCGTCGGCTCCCGCGTAGATCAGGTCGTTGCCATCGCCAGCGTCGATAATGTCGTTACCGCCATCCTCGAAGATCACGTCATCGCTGCCCAGACCTTTGACGATATTGTTGCCGTTCTTGCCGAGAATCAGATCCTTGCCATCGGTGCCGACGATTTCCTCGCCGCTGGGAGAGAAGGGGGACGCGCTGACCGTCCGCGTCGTACCGTCGCCTTGCGGCACCTGCGTTTCATTGCTGTAGGCAAAGGTGACGTCGGCGATGGCGATCTCGCCACCATCGGCTTTCGTCATGTTGCCCATGCCGTGTATCGTCTGACGGTTGATGATCTGGAACCGGCCGTCGCTCGTCAGATTGACGGCGGCAATGCCCATCTCCGATAAGGTACGGAATTCGCCGGGATCGGTGACACCGTTCTGGTTGGCGTCCTGCCAGACGCCGAACTTCGCCCATTTATCGTCGGCGGGGTCGAAACGGCCGTCGCCGTTGCTGTCAAAGGCACGCAAACCTTCGAGGTCGCTTTGTGCGCCGTTCTTGTATCTCGTAAAGGCTATTTCGCCCGGCTTGTCGATCTTGCCGTTACCATCGATGTCGTAGGCGAGCAGGCCGTCGTCCTTGCCGACCCAGGAAGTGCGGTGCTTCCAGCCGTCGCCATTGACGTCGAAAAAAACGTTGGAATCGTCCACATTGACGAACTCAAAGCCGTTACCGTTCAAATCCACAGCGATCGGCTTCTTGCCGCCGCCGCCACCAGAAGGTGTGGGCGGCAGATAGGGGCCGTAGTGCGGGACGGAAATCGACTGGGTGGTGCTGGCCCCGTGCGGGTCGGTAATTCTGACCTGAAAGACGTCGGTTGTCGGATAGACCGCCTGACTGGGAAGGTTGCCCTGGTAGTACAGCATTCCATCGTTGTAGGCGGCGTATTGCCCCGCGATGACGATCCGGTCGCTGGGGACGTCGGGTTCCTTCCAACTGGTGTACTGGAAGGTGCCGTCCGCATTCAGGCTGACATGGCCGTATTGGGGCTGGTTGACGATTTCATAAGTCAGGCTCGATGCCGGGTCGTCCGCGTCGGCACCATTGACGCGCCCTGCCCCGCTGTCTTCGGTGGCAATCGGCGTCGTGTGATATTCAGCTTGCCACAACAACGGCGACGGATTATAGACAACCGTTTCACTGCCCTCCATGTCGCGCAGGATGGCATAGGGCGTGTAGATCGGGTTGCCGCCACTGACATACCCGTTGCCAATCCATACTTCGCTGGTGGCGTACACGAATGGCGTATAGCCATAAATGGCCCGGGTGGTATGGTCCACTTGTCCCAGCGTCGGCGCGTCATTGACGTTCTGCAACGTGATGTCAACGGTCGACAGACCCGATTGCCCGTTGGCGGCCTGCGCGACGTAGTCGAAGCCGGCCGCATCCCCCGCGTAGTTCGCCTCCGGAATAAAATGCACAAAGCCGTTGGCATCGAGAAAGCCGGTGCCATGGCGGAAATTGCTCACCTCGCGGATGCTCAGGTTTTGTCCCGTGACCCCGCCCAGGGAGTCGTTGGCCAGCAGATCGGCACTGCTGACGATGATTTCCGTGTCCTCGTAGCCGGTGACACCGTCGCGACGGGCTTCCACCGCCGAATGGTCGTCGATGCGCGTGACCAGCAGCGAGAGATGGCCACTCTCGCTCGCCTGCACGAGGATGCCTTCGGGCACTACGGAAACGCGGGTACCCTGGCTGTCGGCATCGAGGTCGGGGCTGCCCAGTTGTTTCTTCACGCCGTTCTGCGTGAAGGTACTCATGGCGTAGTTGAGTTCAGTGACGCCAAGGGCATCGAGTGTTTGGACTTCACCGTTTTCCTGCTGGCCATCCTGGTTCAGGTCGCGCCAGAGCTTGAGTTCGCTCCACACTGGATCGTCGGCGGTAAGTCGGCCGTCGTAGTTGGCATCGACCCAGGCCATGCCGGCCAGTCCACGCCGTGACAAGGCCACGCCGGCATTGGAAAAGAGTTCCTTCCCGCTGTCGAACTGGCCGTTGTAGTCGCGGTCGAGCACCAGAAAGGCGTCATCGCTTTTCACCCAGGCGGTCTGCTTCAAATAGCCGGAATCGTCGATGTCGAAGGCAACACCGTGCGCCTTGTCGGTGGTCTCGATGCCGTCGCCATCGAGGTCCAGCGCGACCGGCCGGAAAAATTGTGTGCTGCCGCTTACCGGAGCGGCCAGTTGCCCGGCACGTCCGGCGCGCGCTTCTTCGGTGAGACCGGCCTGGGGGTCACCGGCGTCGGTCTGCCGCCTGGCCGTCTGCACTTCCCAGAGCGGTGCGATGGCGCCGCGCGCGAGTGCCGAGCGAACAATGCCCTCGACGATGGACTGGTAGGACGCCGGATCGCCGGGTTCGGCGTTGTAAGGACGCCCGGACGTATCGAAGCGCAGCGACGGGTGCTTCTCGGCGCCGGAAAGCGGATCGATGTCGGTAAAGCGGTAGCCACTCATGTCGTAGCCGACGCTGGGCATGCGGTTGGGGATGATACCCAACGGGCTGCCGGAGTTTTGCTGACGCGCGCGCTCGATGAGCGCATTGAGCGTCGCCAGCGTGCTGTTCATGACATTCTCGACGGCTTCCTTGCCGCCGGTCTCGCCCGCTGCCTGATAGCGGATTCCCTCTCCATCCCAGATGAACTGGCCGTTGCCCCAGGGATCGGGGATCGCCGGCTCGTCGGCAAACAGGCTGCTGACGATGGAGTAGATGGAGTAGGCCCAGCCGATGACCGGAACATACAGCGCCACGACGCCAATGACAGCGCCAACATAATCTTCATGTGCAATGCTGTTGATGATGCTCAGGTAGGGGAGAGCTTTGCTGACGACGCCGATGGCACCGGTGGCATCGCCAAATGCGCCGGCGTCAACGGCGGCAGACAGACTTTCGTGACTGGCGAAATTGGCATAGGCCGTTGCCCCAAAGGTTACGGCTTGGGCTCCTGCTGTTAGTGCCCCTAGGGTATCGCCCCGTTCAAGCGCAGCATTGAGGCTCATCAGGCTCAGGATCCCAGATGCCGCATAAGCGGCGCCAGAGAGGTCAAGGTTCGGCGTGCCGTTCAGGTTCGACAGATCGTTGGCGATCTTCAGCCCAGAGGCGACGATCGGCAAGGGTTCGCCGCTCTGGATGGCTTTGACCAGGGTCAGCGCATCCAGCAGCGTTCCGCCGTATTGGTCGATGGCGTTTTGCAGAGTCTGGCTACCAGATTCGATCTCCTGCTGGCTGAGCAGATTGCCGTCACGGTCATAGCTAAGCCTGACGATGAGTCCGTCGGCGTAGGTGACGGTTTCGATACTGGCGACATATTCCTCGAAATACTGAATGTCCGCCCGGCTTGTTATGGTGCCGTTTTTATCAGCGTTGGTGCGGATGGTGTGCCCGTCGGCGTAGCGCACTGTCTCGTTGGTGGAACCGTCTTCATAGATTGTCGTCGTGCCAGTCGAAATGACATTTCCATCGGACGTCCGGTAAATCGTGGTTACCGAAACATCCTGGCTCGTCTGACTTTCTGAAAAATTGTTGACAACAATAGAGTCTCCACGAACAGGTTGAATTGTCACGGCGCCGCTGGGCGATAGCGTGGTAGTCGACTTGAGTTCGCCCGCTGCATCAAATACTTCGAACTGGCGCTCCGATCCGCGCCCCGAAAACGTGACAGTGCTTTGAAGATCGCCAGCCTTGTTGCGAATCTCGAATTCGGTCTGAGAATAGAAGGGCGTGCTTTCTCCTGTCTCAGGAATGTTGTGCCAGCCAATGATCTTTGGCGTTAGAACCAGAGCATTGCTACCCACCGTACCAGCATCCGCTGCTCCCGCCATCAACTGAATCGCTTGGCTGACCTGCTCCGAACTGTGCTTGTTTGAGAACTGGTCCATACCAATCGCATAGGCAATGCCGGCCACCGGATTGACCATGCCGATCAGGAATGTGGTTAACGCCTGATCGCCTGTGAAATTGAGGCTGGGAATATAGCTGACGTTGCCAAGATGCGGGCCGGTTCCGCCCGACACAGTGCTGCCAACGACGAGATGGTTGGAGAATGTGTTGGCGATGCCGAAGCCGTTTTCAGGTAGGCCGGCAGCCAACACGGCGGCTTGGAACTCCGGAGTTTGCACGATTCGTTGCGCCGCACCGGGATCGATTGTGGAGCCATCCAGGCCGTACGCTTGTGCCACCACCTGCGCAATCGCACCACCCAGGCTGCGACCGCTGACCAGAAGTTTCGATGGGTCGTAGCCTTCGGGAAATGCGCGGGTGTTACTCCGCAGTTGTGCCAGGAAATCCATCCCTTGCTGAAACTGGGTGTCCCATCCCCCGGCCAAAATTTTGGAGTCGGCCGCGAAATCGTTCAATCCGTCGGTTCCTCGATAGGCGACGATGACCTCGCCGGAAGCCTCGTTCTTAAAGGCAAAGGCAGCGAATGGACCGTTGATTTCACCAGCCACGAACTTCCAGCCCGACGGTAGATTGGCCGAGTTCTCCAGAAAAGTCTTGTCGTTGTACGCCAGCACAGAAAACTGCGACAGCAAGGCGTCCTTCTGAATTGATGTTGTCATCGAGTTTTCCCCCTGGAATTATTGGCTAGCCGAATCCTTGGGCTGCGCCCCTTTCGTACCAATGGGCGGTGCGAAAAGACTGCGATAGAAGGCCGCGTTTCGCTCGCGCTGAATTTGCATGCGTTCATTGATTCGTTGTACGAAGCTGGCTGGCAACGTAACTTTGTTGAATTTGGCGACGGGGGGTTCAAAAACACCGTCTCTTATTGAGTTCAACCAGATGTCGACAACCTTGCGCGCTGCTTTAGAGCACCCAAACTGAACGCTGACCACCGAGAGGTTCCGATAGAAATCCCGCATGTAGCCCAGGAGAAACATCCCACCTGATACATCCTCTGGCCGTCCTCGATCGATATGTGCATTCGTCACAAAAGACGCTTCCACCTTCGATACCGGATCCGCGAACGGGATGAATGCACTGTTCCCACCCTTGTTACGGATGATGCCCGGAGGCGGCTCTACGGCCATGGTGCCGTGGGGACGCTCCTTACGCACATCCAGCGGGCGCAGCCAGCGCATCGATGAACTCTTCGGATACCACTGCATTCTGATATCGGTAGCCCAGGGCAGTGGAGTTCTGCTTTCATCGAAGTAAAGTTCGAGCACGCATTCCTCAACTTTGCGACAGGCATCTGCTCGGCCACCAAATCCGCATTCCTGATAGGAGGTGTCCTCAATGCGGAAAGCCGCCGCGGCGACTCCTTGCAATTCCTCAATGTCCTGCGTCGGCATACCGAACAAATCGGCAAATTCCTTGTTGACGGCCCAGATGTTGTTGTCCTTGAAGAAAGCTTGTCCACCAAACGTCTGGTTGATCTCGTAACGTTGGGAGGACTGATTCGTTACCCTGCTGAGCCGCTCGGACTGGGCTTGCATCTCTGCATATGGAGTGCCAGCGAGGAGAAACATCATTATTGACAGTATGGAAACTTTGGCAGCCTGCCTACCAGTCACGCTGACTATGCGAGGTACCTGCATCCTCGATTTTTCGGTTTTATTCGACATTTTCATCCTCATGTTGATCTTTGTTTAAGGTCTTGTGGCTACAAACTACGATGACTTCTTGGCGTAAGGGCCGAATTTCTACAAGACTGCTCTTGCTTCGTAATTCCTATTGAATAGGAAGGAAAAAGGTAGTTTTGTAGGCCGTAGAAATACACTTCGATAAGGTCTTTCCAACATCTCGTATCACGTGGCCCACATGCTGTCTGGGTATTTCTTTCCCAGCGCTCGTAAAGAATGTGTTTCAACTGTGCCCAGTCTTCTAGTGGCACGCTAGCAACATCCGGCCGTGGGTTGATCGGAAATCCGGTCTTCATATCAATCCTGATCGACATATGATCAAGGTAAGTGAGGATCGCAGTGCCGTCATTGAGCAGCGTTCCATAATTGAACTCGTCGATGATATTGAGTGCAAAAGGAAACTCATAGAGAGGATGTCCACCTTTGAAGGGGACGCCAATTGCGAGTAATCTTGCCCATTTGATGGTTCCATTTTTACTACGCCGGCTGAAACCAAACGTCCCAACATCGCAATCGGTCCACCCGTTTTTTCCGGTATCGCACTTGTTATTTAGCGGGAAATCTCCGTACTGGCCAGTTGTCCCAATGCGCTCAATAGCCAGATAATCCCCGGTCGCGTCGATCGGGTGCTCTTTGTCAAGAGCGCTAATCCCCCACCTTGGAATGCAGTCAAGTGTTCGCCTGTTGCCATCGCCCTTCGCGATTACGCGGTAGTCGGTCTCAGGCTTTAGTACGGTACGGTATCGACGCCCGGAAAAAAATTCCGCGACCTCTGCCTCAAACTGCTTGCCAGCGGCTATCTTTGCCGTAGTAGTTTTCAGAATGAAAAGCTCGGCTATTGATTTGGCAGCATCGGCTGCCAGGCAGTGAATGCCGGTATATCGGTGGTCACGATAGCCGACAGGAGGATAACCCTCAGGAGTGTTCGCGCAGGCAACGGATTGGAATAAGCATACCAAGATTACCAACAATGCCTGCTTGGCCTTATTGGTCATGAGAACGATCAATTGTTGTGCTGAAAACGCAACCCCGACCATTGCCGCTGTCACCAAATTTACACATCGCCGTTTCATCTGGCCATACCTCTCATCGTCCATTTACTCTCTATATCCTCGTAGTGAGAGCGCATAATTTCCGCCCGTCTGCCGAAACCCGAGCCGCTGCAAGAACCGGTCCATCTTCTCCAGTTCGACCCCGCTGTTGATCCCGACGGAAAGCTCGAACACGCCCCGGTTTCCCATCCATTTGAGAAATGCGCTCAGAAGTCTCAGACCCGATCTGCTCATGTGCCGCTTTGCCAACAGCGGGAAAGGGGCTGTATTGGCCATGGTGTGGTTTCCTTATCGAGTCATGTCCCTGGGTTGAGAGGATTTGATCTTTTGCTGCTTCAAGTCGTCGGGAGTCGGCGCGGAGCGCAGATCGATGCCACGCGCCTTGATTGGATCAAGCGGAAGCAACACCTCTCTTAAGATTTTATGAATGTTGCCCTTGCATGACTTGGCCTCGGTCCAGTCGAGCTTGTTGTCGCGACTGGGCTTGCCCCCCGGTATGCGAACGAATTCGCGGCGCAGCGCCAGCATTTCGTTGGTCTTGAGGTCGACGAGGAATTCCTCACCGCCGCCAATGCCCAAGGGGCGGTCAAAGGGCGTGCGTTCGATGCCGCGCCAGAAGAAGCCGTAGCGGCTTTTAAGGGTATTGGTCGGCTCGGGCTTGGGGTAAGTCATGCGGTCGAATTCGCCTATTGTGGCATAGACAATGACCTGTCCCGGCCGGCGTGCATCCTTGGGGCGGGCTTCCGGACTGGGCGGCTGCGGCCGGCCATACCAAGGTTCCTTGAAATCCGAACCGTAAGAGGGTTCCAGCGGCCAGGGACGTTTGAACCGCAGGAACCTGAATCCCGAATATTTCTTGGCTTCCTTCGGCAGCACGGGGCGTTCGTAGAACTCGTAGCCGTTCTGCGCATCGTAGGCATTGAACGCAACAGGCGCCCCGCGAATTGTTGCGTTTGGCATGAGAAACGAATTCTCCCAGTCAGTTCGCTGCGCTTCTGTTGTCTGAATTTCTCCCCAAGGATCTTCGACGTAATAGCGATCCCAACGCTCCCATAGCCCGAGATACACGTAACGCGGTCGGTGGCGCATGGCAAAAACCCCGTCCACATTCGTCACGCGCCTGTAAATCCAGGTTCCCGCCTCGTTCTCGCACAGCCATTTGAAGTAGGCATCGGCCACCTCCACCTCGAGCCGGCTCAAATCCAGACCGTGCGTCTGTGGTTTGGCCTCGGGATAGCGGAAAGGCGGCGCTTTGGGATTGGGAAAGACAGCCGGTGGCACTTTTTCCCGGCACTCGGGACTCTGGACGGGCACATAGCCGCGCTCAAGTCCAAGTTCGGAATCGATTTCGCAGCCGGGCTGATGACTGATGAGAATGTCGAACCACATGCCGCGCATCTTGTGGCTGCGATAGCGTGCCCCTTCGTGTTCGTACTCCTTGCCTTCCTGCGTGAAGCGATCGGGCGGCAACTCGGCGGAAGCATTGGCAAACAGCCCGCCGGACAGAACGATCGCCACAAGCCCTTGAATCCAGTGGCGGTATCGCTTTGAACCAACACGTGCTCTTTGGTATTTGATACTTTGTAACTGGCTCATAGCGTCGTTCCTTCTCCACCTGGTTGGCCTTGAATGGAGCAGGTGTCTACCTCGCAGTTTGCTCCCTTGAGCACTAGCGCGTAGTTACCCCCCGTCTGCCGAAACCCCAGACGTTTCAAAAACCGATCCATTTTCTCCAGTTCGACCCCGCTGTTGATCCCGACGGAAAGCTCGAACACGTTGCGGTTCTCCGCCCATTTTCGGAAAGCCGCCAGCAATTTGAGCCCGGCACCGCTCATGCGCCGATCCGGCAGCACGTCGTAATGGATGACGCTGGCGACCCAAAGATCTGAGAAAAAATGCCGCTCCACCCCACCGATCAGAGCGCCGATGATCTGGCCGGCATCATCCTCCGCCACGAAGAAGCAGTGGGTCTTGTGGGTATTCTGGCCGGTCTCGATCACTGCCCGCAGGTTCTGCGCGACACGGTCAGCGTTAAAGTCGTAAGCGGCAAATCGGGTCAGCGTGTGCATGCGGCACCCGATGTCGACACAAACGGGTATGTCATCGAGGGTGGCAAATCGGATTTTCATGCGGAATTCAGGCTTTCTCCTGCGTTGGGCGGACGGGCTTACCGGCGCGCTCTTCGCTAAGCACGCTTACCCGCTCGCCTATCCGTACGACTTCATCGACTTGCAGGTTTTTCGGCAGCGCGTGGCTAATGAAGAGCATGGTGACCTGCCCGCGCAACTGGTTGATGGTGGCGGCGAAGTGCTCGGCGGTTTGCGGGTCGAGCGCGCTGGTGGCTTCGTCGAAAACGAGAATCTTCGGGCGCTTGAGTAGCGCACGAGCAATCGCCAGCCGCTGGCGCTGGCCACCAGACAGTCCAGAACCGCGCTCGCCGATCTCGGTCTGGTAGCCGTTGAGCAGTTTCTCGAGGGCATCGTGGATTTCGGCCAGCTTGGCGGCCTGCACGATGCGTTCGAAGGTGGCATGCGGATTGGCAGCAAGCAGGTTGTCGTAGATGGTGCCGGAGAAGAGTACTGTCTCCTGGGGAACGACGCCAAAATAGTGACGTAGCTCGTTGGCCGAGAGATTCTGAATATCGGTACCGTCGAGCTTGATGCGCCCGTCCGAGGGCTGGTAGAAGCCTTGCAGCAGTTTGGCCAGGGTGCTCTTGCCGGAGCCGGACGGCCCCATGATGGCGACGGTACTGCCCGGTAAAACGGCGAGGTTGAAATCCCGGTAGAGGTAAGGGTGCTTTTCGCTGTAGCGGAACGCGAGACCTTCGATCTCGATCAGCCCCTTGCCTTCGGTCATGCGGGTCGGAATGACCGCGTAGGGTTCGGTTGGCGCATTCATCACGTCGCCCAGGCGCTTGACCGACAGGCTCGCCTGCTGGAACTGCTGCCACAGGCCGACCAGGCGCATCATCGGCTGGCTGAGCTTGCCGGCGAACATCTGGAAGGCGACCAGCATGCCGATGGTGAATTCCGTGCTGCTCATCACCGTGTACGCGCCGACGACCAGGATGAGCAAACTCATCAACTGTTCAAGGGTGGTCGCCGCCGTGTTGTAGCTATTGGCGAGTTGCCGCGTCTGGAAAGTGGCATGGAGGTAATCGGCAAGGTAATCCGAGAAGCGCGCCTTCAGTTGCGGCTCCATTTGCAGGCTCTTCACCGTTTCCAGACCGGCGATGTACTCGGTGATGAAGGCTTGATTGCGGGCGCCGAGCAGGAATTGGTGGTTGAGTTGTGACTGGAACATCGGCGCAACGATTATGCTCAGCACGACGATGACGGCCAGCACCGCCAGCGCAACCAAGGTCAGCTTGACGCTGTACCAGAACATGATGCCGACGAAAATGAGCAGGAACGGCAGATCGAGCACCAAGGTCACAGCAGCACTGGCGACAAATTCTCGGATGGTCTCGACGCCGTGCAACCGGGCTGCGATGACGCCGGTCGGACGTTTCTCAAAATAGCGTGGCGGCAGCTTGAAAAGGTGATCGAACACGGCTGCCGCCAGCACGGCATCGACCCGGTTGCCGGTATGCAGCACGAGGTACTGGCGCACCCAGGTCAGGATGGCAGAGAAAATCATGAACACCGCCATGCCGATGGCAATCACGACCAGCGTGCTCTCCGTCCGATGGACAACCACCTTGTCGATGATGGTCTGCGTGAAGAGGGGGGTTCCGAGCGCCAGCAATTGCATGACCAGTGAGGCTAGTAGAACGTCGCGCCAGACCTTCTTGTGTTTCAGGAGATCAGGAACGAACCAGCGGAATCCGAAACGCGAGGTGTGACCGACCGCGTCCGGATCGAGAATGGGTGGCCGCCCCTTGGCCACGAAAAAGACCGCTCCGAGATAGCGCTGGGCAAATAATTCCGCAGACAATACTGTCGGCGCGTTGGTGCCGGCCTCGAAATATTGAACGCGGTCGGGCGATACATCGGTAATGAGTCCGAGACGAGCGCAGGGCGGCGGCGCGGGTGACTCTGCCGGTGCGGTATTACCAACGTGCTCTGCCTGACTCTCCGGATCGGGCACCAACAACGCGAGGCAAGGCACCGCCACCTCTCCCAAGTCCGCTGCCTTGCGAAACTTGAGCTTGATGCGGAAACCCAAGGCGCGGGAAGCATGGATCAGGGTATCGGAACTGTAAGGCGGCGGAAATTGCTTGAGAAGGAGTTCCACATCGAAAGGAATACGGTTGAGCGCACAAAGACTCCCTAATGCCCATATAAGATGGGCAGGGTCGAGCGGCCATCGAGCAAATGTTTCCCGATTCTGTCGCTTAAGCGAGGCGACGAACCTGATCTGCCAAAGCATGTTCAGCGGATCAAATGTAAGTCAATCGTTGCGTCGAACGATTCTTTCGACCGGATATGACAGCATGGTTGCCCTCCCTTTTCCCCGATGCATGAGTCCTGTATCGCTTTTTGTTGATGTTGCGACAAGGCGAAGATTCAATACCAAAAGGATATTTTGGTCAACACTGCCGAATGACAGAACATTTGTTCGCCGACAGACAGAACGCCGGCGATGGCGCTAATGTTTGGGGCATCAAGCGTTACTGCCGCATGGGATCATGGCTAGACAACAGACAAGTCGCTTGGCAATGGGCCGGTCGCTTTCTGGGTAGGAAGCACCATGACCCATGCCAGGTGATGTCAAGCGGCGAAGTACCTGTCCTGATAATCCGCCTTGCTGCAAGCCGCTTTGGCATCCTCACAGGCCCGCACGACAATAACGCCGGACGCCTGCGGCGCAGCCAGTTGGCGCCCGGTCGTCTCCGGCCAGGCATTGGACCGAAAACGTCCCTGCTGACCCGTCGATTTTCCGAAGCACGAAAAGATTCGAATAACGTTTCCGATTGTTTCTTTGCGTATTCTCGCCTTGCATCGACCCGTCCGGCCGGCAGCCGGAATCGACAAGCGCAGCGCCTTGCCTTGCCCTGATGGCAGCGCAGCCGCCTGCATTTGCTGTAGTTTTTCGGCTACAATCGGGATTTCCCGCAGCAGCAATTCCGATGATCAAATACGTTTTCGTCACCGGTGGCGTGGTTTCTTCGCTGGGCAAGGGCATTGCCGCCGCTTCCCTGGGAGCGATTCTCGAATCGCGCGGTATCCGGGTGACCAATCTCAAGCTCGACCCGTACATCAACGTCGATCCGGGAACGATGAGTCCGTTCCAGCATGGTGAAGTCTTCGTCACCGAAGACGGTGCCGAAACCGACCTCGACCTCGGGCATTACGAGCGTTTCACCAACACGCGCATGGAGCGGCGCAACAACTTCACCACCGGGCAGATTTACGATTCGGTGATCAAGAAGGAGCGGCGCGGCGAATACCTCGGCAAGACCGTGCAGGTCATTCCGCACATCACCGACGAAATCAAGGCGCATATCCGACGCGGCGCCGAGGGAGCGCAACTGGCGATCGTCGAAGTCGGCGGCACGGTCGGCGACATCGAAT
>CAYRXO010000079.1:0-15034 GCA_964428215.1 uncultured Candidatus Accumulibacter sp. | reverse complement strand
CGGAAGGCGCCTTCGGGACGGTCGGTCGTCCTTCCGGGAGGCGAGGGGTCGGCAATCACAGCCAAATTCTCGCAGCACTTGAATTGTTCTGCGTTTCCCAAGGGCGACGTGTCCGAAACATGCGGCGTGGCGAAGCGCAAACCGTGCCCTCGTTAATGAGCGACGTGCCATGTCCGGGGGAGCGTACCGGAAACGAGAATCCAGCCGCCGAGTCGCGCACGCTTGCCCGAATAGGCCTCATGACCGACGCACACGATGACGTAGTCGCTCGTCACGGCAAGCCCGTCAAGCCAAGCCCGCGAAACCCTCTCGAGCATGCCGCCCAATTCGACCATGGCCTGCTCTCGTCGGCAAGCAACTCGACCACCCGGCAAGGCAACACCGGACACCTGCGACGCTAGCGCGATGCCGCCAGATGCTGTAAAGCCACCCAGGCCTGGCCGACGGCCACGCCACCGTCGTTCGGCGGTACCTGACGGGCTTCGAACAGACGCATGCCATGTGCTCCCAAACGAGTGCGCAGGCCACGGACGAGAATCTGATTCAGGAAACAGCCCCCGCTGCCGACAACCATTTTCTGGCCCGGTGCCATCGTGCGCACCCAATCGTCCAGCGCAGCGATCAAGGTCGCATGGAACAGGGCGGCTCCACGATCGGCCCGCTTTTCATCGGCAAGCGCAGCAAATAAGGGCAACAGATCGAGCCGACCCTGATCGATACGCCAACCCTGGTCGAGCGGCAGAATGCCACCATACTGCTGCGCCAGCCCCTCGAGCAGCATCGCCGCCTGTCCTTCATACGACATCACCGATTTCACACCGAGCAAGCCGGCCGCGACATCGAACATCCGCCCCATGCTCGAAGTTGGCGGACAATTGATATCCTTCGCCAGCATCTCGGCAACGGTCGCCGCCGCCGGCTGGCTGGCGAAACGCTCGGCAATCTCTTTGCCGCGTCCCAGGCTGTGCAGAGCCGCCGCCGCCATGCGCCAGGGTTCGTTGGCCGCCCGGCCGCCTCCCGGCAAGGCGAGCTGAAGTAGATGACCGACACGTTCAAAGCTGGCACCATCGACGCGCAAGAGTTCCCCCCCCCACGCTTCGCCATCCGGACCCACACCCACTCCGTCCAGCGCCAGCGCCAGCATCGGGTCCTGGATACCATGTTCGGCGAGCAGTGCCGCCGCATGCGCATGGTGATGCTGTACGCCGAGCAACGGGAGTCGCCGCTGCTGGGCGAAATTGATGGCAAATCGCGTCGAGTAAAAATCGGGATGCAGGTCATGGGCGACGATCGCCGGCTCAACACCGAGAAACTTCAGCGATTGCGCCACCGTTTCTTCCAGGAAATCGCAAACCGACGCATTGTCGAGATCACCGATGTGCTGTGAGAGGAAGGCTTCGTCGCCACGCGTCACACAAACGGTGTTTTTGTACCAGGCGCCGACGGCCAACACCGAGGGTCCGGAGCAAGGCAGCTTGATCGCCCGCGGGGTATACCCCCGTCCTCGGCGGATGAACTGCAGACCATCGCTGGTAATACGTGCCACACTGTCGTCACAGCGCGAGACGATATCGCGATCGTGCATCAGGTAGGCATCCGCCGTGCCATACAGCCGCAGCAGTGCCTCGCTGTTGCCGACGACCAGCGGCTCACCACCCGGATTGGCACTGGTCATGACCAACGCCAGATCCTGTGCCCGTTCGAGCCAGCCAACACCCGCCGGACGCTTGGCCGCTTCGTGGAAGAGCAGAAAGTGAATCGGCGTGTAGGGCAGCATCACCGCCAGCCAGGCCAAGCCGGGAGCGACTCCCGGCAAGGCGGCATCGCAATTGCCGCGTTTTTTGAGCAGGATCGCCGGTCGGGTCGGCAAGGTCAGCAAACCCGGTTCGCCAATGCCCATCTGCACGAAAGGCGTCGCCGAGGCGGCATTGGCCAACATGACGACGAAGGGCTTCTCGTCGCGTTGTTTACGCTCGCGCATGCGGGCGACCGCGGCGGCGTTGCGCGCGTCGCAAGCCAGATGAAAGCCGCCGAGCCCCTTGATGGCGACGATCTTGCCCTCTCGCAACAAAGCCAGCGCCCCGGCGATCGGATCTTCCGCCACTCGATGTCCTTCGGCATCGAGCAGAAAGAGCTGCGGTCCGCATTTGGCACAACAGTTGGCCTCGGTGTGGAAACGCCGGTCCTCCGGACGGCGATGCTCGAGTTGACAACGTGGGCACATCACGAACGACTTCAGACTGGTGCGTGCCCGATCGTACGGCAGGCTGCGACTGATGGTGTAGCGCGGCCCGCAGTTGGTGCAATTGGTGAACGCGTAACGCCAGCGACGATCGCCTGGATCGAACATTTCGCTCAGGCAGTCGCGACAAACCGACGTATCGTGCCCGATCATCGTCGCCGCGCGCCCGCTGCGGCTGTCGATGATCACGAAACAGTTGCCGGAATCTTCCGGCTCCGCTTCGCGGGTGGTCACCGAATTGACTCGCGCTAGAGGCGGCGCATCGTGTTGCAGACGTTCGATGAGGCGGTTGACCTGCGCAACGGCGCCGCGAACTTCGATTTCGACCCCGCGGGAATCGTTGCGGACCCAACCCGCCAGCCCGAGCTCCCGTGCCAAGCGCCAGACAAAAGGACGATAACCGACACCCTGCACCACGCCACTGACGCGGATGTTCTGACAAACCGTATGCTCAGACATTGGTGTCTCGCGAATGCGAAGAAAAACTGCTTTCGATTCCGGCAACGTGCCGGTCCACGGTGATGGCCGTCGATGCTTTGCTTGGCCGCTGTCCAGCGCAGCCCGTTTGCAACCAGGCGACCCATTCGTCCATACCCGCAGCGCTGATCGCCAAAATTTTGATCACCTGTTGCTGCGGATTGACCCGCCAAACATAGGCGATTGCCTGCTGACAAGCGAAAGTGACGTCGGGCAGCAAATCGATCCCTTCGATCAACAGCGACGCATCGTCGGCTGTTGCCGGATCGTCGATCGCATGACGCTGCTGATGCGCATCGAGATGGCATCCCTTGCCGGTATCGATCCGGTCCGCCGCCACGCCGGCGGCACGAACCCGTTCGGCATCGAGCGGGGCCTGCTGATCAACTTCGATCACTGAAACCGGCAATTCTTTCGGCAGTCGAGCGAGGCTCTGGCAAAGCCGTGTCGTCTTGGCCGCACCGGGACTGAAGCAAAGATTGAGCGCGAAAATGCCGTGACGTTTGCAATAACGGCGCTTGCCGCCTGCCGCATGGCGGGCCGAAATATCGCGTCCGAGGCGAAGAAAGCGGGATAAGCCCGACTCATCCCGACGAAGGCCATGCACGTGCGTGCCACTGGGGAGGGGTCGTCGAACAAGCGAGCGGCCCCCCCCCATGGCTGTCTCAAGGGTACCCTGGCAGCCGCAGGTTTCACACATGGCAGCTGTCTCCTGAGTGCGTCGTCTTGATTATTATCCGTCCCGGAATGCTACACGGCATATGCACGACGCTCGCACCGCCAGCCTGAAGCAAGACATCAATCTTGCGATCCGGATTCGTATACCGCAGTGAATCGCGGCATCGTTGTGCAATTAAAACACGATTCGCCACGCGAAATTTCATCGCCAGCCGAAAACTGTCGGCTAATAAGGTACTGCGCTCGCGAGCAGCGCCCATCGCCCCGGTCGACATCCGGTCAGGCGGAAGCATTTGGCAGACACCTGCCTCCAGGAAGAAGAAAACGCTCCCAACAACGTGGGACAACTCGACATCGGCCCAATTTCACGTTCATCAAGCCGCTTCCAACAGCATACTCAAACGCCTTGTATCGATTTTGATTATTATCAAGCAACCGCTAAACTCGCGCCTTCATCATCCACCACCGCTGGCCGTTGTCGGCTTTCGCTTTTCCGGAACCTGTTGCTCATGCTCGAAGCCGTCAATCTGGGCTGTGTGCGCGGCGAACGCCGACTGTTCGCCAACATCGCCTTTCGACTGGCCGCAGGCGAAATGTTATCCCTGCAAGGCAAAAACGGATCCGGCAAAACCAGTCTGCTACGCATGCTCTGCGGCCTGACCCCACCGGCCGACGGTGAGATACGCTGGCAAGGACAACCGATCGCTCTCCTCGCCGGAGATTACCGTGCCGTTCTCTGCCATCTCGGCCACCACAACGCGATCAAGGACGAATTGACCCCACTGGAAAACCTGCTCTCTGCCGCTCGGCTGGCGCAGGCAACGCTGACCGAAGACGAGGCACTCGTGGCACTGCAACGCGTCGGCCTGCATGGCCGCGAGGCTCTCGCCTGCCGCTATCTCTCGCAGGGCCAGAAACGCCGTGCCGCCCTGGCTCGTTTGGTACACGAGCGGCGCCCGCTGTGGATTCTCGACGAACCGTACGTGGCACTCGACGTCGCCGCCGTCGACATGGTCGCCGGATTGATCGGCACGCATTTGCAACGCGGTGGCCTGGCAGTGTTGACCACCCACCAAGCGGTCACGGTGAATGCCGGCAGGATTCGCGAACTGTCGCTGGACGGCGACTGCCAAGAGAGGCCACAGACGCAGGACGGCAGATGCTGCTAATATTGCGCGCCGTCATCGGTCGGGATCTACGACTGGCGATGCGCCGGCAAGCCGACCTCGTCGCCGCGCTGTTCTTTTTCATCATCGTCGTCAGCCTGTTTCCGCTGGGCGTCGGTCCGGAAGCCGATCAGCTGCGCCGACTGGCGCCGGGCGTGCTGTGGGTCGCCGCACTGCTGGCCACCATGCTGTCGCTGCCGCGACTGTTTGCCGACGATCATCGGGATGGCACGCTCGAACAATTGGCGTTGGCAGCGCAACCATTGGCAATCGTCGTGCTCGGCAAAGTCGTCGCGCACTGGCTGGTCGCCGGCCTGCCGCTGGTCTTGCTGGCACCTCTGCTGGGAATCCAGTTCGATCTGTCGCCCGATGCGCTGTCGATACTGACTTTGTCGCTGTTGATCGGTACGCCGGCGCTGTCCGGTATCGGCGCGATCGGCGCCGGTCTGACGCTGGGTGTGCGCGGCGGCGGCGTGTTGCTATCCTTGCTGGTCCTGCCCTTGTACATTCCGGTACTGATCTTCGGTACCGGTGCCGTCGAAGCGACGGTCAGCGGGCTCGGGCCACAGGCGCATCTGTCGCTACTCGGCGCGCTGACGCTCGGCGGCGTTTTTTTCGCCCCGTGGCCGACCGCCGCGGCGCTGAAAGTCGCTTTGGAATAGTTCGAATTGTTGAAGTTGGCATAGATGAGTCATCGTTTGATCCACTGGTTCCGTTATGCCAGTCCGCAGAGTTTCTACCCGCTGGCCGGCAAGATGATTCCCTGGTTCTGGCTGCTGGCGGCGCTGTTCGGTATCGCCGGGCTGAGCATCGGTTTCCTGTTCGCGCCGACCGACGCGCAACAAGGCGAAGGCTACCGGATCATTTTCCTGCATGTGCCGGCGTCATGGATGTCGATGTTCATCTATCTGGTGATGGCCTTCTGGGCAGCGATCGGCCTGACCTTCAATACCCGCCTGTCAGGAATGATGGCTTCGGCGCTGGCGCCAACCGGCGCCTTATTCACTTTCATCTCGCTGTGGACCGGCGCGCTGTGGGGCAAACCGATGTGGGGAACCTGGTGGGTCTGGGATGCGCGCCTGACCTCGGAACTGATTCTGCTCTTCCTGTATATCGGTTTCATCGCCCTGCAGGCGGCGATCGACGACCCACGACGCGCCGACAAGGCCGGCGCCATCCTCGCTCTGGTCGGTGTGGTGAATATCCCGATCATCTATTTTTCGGTCAAATGGTGGAACACCCTGCATCAAGGCGCATCGGTCAGTCTCACCCGCTCGCCGAGCATGGCCTTGATGATGCTCTGGGGAATGCTGTTGTGCGCTTTGGCTTGCTGGATGTACGCCATCGCCGTCGCGCTGATGCGTGCGCGGACGATCATGCTCGAGCGCGAACGGCATACCGAGTGGGTGCATAACCTGCTGACCGAAAGACACGGACAAGCGAGGTAAACAGAGCATGTATTGGCATAGCGTCGCCGACTTTCTGGCCATGGGTCAACATGGACTCTATGTCTGGGGATCGGTGCTGGTCACCGCCATCTTGATGATCGGCGAACCCTTGTTGATCGTCCGCCGCAGGAAAACGGTCATCACCCGTCTGCAGCGACAGTTTCACGCCGAGCAGGCCGATGGACGACGGATGGCCCGCAGCGGCGAGTCAAACCTCCCGAGGAACGCCCATTGAAAGCCCGTCATCAGCGCCTTTCCCTGATCGTCGCCGGATTGGCGGTTCTCGGACTCGTGGCCTATCTGGTACTGACCGCCTTCCAGAGCAATCTGGTCTTTTTCTTCACGCCGACGCAAGTGGCCAACGGCGAAGCGCCGAAAGGCAAGAGTTTCCGCATCGGCGGCCTGGTCAAGGAAGGATCGTTGCAGCGCCAGGCCGACGGCGTCAGCATGCGTTTCGTGATCACCGACACCGATCGCGAAATAGCCGTTACTTACAAGGGCATCCTGCCGGATTTGTTCCGTGAGGGGAAAGGGGTCGTCGCGCAAGGCAAACTCGACGAGAGCGGACTGTTCACCGCCAGCGAAGTGCTGGCCAAACACGACGAAAACTATATGCCCCCGGAAGCGGCCAAAGCCGTCGGTGATGCGCACGAGCGCGCCGCCGCCGAAAAGGCTCGCGTCGAAGCGACGGCGAAAACGCTCAAACCTTAAGCCGACCGCCCGACCACCTCGTTCAAGGACTGCCTGCTGATGATTCCCGAAATCGGCCACTTCGCCCTGATACTTGCACTCTGCGTCGCCCTGATCCAGGGCACGCTGCCTTTGCTCGGCGCGCATCGTCTGCGCGGCGACTGGATCGCCCTCGCCCGCCCGGCCGCGCTGGCGCAGACGCTGTTGCTGCTGATCGCTTTCGCTTGCCTGACGCAGGCGTTCATCGACAACGATTTTTCGGTGATCTATGTCGCCCAGCATTCGAACACCCTGCTGCCGACACCTTATCGCGCGGCGGCCGTCTGGGGCGGACACGAAGGTTCGCTGCTCTTGTGGGTGACGATGCTCGGCTTCTGGACGCTGGCCGTCGCCCGGCTGTCGCAACAACTGCCGGAGCGCATGGTTGCGCGCGTGCTCGGCGTCCTCGGGCTGGTCAGCGCCGGCCTGCTACTGTTCATCCTGCTGACCTCGAATCCCTTCGAACGCCTGCTGCCGGGCGCCGAACAGGGTCGCGATCTGAACCCGCTGCTGCAGGACCCCGGACTGATCTTTCACCCACCGATGCTGTACATGGGTTACGTCGGCTTTTCGGTCGCCTTCGCCTTCGCCATCGCCGCGCTGCTTTCCGGTCAGCTCGACGTCGCCTGGGCACGCTGGTCGCGGCCGTGGACCACCGCCGCCTGGGTTTTTCTGACGCTCGGCATCGCCCTCGGTTCGTGGTGGGCGTATTACGAGCTCGGCTGGGGTGGGTGGTGGTTCTGGGACCCGGTCGAAAATGCCTCGTTCATGCCCTGGCTGGTCGGCACGGCGTTGATCCACTCGCTGGCGGTAACCGAAAAACGAGGCAGCTTCAAGAACTGGACGGTGCTGCTGGCGATCTCGGCGTTCTCGCTGTCGCTGCTCGGCACCTTCCTGGTCCGCTCCGGCGTACTCACCTCGGTGCATGCCTTCGCCACCGACCCGCGCCGCGGCATCTTCATCCTGCTCTTCCTGGCGACGGTGATCGGCAGCTCGCTGGCGCTGTTCGCCTGGCGCGCGCCAAAAGTCGGTCTCGGCGGACGTTTCGGGCTGCTGTCGCGCGAATCCCTGCTGCTGACCAACAATGTCCTGCTCGTCGTCGCCTGTTCGTCGGTGCTGCTCGGCACGCTTTATCCGCTGCTTATCGACGCCCTCGGACTCGGCAAACTGTCGGTCGGCCCCCCTTACTTCGACGCCGTATTCGTCCCGCTGATGCTGCCGGCGATATTTCTGCTCGGTGCGGCCCCGTTCGCGCGCTGGAAGAACGCCACGCTCGGCGAACTGGCGCGTGCCTTGCGCTGGGCTTTTCTGGCCGCGGCACTGGTCGGCGCTTTGGCGCCCTTCCTCTACGGCGAATGGAAGCCGCTGGTCGCCCTGTGCCTGTTGCTGGCCGGCTGGATCGTCTTCAGCGCGGCACTCAACTTCGTCGATCGCGTCCAGGCAACGCGTAGCGGGCTGTCATTCCTGCACGCCGTCCGCCGGCAGCCGCGCAGCTTTTTCGGCATGCACCTGGCGCACGTCGGCGTCGCCATGTTCATCGTCGGGGTCACCGTCGTCAGCGCGTATCAATTGGAAAAGGATGTGCGCATGGAGCATGGCGACACCGTCGAAGCCGCCGGTTACAGCTTCAGGTTCAACGGCGTCGCGACCAGCCAGGGTCCGAACTACCAGGCGATGATCGGCGAGATCGAGCTGAGCCGCGACGGTCAGCCGTTGCGCAAGTTATACCCGGAAAAACGCGCTTATGTCTCGTCGGCGATGCCGATGACCGAGGCGGCGATCGACAGCGGCCTGTGGCGCGACGTCTATGTTTCGCTCGGCGAAGCGATCGACCGGGACAACCCGGCCGGCGCCTGGGCAGTGCGCGTCTATTACAAGCCGCTGGTCGACTGGATTTGGGGCGGCTGCATCCTGATGGCGCTCGGCGGCGTCATCGCCCTGAGCGATCGCCGCTATCGGCGACGGGTCGGCTCGCTGTCGGCCACCTCGGCGATTGCACAAAACATCTGAGTGCTGACCAGCGAACCATCGCCCGCGCGAAAAACAAGTGTTACCGGCAAGCAACCGGACTTGATCAGGCCATCCGTTCAGCCGGGACGGAGAGATTTACTCTTTCTGCATGAAAAACGCCAAGCAACTCACTGATCCTTCTTGTCCTTTGTAGGAGAGAGTTCGGTGGCGAATGGAGCAGGCAGGACTTGCTTTCTTCAAGGTGTTTGCATCTTCAGGGCGACTGACGCGCCAAATAAGGCGCCAGAAAACGGCCGCTATGACTTTCCGGGTGCGCGGCGATGTCCTCGGGTGTGCCGACGGCGAGCACCCGGCCGCCACCGCCACCACCTTCCGGACCGAGGTCGATCAGCCAATCGGCGGTCTTGATCACGTCCAGATTGTGTTCGATCACTACCACGGTGTTGCCGTGGTCGACCAGCCGATGCAGGACGGTGAGCAACAGTTCGATGTCCTGGAAATGCAGGCCGGTGGTCGGCTCGTCGAGGATGTACAGCGTGCGGCCGGTATCGCGTTTCGACAGTTCGAGCGCCAGCTTGACGCGCTGCGCCTCACCACCGGAGAGCGTCGTCGCCGACTGACCGAGGGTGATGTAGCTCAGACCGACATCGACCAGCGTTTGCAGCTTGCGCGCCACCACCGGCACGGCGTCGAAGAATTCGCGCGCTGCTTCGACGGTCATCTGCAAAATCTGGTGAATCGTCTGGCCCTTGTATTGAATCTCCAGCGTTTCGCGGTTGTAGCGCTTGCCGTGACAGACGTCGCAAGCGACGTAGATGTCGGGCAGAAAATGCATTTCGACCTTGATCACCCCGTCGCCCTGACACGCTTCGCAACGACCGCCCTTGACGTTGAACGAAAAACGTCCCGGCCCGTAGCCGCGCGCCCGCGCTTCCGGAACGCCGGCCAACAGCTCGCGGATCGGCGTCAACAAGCCGGTGTAAGTCGCCGGGTTGGAACGCGGCGTGCGGCCGATCGGACTCTGGTCGACGTTGATCACTTTATCGAACTGTTCCAGCCCTTCGAGACGATCATGCGCCGCCGGCTCGCCGATCGAACCGTAGAGATGTTTCGCCGCCGCCAGGTACAGCGTATCGTTGATCAGCGTCGATTTGCCGGAACCGGAAACGCCGGTGATACCGATGAACAGCCCGACCGGCAGATCGACGTCGATGTTGCGGAGGTTATTGCCACCCGCGCCGACGATGCGCAACTGCCGCGCAGGATCCGGCGAGCGCCGCCGTTCGCGTGGCGCGATGCGCCGCCTTCCGGCCAGATAATCGCCGGTCAGCGACGCCGGATTGGCGATGATCGCTGCTGGCGGTCCGTCGGCGACGATCCGGCCGCCATGCACGCCGGCCCCCGGACCGATGTCCACCACATGATCGGCATTGCGGATGGCGTCCTCGTCGTGCTCGACGACGATCACCGTGTTGCCGATGTCGCGCAAGTGGCGCAGCGTTTTCAGCAGGCGTTCGTTGTCGCGTTGATGCAGGCCGATCGACGGTTCATCGAGCACGTACATGACGCCGGTCAGCCCCGAACCGATCTGCGAGGCCAGCCGGATACGCTGCGCCTCGCCGCCGGACAACGTTTCCGCCGAACGGTCGAGCGACAGATAATCGAGACCGACGTTGATCAGAAACTGCAGCCGGCTGGTGATTTCCTTGAGAATCTTTTCGGCAACCGTCGCCTTGTTTCCCGGCAGGCGCAAGCCGAGAAAGTAATCGCGCACCGGCGCAAGCGGCTGGCGGTTGATCTCGTGCAGCGTGCGCGCGTCGTCGCGCGTACCGACGCGCACGTTGCGCGCCTCCTCGCGCAAGCGACTGCCCTGGCATGCCGGACAACCACGATGGCTGATCAGGCGCGACAATTCTTCGCGTACGGCCTGCGAATCGGTTTCCCGGTAACGCCGTTCGAGATTGACGACGATGCCTTCAAACGGGTGTTCGCGGCGGAAGGGGTGGCCGCGCTCGTTGAGATAATCGAAGGCGATCGCCTCGCTGCCCGAACCGTAAAGAACGATCTGACGGATGTTTTCCGGCAGCGCACTGAAAGGCGTCTCCAGATCGAAGCCATAATGCGCGGCCAGCGAACTCAGCAGTTGAAAATAAAACGGATTTTTTCGATCCCAGCCGCGGATCGCGCCGGCGGCCAGTGACAACTCCGGTCGGGTGACCAGTCGTTGCGGGTCGAAAAACTGTATCACCCCCAGACCGTCGCACTGCGGGCAAGCGCCGAGCGGGCTATTGAATGAAAAGATGCGCGGTTCCAGTTCGGGCAGGGCATAGGCGCACACCGGGCAGGCAAATTTGGCTGAAAAGAAGTGCTCACGCCCGTCGTCCATTTCATAGGCGATCGCCCGGCCATCGGCGTGGCGCAGCGCCGTTTCGAACGATTCCGCCAAGCGTTGCCGCAAATCGTCACGCACCTTCAGGCGATCGACGACGATGTCGACGGAATGCTTGTGTGTTTTGGCCAGTTTCGGCAGGGCATCGATCTCATGAATCTGGCCATCGACACGCAGCCGCGCAAACCCTTGCGCGCGCAATTCGGCAAACAGTTCCAGTTGCTCGCCTTTGCGATTGGCAACCACCGGCGCCAGAATCATCAGCCGCGTTCCTTCCGGCAGCGCCAGAACGTGATCGACCATTTGCGAGACAGTCTGCACCTCGAGCGGCAGTTGATGCTCGGCACAGTAAGGCGTACCGACACGCGCGAACAGCAGGCGCAGATAATCGTGAATCTCGGTGACCGTGCCGACCGTCGAGCGCGGGTTATGACTGGTCGCCTTCTGCTCGATCGAAATCGCCGGCGACAGACCCTCGAGCAGATCGACGTCGGGTTTTTCCATCCGCTGCAGAAACTGCCGCGCGTAAGCCGACAACGATTCGACATAACGCCGCTGCCCCTCGGCGTACAACGTATCGAAAGCGAGCGAGGACTTGCCGGAGCCGGACAGACCGGTGATGACGATCAGCCGGTTGCGCGGCAGGTCGAGGTCGATGTTCTTGAGATTGTGCGTCCGCGCGCCACGCAGGCGGATGTGGCTGATCTCACGGCACTCGCGCGGCTGGTCCATGGTTGACAGGGCCCGAAGTAGGCTTTGGAAAACCTGTTAATATACGCAACTTTGCCGTTCAGTCGCAATTTTCCATGCCCGCCCCATTAACACCCGACCGGATGAGCGCCGATGAAAAGCGCACCGGCGCCAGTTTGGCCGCCGTTTTCGCCTTGCGCATGCTGGGTCTGTTCCTGATCCTGCCGGTCTTCGCGCTCTACGCCAAAACGCTGCCCTCCGGTAACGACATGTCGCTGGTCGGCATGGCGCTTGGAGCCTACGGTCTGACGCAGGCGGCCCTGCAGATCGCCTACGGCGCCGCGTCGGATCGCTTCGGACGCAAACCGGTGATCGTCTTCGGCTTGCTGCTGTTCGCCTTTGGCAGTTTCGTCGCCGCCAGCGCCGGCGACATATATGGGATCATTGCCGGCCGCATCCTGCAGGGCGCGGGCGCCATATCTGCAGCGGTCACCGCCCTGGCAGCGGATCTGACCCGCGAGCAGCATCTGACCAAGGTGATGGCGATGATCGGCTCATCGATCGGTCTGGTTTTCGCACTGTCGATGATCGGCGGCCCACTGCTGTATACGACCATCGGCATGAGCGGCATTTTCATGCTTACCGGCGCATTATCGCTGCTGGCGATTGGCGTAGTCGTCAAAGCCGTACCGGCCGCGCCGGCCATCCCGCGCCAGCCGGCTTGGCCAAGCTTTGTCGAAGTGCTGACCAACCGCCAGTTGCTACGTCTCAACTTCGGCGTTTTTGCCTTGCATCTGATGATCACCGCGATGTGGGTCGTCGTTCCTTCCGAACTGACCAGCACCGGCGGCCTGCCGGTCGCCGAACACTGGAAAATCTATCTGCTGGCGTTGCTGTTCTCCTTCGCGCTCATGGTTCCGGCGATCATCGCCGCCGAACGCCACGGTCGCATGAAAATGGTCTTCAACATGGCGATTATGCTGCTGCTCGCTGCACAAGTCGGATTCGCAATCCTGGCACACGGTCTGTACGCGCTTGCATTCTGGCTGACTGTCTTTTTCATCGCTTTCAACGTACTCGAAGCAACACAGCCATCACTGATCTCGAAAATGTCTCCGCCGCACGCGAAAGGCGCTGCGCTCGGTGTCTACAACACCACGCAGTCGCTGGGACTTTTCCTTGGCGGCGTCGTCGGCGGATCTCTGGCCAAATACTCCGGCCTTGGCGCCATCTGGCTCGCCGGAGCCATATTGGCGACCATCTGGCTGGCTTTGGGATTGACGATGGACATTCGCGTTGCGCGCTGATGCAGCCGGCCAGAGATCACCGCCAACGAAAAGCAATTCATTCACATGCCCAGTCCAGAGCCTTGCCATGACTTCTCCGAATCTAATCCGGACTTTGCCTGAGTTTTTGCCTGGGTTTTTCTTGACCGCTTCAAGGCGCAACGATTAGAATCGCTGTCCCTGCTGGTGATGTAGCTCAGTCGGTTAGAGCGATGGATTCATAACCCATAGGTCGGTGGTTCAATTCCACCCATCACCACCAAAAGACTCATAACCCGTTGATCCGTCAGCGGGTTTTTTGTTTTCAGCCCTCCGAAATGGCTTGGTGTCCCAAATCGCATATAGGACGCACTCAGGGAAGGGCTGGCCTACCGACTACCCAGGGCAATCGCATTCGAAAAATTGTTTTGGTTTGGACACGTTTCAGCATTGTGCAGCGGCTCAAAATTTATTTTTTGCAAGGATGCGACTTGCTCTTTGCCTATTTTTTGTGCAGAAAATAAGGCTTGGCAATAGGCATGCGGGACCAGCCCCTCTTCCTGCACTGTCTTTTTTCAAATGCGATTGCCCTGACCAACTACCTTCGCACCTTCACCGCAATTGGCACGACGTTCTTTACTCCCGGCTTTCGATCCCATCTAAGACATACCAGCAACCGTGACGACGGCAGCCGCTTCAAAGGCCAAAAGCGCAGCAACGCCACCCACCAAAGCCGCACCGATGTCGATGCTCGGCTGTACCGCAAAGGCAACACCGAAAGCAAGCTGCGCGACATGGGTGGACCGGTACCCTTTCAGTGGACCGCCAAGAGGCGAAGAGCGTTATCCACGGACTGCCGGTTCGGTCGCTTGCGACGAACCGGAAACCGGCCGGCGGTGGATAACGCGGCGCTGCTCACTGCAAGGGCCCTCCTCCCGCGCTGATTGGCGACGCGGCACCCTGCCAGCGCTGCTCGAAGGCCGCCGGTGACAGGTTGCCCAACGAGGAGTGGCGACGTTCGGTATTGTCGTAGCCGATGTACTCGACCAGCGCCCGCTGGGCGGTGGCACGAGCCCGGAAATGTTCTCCGTGCACGCCTTCGACCTTGACCGTGCCGTTGGCCGATTCCATCGGGGCGTTGTCCCAGCAGTCTCCCTTGCGACTCATGGAGACCGTGATCCCGCGCGCCTGGAGCACCTTGCGATAATCTCCGGCAGCGTATGGTGAACCACCATCGGAGTGGGGCACCCGGCCCGGCGGTGGGTCACGCCAGCCCAGGGCGACCCACCGTGCAGCCAGCGTCAGTTCCTGCGGCATGGTATCGCTCATCGCCCAGCCCACCCGCTTGCGCGAGAACAGATCCATCACCAAGGCCAAGTATAGCCAGCCCTCGTCGGTCGGGACGTAGGTCAGGTCCGCCAGCCACTTCTGGTTCGGCGCGGTGGCCTCGAAATCGCATTTCAGGACGTTCGGCGCCACCGGGTGGGCAGGCTTTGAATCCGTGGTCACCACCCGGAACCGGCGCCGCTGACGACTACGCAGGTCATGCAGGCGCATCAGGCGCCCGATCCGCTTCTCGTTCACCGGCCGGTTCAGCGCCGCACGCACCTCGGTCGCCATCCGCCGACGACCATAGCGACCCCGATGCCGGGTCTGGGCACGACGAATTTCCGTCACGATCTGCGCCTGCTCGGCCGCGCGGGCCGACGGTGCCCGCGAGCGCGCTGCGTAGAACCCACTCGCCGATACCCCCAGCAACTCGCACATCGACCGCGCTGGATAGGAGTCGAGATGCGCTTCGATCCAGGCGTACTTCACATCGACTCCTTCGCGAAGTACGCCGCCACTTTTTTTAGGATCTCTTTCTCCATCCGCCGCTTCGCCACCTCTTGCCGCAATCGCGTAACCTCCGCCTGCAACTCACTCACCGGCTGTCCGGCCGACGCCCTGACCGGCGGAGCGCCCTTGCGCGCCCGAAA
>CAYRXO010000078.1:0-15277 GCA_964428215.1 uncultured Candidatus Accumulibacter sp. | reverse complement strand
CCGGCGACGGATCGCCGCAGCTCGACTATCCGCTCAACGCAGTGATCTGGGAAGCCGCCCGCCGCGCGCTGCTGGCGATGGCCGAAATCCTGCTCACCGCCGGCGCGCTCGGTGACGCCGGCGCATGAGCTGGCCACGGCATACACCGTTGGGCGACAGCGAAACGGGCGATCATCACGTTTCCGCTGCAACCCCCGGCCTGCCGGGCAATCAGCGCGCACGTACTCGGCGGGTGCGCGATGGCCGACAGCGCGCAACGCGGCAGCATCGATCAGCACACCGGATGATTCTGTTGTGTTGCTGCCCGTTTGACCTTCCACGCAATGCTGCCGATACTATTCGCTGGTCGACATGCACGATTTGTTGCCGACTGCTGACGCGCGGCCAATTTCGTGAGGGAGGCGGGCATGGACATCCATTCAAAGCCGATTCAGGAGCGTATCGACTGGCTTTTCGGGCTGGCCGACCGGCATAGCACGATTTTTCGCAGCCCGGAAGCCTGGCTGGCACGCGAACGTTATCTGGCGCAGCATCCGACAGCGATTGCCGTCCTCAAATGCATGGACGGGCGGATCAACATTCCCGTCGCCACCAATACGCCCGTCGGCATCCTGATGCCCTTCCGCAACCTCGGCGGCATCTTCGATCTCGGCTGGCCGCATCTCGGCGAAGTCCTGGCGCACCACGTGCAGCGTGTGGTCAGCGCCGGACGGCATGTCGTCTTTCTGGTCACGTATCACTACTCGCAAGGCGACCCGCGACGCGGCTGTGCCGGTTTTCAATACGATACCGCCGCGGCGATCGCCCACACGTACGAGATCCGGCGGCAGGTCGAACACATTTTCGGAGCCAGTCACGGCACGGTTTACCCGCTGGTCTGCGGTTTCGAGACCGACGAGGACGCACTGGTCATTCACGGTACGGCCGGCGACCGGCTCGATTTATCGACCCTGACTTCGGCCGACCGGGCGACGCTCGAACTGCGTCTGGCGGCGCTGTTGCCCGACATGCCGGCGCGCATGCGCGCCGATTTGTTGCCCTTGCTGTATGGCAACCTCGCACACATCGAGAACGTGCGCGCGCAAATCCGCCGCAACGAACGCTTGCTCGACATCGAGCACCGTGAATGGATGATCTGCCTCGGCCGCGGCTTCGACTTCCTGCATACGCCGAACATCGCGCTGATCATCGGCCCCTACAGCCCGAATCTCGACGTGCCGATCCGCAAAGCGGCCGGCATCATCGAAGCCAACATGCAGGCCGGCCGCATTCCCGACGACGGTTTTCTGCTGCTGGCTTCGGTTCCCTACGACGAAATCGGCGTCGACCGCGCCCGCGCCGAACTCAAATCGCGTTTTCTCTCGACCTTTGCCGCCGAAGTGATCCGCAGCGAATTTCCGCGCCTTTCCGAGCAGATGGCCATCCGCACCGCCGTCCTCGACTGGCGCTCGCGAACGCTGGAAGCGATCGGCGAAATGGCTTGACGCTCCTTTCCGGGCGGCGACCGCTCATCGCCGAGCCAGCGCTGCGTCGATAACAGGCAAGCCGCGTCGCGTACTCCTGTCGAACAACAGAGCGGTCCTGAGCGAAACGGAAGCGATTTTCATATTTCGGTGTCGCTGAAATAAAACCAGGCCGCTCCGTTAGAATCGGCGCTTTACCTCCTGCCTGGACGTTGTCATGACCACCCGCCTGATTTTCGGTTTTCATTCGGTGCTCGCCAAATTGCGCCACGACCCGGAAGCGATTCGCGAGATTTACGTCGATGCCGCGCGTCGCGATGCCCGCCAGCGGGATCTGCTCGCCAGTGCCGAATTCGCCAAGGTGCGTCTGCTGCCGGTCGACGCCTCCCGCCTCGAGGCGATGGCCCCCGGTGCGCGGCATCAAGGCGTGTTGGCGCGGATCAGCGCCGAACAACGGCATGTCTCGCTCGACGATGTGCTCGACACGCTGGACGAGCCGCCGTTGCTGTTGATCCTCGACGGCATTCAGGACCCGCACAATCTCGGCGCCTGCCTGCGTGTGGCCGATGCCGTCGGTGCGCACGCCGTCGTCGCGCCCAAAGACCGGGCCGTCGGTCTGACGCAAAGCGCGATCAAGGTCGCCAGCGGCGCGGCCGAAACGGTGCCGTACATCACCGTCACCAATCTCGCCCGCACGCTGCGACAACTGAAGGAACGGCAGATCTGGCTGATCGGCACCGACGATCAGGCGCCGGCGAGTCTTTATCGCTCGACCTGGCCAAGCGCCTGTGCCTGGGTTCTCGGGGCCGAAGGCGACGGCTTGCGTCGTTTGACGCGGGAAACCTGCGACCAGTTGGTCGCCATTCCGATGCTCGGTTCGGTGGCCAGCCTCAACGTCTCGGTGGCCACCGGCGTCTGTCTTTACGAGGCGCGGCGACGGCGGCTGGAAGCGGGATGATCCACCAGATGTTCTGCCGCGAGGCATTCATCGGCCGACGTCCGGGAAACTCGAATCGTCGGCGTCTATCACCGCCAACTGACACCTTGGCAATTCACCTGCGCTGCGCGATCGATTCGAAGTGCGAATCAGCCTGAACAGGTCGGCGCCGGCGCCGTTTCCCGGTCGAGCGCGCCACCGCAGCTCGACCCCTGGCCGGCCGTGCAGCCGAAGCAATGCTCGGCGACGCGGATCGGTCGCCCATCGAGCATCGCCGCCGACAATTCGCTGATGTGCCGCCGGCTGTCGCCGCCAGTCAGCGGCAAGCCCAATTGCTGGTTGAAATCGCAGTCATAGGCGTAGCCTTGCCAGTCGATCGACAGCAGATAGCGGCACATCACTTGTTCGACGTTTTCCGGTCGATGCGCGTCGCGCAGCAATTGCATGTAATCGTTGAACTGCCCTTTTGAAATCAGCAGCGAACCGAAGCGCTGGATCGGCATATTGCTCAAGGTGAATAACTCGTTGAAGACGATGCCGTACTCGTCTGCCAAGTGGGATCGATAGGCAGCCGTCAGCGCCGCTTGCGGCGGCGGCAAGACCGGCCCTTGCGGGTTGAACACCAGATTGAGCAGCAAACCGCTGTCCGCCTGGCCATTGCCCAGCGCATTCAGGCGTTGCAGCCCGCGCAGACTGCGTTCGAAGACGCCTTGTCCGCGCTGCCGATCGACATTTTCTTCGAGATAACAGGGCAGCGAGGCGACGACTTCGACACGATGTGCGGCCAGGAAGTCGGCCAGATCTGCCTGCCCGGCTTCGCTGAGGATGGTCAGGTTGCAGCGGTCGATCACCCGCAGACCGCGCGCACGGCCGGCAACGACCAGCGAGCGGAAATGCGGGTTCAATTCCGGCGCGCCACCGGTCAGGTCCAACGCGCGCGTTTCCGGCGATGCGGCGATGAAGGCGAGCACGGCGTCGATCGTCTCGGCGGTCATCTCCTCGCGCCGCTGCGGACCGGCATTGACATGGCAGTGCAGGCAGCTTTGATTGCAGCGATAACCGAGATTGACCTGCAATGTTTCGACCGATCGCCGCTTCAGCGCCGGGAAAGTGGTGTGGACGAGTAGGGGCAGCGTGGCATGCATGGCGGATTTTCCAGAAAACAATCGACTTGGCTTGGCGGACAACACCCTTTTTGCTCAAAACGTGCTGAAGCAGTGTTGCTGCAGGCAATGCATGTTAACCGCTTTCCAGGCGAGTGCTTGATGAGCATTAGGCGACATCCTCATATCGTGTACAAAAGAGGCGTCGACATGTCTGTGACGGCGAGCAGTACGCCGTCGTCGCCGACTTCAATCTCTGGTTCAACGATGCTCTGACCCGGGCGTATGGCGCCGCCGATCTGCCGAGAGCGCAGATCGGCGGCAAGATCGGGGTAATCCGCAACCCCTTCGGCCGCGACGGCAAAGCGCCGGTCTATCTGGGCGCGACGCCGCCGATCGTCGGCAGCGCGATGCGCACGCTCTCGCTCGGCGCGGACGGGACGCTGTATGCTGACGTCTGGAATTATCAACCGAACCTGGACGCCAACGCCGACATGATCTGGTCTCTCTACACCTGGGACGCCCCGAGCCTGATTGAGGGCGCCCTCACCGCCTACGCCCGCGACCCCGAGCGCCGCTACCCTTGGACCGCGATCTGCCGTCGGCATCTTGTCGCCGCCAGTTGAGATCGTCTGCGCGCCGAATGGCTCGGACTGGTGCAAGCTCGAGACGATCGTCCAGGAGCGACGGCAGAGTAGCGCACCTGCAACGTATTTTCGGCTACCATCTCGCCATCGCGTCGCTTGCCCACATTGTGGCAAAGAATGAGCGACCGTTTATCTTTCAACGACTTTCGGACTGATTTCGATCATGGCTACCGTTCCTCCCCGTGCCGATTCGTCGCCAGCAAAACGCAAGACCGGCTGGCTTTGGCTGATCCTGTTGCTCCTGCTCGTTCTGCCGGTTTTCTGGATCTGGGCAATGATGTCGTGGAGCTACTCGACCGGCGAGCGTGCCGGCTGGGTGCAGAAATTTTCCAAGAAAGGCTGGGTTTGCAAAACCTGGGAGGGCGAACTGGCCTTGGTCACCATGCCCGGCACGGCGCAGGAGAAGTTTCTATTCACTGTCTGGGACGACGCGGTGGCTGAACAGATCAATGCGGCGATGGGCAAACGCGTCTCGCTGCATTACGACGAGAAAGTCGGCCTGCCCGGCAGTTGTTTCGGGGAAACCCGATATTGGGTACGCCGTATCAAGGTCGTCGATGAAATCCCGCTGGCTCCCGGGATCGTCGTTCCGACCCCCTCTGCGACACCGGCCACGCCGCCGGCTGCCCAGATCACAGTCCCGGCCGTTGTTACCGCCCCTACTCCCGCCCCTACTCCCGCCCCTACTCCCTCCGCGGCGAGCAGCCCGGGCAGTACAGCCGCCGTACCGATCGGCGCGCCGGCTCCGACGGTCCCGGCTATCCCGGCCGAGAAAAGCGCCAAGTAGAATCAGCCGGCGATCGCGATTCCGACGGGCATTTCTCCCGCGGGCAAGGTGTTATGAGCGCCTTGTCCTTTCCCCTGCTCCCGGCGACTTGACCGCATCTGGAATGACAGCGGCTCGCTTGGCGGCTTCTCCGTCAAACCGGAGCCACTTGCTTGAGAAATTTGTCGATTTCCGCGAAGGCCTGGCGGGCTTCAGCCAAATCCGGGTAAAAAATCTGCCAGACATGCACCACGCGCGACCAAAGCTGCAGACGGACCGGCGAACCGGCGGCACGTGCCTTGTTGGCGTACCGGATGCAGTCGTCGCGCAGCATTTCGGCGTCGCTGGACTGAATCAGGATCGGCGGCAGATCGGCCAGATCGCCAAATAATGGCGACATCAAGGGTCGTGCCGCCGGCATGCGGCATTGCAACAAACCAATCCAGAGCAGTGCTGAACGCGGTAAGCGCATCAGTGACGCCAATACCGGACCGAGCAGCGGGTCAGTCGCCAGATTCGCTTTGAGACTCGGGCTGCTCAGGGTCAGATCGGTCACCGGCGACAAGGCGACGGCGGCATCGGGAAGACGCGCCGCCGTGTCGCGTAGCGTCGCCAGCAGTGACAAGGCCAGGTTGGCCCCGGCGGAATCGCCGGCGACGAAGACGGTCCGCGCCGGCGCGCTTCCCTGCGGACCGTTGGCCAGCAACCAGTCGTAGGCGGCACGGCAGTCGTCGATACCGGCACGGCGCGAATTTTCCGGTTGCAAGCGGTAATCGATGGCCAGGACCGCACCGCCGGTGATTTCGGCCAGTTTGGCGGTGATTACCCGATGACTGAGCGGACTGCCCATGCTGAATGCACCGCCATGCAGGTACAGCGTCCGCCGGTCCGCATCGGCGGCCGGCGGCAGCACCCATTCGGCCGGCACGCTACCGACAGTGAGCGGAACGAAACTGGCCGCGAAGTGCCGGTCGGCGAACAGGTTGTCCATGCCGCGCCGTAAGACTGCCAGGCGCTGTCGGGCGGGAACGCGCATCGCCGGGACGAGCAGACTTTCCAGACGCGCCACCGCCGCGCGATGCCCTTCGTCGTCGGTACTGGCAAAACGTTCGATGCTGCCTTCGCTACACTGATCCCATTGCCGGCAATCCGGTCCGCGCAGGAGATAGGCCCCGCCAAACCAGATCACCAGCACGACCAGACAGAAAATCAGAAATATGTCCATGGTTGAGCAATCCTTGTCAGTCGGGTTGTCCTGCTCCGGTTCCCATCCGGGTTCGCCAGCCGTATTGCGGTCGACAAGCCGTGGAAAAACGTTTGCAATCGACGCAAATTACGCCGCCACTTGGTTCTGGTCAGGCAGTCTACCGTAGTCACGCGAGAAGATTGATCGATTGTGCACCGCGATGAACAACAACCATTTTTGCATAGTGCAAGCGTGCTGTCGCTATTCAGCATCACGCTGACCGGCTATGCGCATGGCGACTCATCAATACGGCCGCATGCTGTTCCAGCGGCCATTCCGGCCAGAGGCGGCAAAATCACTGTGCGAACCGATAAAATGCGCGCATGAAAGTGAATGGCGTTTCCACCCGTTCGATTTGGCCCTCCGCCGACGGGCAGGCCGTCGAGATCATCGATCAAACCCTTCTGCCACATCGCTATCGCGTTGCACGTCTGGACAGCGCCGACGGCGTCGCGGACGCGATCCGTCGCATGCAGGTACGTGGTGCGCCGTTGATCGGCGTCACCGCCGCTTATGGGCTGGCACTGGCACTCCGCCAGCGCGCCGATGAGCAGCATCTGCAGAGCATGGTGGCCATGTTGGCTGCCACGCGACCGACGGCGGTCAATCTGCAGTGGGCGTTGACGCGCATGCAACAGATCCTCACTCCTTTGCCACCCTCATTGCGCGCCACGGCCGCCTGGCTGGAAGCGGCACGCATCGCCGACGAGGACGTCGACCAGTGTCGTGCGATCGGCCGGCAGGGTCTCGATCTGCTGCGTCCGCTCGTCACCCCGGCTCATCCACTGCGCATCATGACCCACTGTAATGCCGGCTGGCTGGCGACGGTCGATCACGGCACGGCGTTGGCGCCGATCTATGCCGCCTGCGCAGCGGGGCTGGCGGTACACGTCTGGGTTTCCGAAACGCGACCGCGCAACCAGGGGCTGTTGACCGCTTGGGAACTGCGCGAACAGGGTATTGCGCATACGCTGATTGCCGACAACGCCGCTGGTTGGCTATTGGCACGCGGGGACTGCGATGCGTTGATCGTTGGCGCCGACCGCATCGCGGCCAACGGTGACGTGGCGAACAAGGTCGGCACCTATCTGAAAGCGCTGGCCGCCCGCTCTGCCGGCGTGCCTTTTTACGTTGCTGCACCGCGGTCGACGATCGATTTTTCCTGCGCCGATGGCGCGGCAATTCCGATCGAGGCACGTTCCGGCGATGAATTGCGCCACGTGCACGGTGTCGATGCTGACGGGACGTACAGCACGCTGTCTCAGTTGCCGGCGTCGGCGGCCGTTGCCAATCCGGCATTCGACGTCACGCCAGCGGCTCTGGTCAGCGCGCTCATCAGCGAACGCGGAGTCTGCGCCGCCAGCCGATCGGGTTTGCGTGCCTTGTATCCGGAGCAGGACGATGACTGAATGCAGCGTTGATGAGGCGCGGAAAAATCTGATCGCGCACGCCCGTCAGATGAACGCAGTTGGCCTCAATCGTGGCACGGCGGGAAATCTCAGCGTACGGCTGGAAGGAAACGGTTTTCTGATCACTCCCACTGGAATGCGCTACGACCGGCTGGCAACGGACGATATCGTTGCAATGACTGACGCCGGTGTCGCGCACGGTCGCCGCTTGCCGTCATCGGAGTGGCGCTTTCACCGCGACCTCTATCGCGCGCGCGCCGACGCTGGTGCGATTCTGCACGCGCATTCGCCTTTCGCCACCAGTCTGGCTTGTTTGCGGCGCGACATACCCGCCTTTCACTACATGATCACGCGTTTTGGCGGTGGCGACGTGCGCTGTGCCGCTTACGCCACTTTCGGTACGCAGCAATTGTCGGCTGCCGTGCTGACGGCCATGCTCGATCGCCGCGCCTGCCTGTTGGCCAATCACGGCATGCTGGTAGTGGGCAAGGATCTGCCACAGGCGCTGGCGCTGGGCGTCGAACTGGAAACCCTCTGCGAACAGTACTGGCGCGCTTGTCAGCTTGGCCAGCCGGTCCTGCTCGATGCCGCCGAAATGAAGCGCGTACTGGAAAAATTCGCCGGCTACGGACAGCAATCCTAAGCTTCACTTTTTTCAGATTCCGGAAAGCCTGCATGTTGCGAGTCAGTGAAATCCGCCTGCCGCTTGACCATTCTGACGACGCTTTGCTGGCGGCGTTGGCGGGGCGGCTTGGCATCAGCCGCGCAGCGATTGACGGCTGCTCGGTTTTCAAGCGCAGTATCGATGTACGCAAGGTTGGGGCGCCCAGTTACATTTACAGCGTCGATGTCTCACTGGCCGACGAACAGTCGCTGCTGCACCGATTCGCTGATGATCCCCAACTGAAGCCGACACCAGCGATGAACTATCAGCCGGTCGGTCAGGCACCGGCGAATTTTTTGCAACGGCCGGTCGTCGTCGGCTTTGGTCCGGCCGGTATCTTTGCCGCGCTGATCCTGGCGCAAGCCGGCTGCCGACCGATCGTCATCGAACGGGGCAAGGCAGTTCGCGAACGGACGCGCGACACCTGGGGTTTGTGGCGCAACAACAAGCTCGATCCCGAATCGAACGTCCAGTTCGGTGAGGGCGGCGCTGGTACATTTTCTGACGGCAAGCTATACAGCCAGATCCGCGATCCGCGCCACTATGGCCGCAAGGTGTTCGAGGAGTTTGTCAGAGCCGGTGCGCCGCCGGAAATTCTCTACGTCAGCAAACCGCATATCGGCACCTTCCGGCTGGTTGGCATGGTCGAGCAGTTGCGTCGCGAGATTCAGCGACTCGGCGGTGAAATCCGCTTTCAACAACGTCTGACCGGCCTGTTGATCGAGCGAGGACGTCTACGCGGTCTGCGGCTGGCTTCCGGCGAGGAACTGGCGGCCACGCAGGTGATTCTGGCGCTCGGACACAGCGCACGCGATACTTTTGCCCAGTTGCACGCCGACGGGGTATTCATGGAAGCGAAGCCCTTCTCGATCGGCTTCCGTATCGAACATCCGCAATCGTTGATCGACCGGGCGCGCTTTGGACCGCACGCCGGTGATCCGCGTCTCGGTGCCGCTGATTACAAATTGGTGCATCACTGCCGCAATGGCCGCTCGGTGTATAGCTTTTGCATGTGTCCCGGAGGCACCGTCGTCGCCGCCACTTCGGAAGCGGGTCACGTGGTAACCAACGGCATGAGCCAGTATTCGCGCAACGAACGCAACGCCAACGCCGGCATCGTCGTCGGCATCTCGCCGCATGATTTCCCGGGCGGTCCGCTGGCCGGCATCGCGCTGCAGCGCCAACTCGAGACAACGGCTTTCCAACTGGCCGGCGGCACTTATGAAGCGCCGGGCCAACGTGTCGGCGATTTTCTCGCTGACCGGCCGAGCGTCGCCTGGGGATCGGTGCTTCCTTCGTATCAGCCCGGCGTGCGTCCGACCAACCTGGCCCGCGCGCTCCCCGATTACGCCATCCAGGCCATACGCGAAGCTTTGCCAGCATTTGATAGGCAGATCAAAGGCTTCGCCATGGATGACGCAGTACTGACCGGCGTCGAAACCCGTACCTCTTCGCCCTTGCGCATCACTCGCGACAAAGACTGCCAGAGTGTCAATGTACGCGGACTGTTTCCGGCTGGTGAAGGCGCTGGTTATGCGGGAGGAATTCTCTCGGCAGCCATCGATGGGATTCGGGTCGCCGAGTCTGTGATCGCCAAGCTACTGGACAAGGCGTCGGCTGAGTAGCTGAAAAAAATAGATCAGCCACCTGGCCTGACGTTGGAAAAGGCATCGGGATGGATCGTCTTGCCAAGCGATGCTGCCGTGTCGATAACCTCAATGGCAGCGTGATGACGCAGCAAACTTCGTCAGGACTGTTTCAATTAACAAGGGAAACGCTGCATTAATAGCGACGTACCGTGTGTCTTGCGCTTAAGCCGAGCAGCTATTCTCTCAGCGCTTCCCTAGCTGCCAAGGCTGATTACTTGTAGTAACCCACGCCACACACCTGATCGCCCACCTTGGTAACGTAAGCAACTTTTGCCACCGGCTCAGTCTGCCCTGGCCGCGGCCACATATAGGCTACTTCGCTGACCACTCCAGGTTTCGCTGCCGTATAGACCTCCTCGCCTAATGCCCGGCCCGATTTATCTTTCAACTCCTTCAAGCTTTTTCCAACAAGAGTCGGGTGGGCAGTGAAATTACCGTCGGGACCGCCGCAGTAGGGATAGAGATCGCGATCCTTGAACCCGCCTTCGCCCTTGGTAAACATCGCCAACGCGCCGGCCTTGTCTTTTTGCACGGCGTCAACTGCTTTATCGAGCATCGCTTTGGCTTCAGCCGGTGTGCCGTAATCGGCGGCAAAGACGCTTACTGAAACTGTCAAAAAGGCAAACGTAGAAGCCAAGGTCAATTTTTTTAACATTGAAAGTTTCCTTTATCGATGTCATTCACGTTTTGATCACAGCGCAGCAAGTCGGCGATCACCCTCAATCACGGCTTCTGCGCAAGGGATGGTAACGTAAACCGGCAAAGAGATTCGTTAATACATTGGCTTCATGGCTGTCACCTCCCAGCCAATATCGGCGGCGAACGCAAGATAGCCTGAGCCGACCTTTTTCCAGAACTCAAGGTCGGCGTCAGTCATTGCTGTCAGCTTTCAACGGTTATTGTTGGCAACCAGCGTACGGCTGTAATTGAGCGACAGCGCACTCACCAGAGAATTGGCTGCCAAACGATGGCGAACATCCTGCTCCGTCTGTAAGACGGCGGCGATTTTGTCGGCAGCCGGCATAGGCAGAAAAACTTCCGCCTCCACTCGACCGTTGAGAAAGTGGAGCACCAGACGTTGCGGAGTGGGCAGGCCGGATAACAGTGGTGTCAGTTGCTTCTCAAGCTGATTCCGATCAGGCACTTGTCCCACCCTGACGTCGTGTTCGAAATCATCTTCGACATCGACATGCACCAGAACATCGGCAACCGAGGATTGGCTGTCGAGCACACGTTTACGGGTCGTCTCGGCAATGCGGTGGCCTTCGGAAACGCTGATCCGCGGATCGACGCAGATATGCGCATCGACCAAAGAGCGATGGGCCATTTTACGGGTGCGCAGTTCATGCAGGCTGCTCACGCCAGGAGTATCGATGATCACTTGGCGGATACTGGCAACGTCCTCCACTGACAAACCGGTATCGATCAGTTCCTGCACCGCCTCCCAGGAGAAAACCACCCCCATGCGCACGATCATGAAACCAACGATCACCGCAGCGATCGAGTCGGCAAAGTTGTAACCCAGCAAGTTACCAACGATACCGACCGCCACGACCAGTGATGAGGCGGCGTCGGAACGGGCATGCCAGGCATTGGCAATCAGCATTGGCGAACGCAAGCGTTCACCGACGTGCAGCATGTAGCGAAACAAACCTTCTTTGCATACCAGCGCCAAAGCGGCCGTCCACAGAGCCAGCGTTTGCACTGGTGGCAGATTGCCCAGATTCTGCAGATTGTTGGCGGCGCCCCAGATGATGCCGGCACCAGTCGCCGCCAGAATCACTCCCAGGGCAAACGATGCCGCCGTCTCGATCCGGGCGTGGCCGTAAGGATGACTCTCGTCGGCAGGGTCCTTGCTATGATGGGCGGCAAAGAGCACCAGAAAATCGCAGACCAGATCGGATAGAGAATGCAGACCGTCGGCGATCAAGCCTTGTGAATTGGCCACGAATCCAATCACTACTTGCGTAGCGGTCAAAAAAACGTTGACCGCGACGCTGACCCAGGTGCTGCGCTGCGTCAATGCATGACGTTCAGGATCGTCGAAGGAAATCTCGGGCGGTGCGTCGTGAGTAGCGGCCATGAGCGTCGTTCCTTTCAAACAAATGCGCCGCGCATTGTAAAGCAACAGTTAACCGAGTTGAAAAATGATTCGCTTGCGCCGGCCACAGAGCGACCATGCACGATGTTATAATTGCCGATAAGCTATTGAACGGTGAGAAATATATGAAGCTTATCGGATCGCTGACCAGCCCTTATGTGCGCAAAGTGCGCCTCGTTCTGGCCGAAAAGAAGATCGAACATGTTTTCGAGATCGATTCGCCCTGGCTGCCGGAAAATCAGGTCGGCAACGTCAATCCCCTGGGAAAAATTCCAATTCTCCTGCTCGATGACACCAGTGCGCTGTTCGACTCCCGGGTGATCGTCGAGTATCTGGACAATGTGGCACCAAACAACAAATTATTGCCAGCGACCAATCGTGAACGTATCGAGGTGAAGCGCTGGGAAGCTCTGGCCGATGGCGTTTGTGATGCTGCAGCACTGGTCTTTCTGGAAAGAAAACGGCCGGTGGAGCAGCAAAGCAGCGACTGGATCGCTCGCCAGGAGGAGAAAATCACCCGGGGACTGGCTTTCATGGCTGAGGAACTGGGCAACAACGCTTGGTGCGCGGGTGGAAATCTTTCCCTGGCAGATCTGGCAACTGGTTGCGCTTTGGGTTATCTGGTGTTCCGCTTTCCGCAGATCGAGTGGCAGCCGCTGTACGCCAATCTGGCGCGTCTTTACGATAAATTGATGACGCGCAGTTCCTTCAGCGAGACCATTCCGCAAGGATGACGGACGGCTGTCGCCGAGAGATTCGTTGAATCAAAGGGCTGCGCTGGATGAGCGTCAGGCGCACGACGCGTAGTCGACGAGACATATCAAATCGATAGCAAGGAAGCGGGCAGCAGCGCACAACGACACGATTCGTCCGTGCAACGATTTGGTCAGCATTTGCTCAGTGTTTGGCATGTGCCGCCTGCGGAGCGATTTTTTCGGTATCCAGCCCACCATCGCTACCGACCTCCAGCGCATCGGCCTTGCCATCTTCCTGTAACAGGGCTTCTTCCGATTTCCTATTCAACACGACGATACTGATGCGCCGGTTGATCGAACTGAGCGGGTCGTTCCTGTCGAGTAGCACTGTCGACGCGAGACCGACCACGCGCAGAACTTTCGTCTCCTGCATGCCACCGGCAATCAGTTCGCGTCGCGACGCATTGGCCCGGTTGGCGGACAGTTCCCAGTTCGAAAAGCCTTTATCACCACCACCGTATTGTGCCGCATCGGTATGGCCGGCCAGACTCAACTTGTTCGGCACGCTGTTCAGGGTCTTGCCGATTTCATGCAGGATTTCCCGCGTATACGGTTTCACTTCCGCGCTGCTGGTGTCGAACATCGGCCGGTTCTGCTCATCGACGATCTGGATGCGCAGGCCTTCGCTGGTGATGTCGATCAGCAGCTGACTTTTGAACTGCTTCAACGCCGGATTATTGTCGATCAGTTTTTCGATGCTCGCCTTGAGTTCGCCGAGCATCGTTTTTTCCCGCTCTTCGAAGGCCTTGCGTGCCGCTTCGGCGTTGGTTTCCTTCAGATTCAGATTTTTGCTCTTCGCCTCGATGTCGCCCGATTTGACCTGCCCGGCCTGTCTTGTCAGGTCCTTGCCACCGCCTTTCAAGACGCTCGAACTGTCACCGGTGCCAGAACCACCTTGTGCAGCGAGTTTCAACGGATTGTTGAAATAGTCGGCTATCCCTTTCAGATCGCCACTGGCGGTCGACCCCAGCAGCCACATCAGCAGGAAAAAAGCCATCATCGCGGTCACGAAGTCGGCATAAGCGATCTTCCACGCGCCGCCATGGTGTCCACCGGCCACCTTCTTGATGCGCTTAATGACAATCGGGCGTACGTCTTCAGTCATGCCCGTCTCCGCTCATTGGTGCCGGCATCGCTTATTTGCCCTTGCGATTCTTGAGGTCTTCTTCCAGCTCACGGAAACTCGGCCGCAAATCGGCGACGAGGGTCTTGCGGCCGAACTCGACAGCCACTTGCGGCGCATAGCCGGACATTGAGGCCAACAGCACCACCTTGATCACCTGGTAAATCTTCGACCCTTCCTGTGCCTTCTGTTCGAGCAGGCTGGCGATCGGAGCGATGAAGCCGTAAGAAATCAGAATCCCGAGAAAGGTGCCGACCAGTGCGCCGCCGATCATTTTGCCCAGGACGGCTGGCGGCTCACCGACCGACCCCATGACGTTGACCACCCCCATCACCGCGACGACGATACCGAAAGCCGGTACTCCGTCACCGACTTTGCCCATCACGTGTCCCGGGGTTTCTGCCTCATGATGGTGAGTATCGATCTCGATATCCATCAAATTTTCGATTTCCATGGCGTTGAGGTTGCCGCCGACCATCATGCGCAGGTAATCGGTAATGAACTCCATCACGTGATGGTCGTGCGCCAGGCTTGGGTATTTGCTGAAGATCGGGCTGTCGTGCGGGTTCTCGACATCGTTCTCGATCGACATCAGCCCTTCCTTGCGCACTTTGGCCAGGACCTCGAAAAGCATGGCCAGCAAGTCCATGTACAGCGCTTTGGTGAATTTCGATCCTTTGAAGATTCCCGGCAAGGCACCAACGGTCGCCTTGATGATCTTGATGTCATTGCCGGCGACGAAACCGCCAATCGTCAGACCGACGATGGCGATGTATTCCATCGGCACCCACAACGCGGCCAGACTTCCGTGCACGGCATAAGTACCCAAGGCCGCGGCAAGAATGATCACGTATCCAACGATCAGAAACATCTGAATCCCCTATCGTGCAGCACTCGATTGTCAGTAGCCAGACTGGCATGGCAAACGATCGCTCATTCGGCGGGAAGGTCACCGGTCCAGTTCTCCTCCGGCGTCATGGTTTTCCCATTACAAAGACGATCAGTCGCGCGCAACGATCGTCACGACCGTCGCCCGATTCCTTTAAACTTAGTGGATAAACGACGAATAGGCGAGGCGAGTGATCGCGGTATGAAATTCTGTAGCGCCTGTGGCAAAGCGGTTAGTCTAACGATTCCTGCCGGAGACAATGTGCCACGCCACGTTTGTCTGAATTGCGGCAGCGTGCATTACCTGAATCCGAAGCTGGTCATCGGCTGCATCGCCGAGTGGGAGGAAAGGATTCTGCTGTGCCGGCGATCGATCGAACCGCGCTATGGTCTGTGGACCTTGCCTGCCGGTTTCATGGAGAACGGCGAATCGACCAGCGAAGCGGCCCAACGGGAAACGCTGGAGGAAGCCTGCGCCCATGTCGGTATTGAGGAACTCTTCGCGCTGGTCAATATTCCGCACATC
>CAYRXO010000077.1:0-15465 GCA_964428215.1 uncultured Candidatus Accumulibacter sp. | reverse complement strand
CGATTCGTCTTCGTCATCATGTGTGGCCATATATCCCTCATCAGTAAAAATCGGCGCTCTTCCACCGGGAACGGGCAGAATTTTAGCCGTAAACGGGCGGGAAGAGAATCTTTACCCGTCGTTCTTGCACGGTTATTTACTCCAGCTGTACGACAGCGGCCGGCACTCTCAACGGCTGATCGGCTTGTAACGAATCCGCTTTGGTTTGGCGCCTTCCTCGCCGAGGCGGCGCTTCTTGTCTTCTTCGTAGTCGTGGTAATTGCCGGGGAAGAAAACCCATTGCGAGTCGCCTTCGCAGGCCAGCAGATGCGTACAGATGCGGTCGAGAAACCAGCGGTCGTGCGAAATGACCAGCACGCTGCCGGCGAATTCGAGCAGCGCGTCTTCGAGCGCGCGTAAGGTTTCGACGTCGAGATCGTTGGACGGTTCGTCGAGCAGCAGGACGTTGCCGCCGGCGATCAGTGTCTTGGCCAGATGCAAGCGGCCACGCTCGCCGCCGGAGAGTTGTCCGACCGGCTTCTGTTGGTCGGCACCCTTGAAATTGAATCGTCCGAGGTAGGCGCGCGCCGGCGTTTCGTATTTGCCGACCGTGAGGATTTCGGTGCCGCCGGAAATCTCCTCGTACACGCTCTTGTTGCCGTCCAATCCTTCGCGGCTCTGGCCGACGTAAGCCAGCTTGACCGTCGGACCGATGTCGATCGTCCCGGAGTCGACCTTTTCCTGACCGATCAGCAGTCTGAACAGCGTCGATTTGCCGGCGCCGTTCGGACCGATGATGCCGACGATGGCGCCGGGCGGCACGCTGAAGCTCAATTTGTCGATCAGCAGCCGGTCGCCGAACGACTTGCTGACCTCTTTGAAATCGATCACCTTGCTGCCCAGGCGTTCGCCGACCGGGATGAAGATCTCCTGTGTCTCGTTGCGCTTCTGGTACTCGACACTGGCCAGTTCCTCGAAACGCGACAGACGTGCCTTGCTCTTCGCCTGACGTGCTTTCGGGTTTTGCCGCACCCATTCGAGTTCCTGTTTCATCGCTTTGATACGCCCCGCTTCCTGGCGAGCCTCGATCTGCAGACGCGCTTCCTTCTGTTCGAGCCAGCTCGAGTAGTTGCCTTTCCAAGGGATGCCATGCCCGCGGTCGAGTTCGAGAATCCACTCGGCGGCGTTGTCCAGGAAGTAGCGATCATGCGTCACCGCGACCACTGTGCCGGGAAAACGCACCAGGAATTGCTCCAGCCATTCGACCGATTCGGCGTCGAGGTGGTTGGTCGGCTCGTCGAGCAGCAGCATGTCCGGCTTCGAGAGCAGCAATTTGCACAAGGCGACGCGACGTTTCTCGCCGCCCGAGAGGTGCGCGATCGATGCCTCCCACGCCGGCAGGCGCAAGGCGTCGGCGGCGAGTTCGAGCTGATTGCCGAGATCGCTGCCGCCGGCGGCGATGATCGCCTCCAGCCGCGCCTGCTCTTCGGCAAGTTGTTCGAAATCGGCGTCCGGCTCGGCATACGCGGCATAGACCGCATCCAGTTTCGCCTGAGCAGCGAAGGCATCGCCCAAACCGGATTCGACTTCCTGGCGAACGGTTTTTTCCGGGTCGAGCTGCGGCTCTTGCGGCAGGTAACCGATCTTCAGGTCGGGCATCGGTGTCGCTTCGCCAATGATGTCCTTGTCGATGCCGGCCATGATGCGCAGGACGGTCGATTTACCGGTGCCGTTGAGACCGAGCAGACCGATCTTGGCGCCCGGAAAAAAGGATAGGGAGATGTCCTTGATGATCTGACGCTTGGGCGGAACGATCTTGCCCACGCGGTTCATGGTGAAAACGTATTGAGCCATGGTCGGAGTCAATCTGTCGGGTTCATGAGGGGATGCGGCCGAGGTCAGTCACGCCCCGGCCGGAAACCGACAGTCTACCCGAGAGCGCCGCGGCTTACCCGCTGCTCATTTGTCGACGAAAGCCCGTTCGATGAGGTAATCGCCTTGCGCGCCGATATAGGGCGATACCTGAAATCCTCTGCCATCGAGCAAGCGGCAGCAATCGTTGAGCATCGCCGGGCTGCCGCAGAGCATGACCCGGTCCGTGGCTGGATCGAGCGCCGGCAGGCCGAGATCGGCGGATAGTTGCCCGCTGTCGATCAGTGCGGTGATGCGTCCGTTGTGCGCAGAGGGTTCGCGGGTCACCGTCGGGTAATAGAGCAGCTTGTCGCGCAGCATGTCGGCGAAATACTCGTGTTGCGGCAGTTCCTGACGGATGAAATCGCTGTACGCCAGATCCTTGTTCCAGCGCACCCCATGTACCAGCACCACTTTGTCGAAGCGCGCGTACGTTTCCGGGTCCTGGATCAGGCTGATGAACGGCGCCAAACCGGTACCGGTCGCCAGCAGGTACAAGCGCTTGCCCGGCCGCAGGTCGCGCAGCACGAGCGTGCCGGTCGGCTTGCGGCTGACGACGATCTCGTCGCCGACCGCCAGATGCTGCAACTTCGACGTTAACGGACCATTCGGCACCTTGATGCTGAAGAATTCGAGAAAGTCGTCGTGGTTGGCGCTGGCAATGCTGTAGGCGCGCGTCAATGGCCGCCCTTCCTGCGCCAGCCCGATCATCACGAACTGCCCGTTGATGAAACGCAGCCCCGGATCGCGGGTCGTGCGGAAGCTGAACAGGTTGTCGTTCCAGTGATGGACGGAAAGGACGCGTTGTGCGGTGAAATTGCTCATCGTTTTACCCATGGCAAGAATTGATGAACACCATCGTAAGCGCTTGCGCTATATTTTAAAAATTGATTATCCAGATAAAGTCCATCTACCTCTTTGATATGCGATTCACATTACGACAGATCAACGTTTTCGTTGCCGTCGCGCGCCACGCCAGCGTTTCGCGTGCCGGCGAGGAACTGGCGTTGACGCAATCGGCCGTCAGCACCGCGTTGGCCGATCTCGAGCGGCTGTACGACACACCGTTGTTCGACCGCTTCGGCAAGCGTTTGCATCTAAACGAATTTGGCCAGGCTTTGCTGCCACAAGCCGTCGAATTGATCGAGCGGGCCGAGAATTTCGCCAGCGTGCTCGAGGGCCGGGCTGGATACGGTCGGCTGCGTATCGGGGCGACGCTGACCATCGGCAATTACCTGGCGACGCTAATCGTCGCCGATTTTCTGCAACGGCATCCCGAAAGCAGCATCGAACTGAAGGTCGACAACACGACGACGATCGTCGACCGGGTGGCGCGTCACGAACTCGACCTGGGCTTGATCGAAGGCAGTTGCCGTCACCCGGAACTGGTTGTCGAACGCTGGGTCGCCGACGAACTGGTCGTCTTCTGCGCGCCCGTCCATCCGCTCGCTCAACGCGGCTGCGCGACCACCGAGGAACTGGCCGGGCAAGAGTGGATCGTGCGCGAAGCGGGTTCGGGGACACGTGAAACCTTCGATCAGGCGTTACGGCTCTTGGACTGGCGACCGCAAATCCGGCTTGAACTCGAACACACCGAGGCGATCAAGCGCGCCGTCGAGTTCGGCCTGGGCATCGGCTGCCTATCGCGACTGGCTTTGCGTGAAGCTTTCCGTCGCGGCAGCCTGGTGGCGGTCGAAACCCCGGCTCTCGACTTGCGACGCCATTTTCATTTCCTCTGGCACGCTCGCAAATTTCAAACGGCCGGAATGCGCGAATTCGTCACCTTGTGTCGAACGATGACCGCCGGCGTACAGCGCAGCGAGCAGATCGATTGGCCGACCATCGTTGAAACGCGCATGCCGGGCAACGAAATGTCGCGCTGAACGTTGATTTGATCTGCTACGGTGAAAGTTTCAACCCGGCATCGATCTGGAGGAAAGTGGAAATGAAAAAAATTCTGGCGTCACTGGCGATTGCGCTCGCACCCTTACTGGCCAACGCCGCTGATGTAAATATCAATTTTGGCGAAACGCGCCTACAGGTGCCCGGCACGACGATCACCTATGGCAGCCGCAACACGCAGGGACATTATTGGGACGGTCAAACCTGGCGCAATCCCGCATACTGGCGGTGGCACCACGGTCCACGCGGCGAACGTTATTACACCGGCAACGGTCGCCCCGGTGTTCCATTCGAAAGCGGCCGGCATTGCCCTCCCGGGCAAGCGAAAAAGGGACGTTGCGCCCCTGAGCATCTTGCCCACCTGCCTCGAGAGCGGGAGCACGAATACAGAAATTCCCGACACTGTCCACCCGGCCAAGCCAAAAAAGGTCATTGTTGATCCGCTCGTGACGCCGCCACCCTCCAACAAGCGGCATGCTAATGACAATAAACAAGAGCAAGGGAAAGAAGAGTGTTGCTTGGCGAAACGCCGAAGAAAATTCTCGCCCGTCTTTCCCCGGCCATTTATGTCAATATTCCGCAGGCTGGCTGATCGCCTGAATTTCAGGACGATGCCACAAATGAAATCTACGCTGGGCTGACCAGATCTGTTTGTTGACGGCGTTTTGCAAAATGGCCGTGTGCCGCCACAAACCCTCAAGGTGGCAACCATGCCACTGTTTTATTTGTTACCAAGGAGAGCAACATGGGAATGCTGGATAGTGTTTTGGGCGGCATGTTGGGAAATTCCGCTGATCAGGAGGAATCCTCAGGTCGTGGCAATCTGATGATGGCGCTGCTGCCGGCCGTCCTGGGCATGGTGATGAACAATCGGAGCAACGCTTCCGGTGGTGGCGGCCTGGGTGACGTACTCGGCAGCTTGTTACCCGGGCAAGGTCAACAACCAATGTCCGGTGGTGGCCTTGGCGGCATGCTCGGCGGTCTTCTGGGTGGCGGTGCAGCCGGCGGACTGGGTTCGATCCTCGGCGGACTGCTCGGCGGCGGCGGTGGAGCCGGTGGCGGACTGAGTGGTCTGCTGGAACAATTTCAACAGGCCGGCTACGGTGAACAGGCCAATTCGTGGATCGGTAGCGGCCAAAACATGCCCATTTCACCGGAAGCCATTGGTCAGGTCCTCGGCAGCGATACTTTGGCGCAAATCGCCCAGCAGGTAGGCGTCAGCCAGGAAGAAGCGTCGGCTGGCTTGTCACAACTGCTTCCGGAAGTGGTCAACCATCTGACCCCCAACGGTGCCGCCCCGGACTTCGATCAATTGTCCGCCAGTGTTTCCGATCTGGTCCGGCAATTCGGCGGTTGAAAAGTAACCGGTAACCCACCGGTGTTCCTCCCCGCGCTCCCTTATCCTGCCGAGACTACTTTTCTCGAACCACGAAGTGGAGAGCGGGCATGGGACGCCCCGGAGGTTGCGGGTGAATCGCGGCGCGGCGTGGCCCGGCGTAGTGACCGGTTCTGTTGCCGCGCTTTGACGAAAGTGGTTTGAGCATCGCTGACGAAGCCGCTTGCGGGCCGCCGGCAGCAGCAAGCCCGACCGGGCAGCGCCGGCAGTCTTCCTCGAGGCCGGCGTGCTGCGTCGCGAGAGATCGTCGGCTGCGCGTCAATTTCGCTGATCCCCACAGTCCTTGGCAGCGCGGGATCAGTGAGAAGACCAATGGTTTGCTTCGGCAGTCGTTCCTGAAGGGCACCGATCTGTCTGCTTTCTCTCGGGACGAACCCGACGCGCTCGCTTGGCAACTCGACACCCGGCCTCGCAAGTCTCCTTGGAGCCAATAATCAAGTGCTGCACGAGAGACCCGCGACAAGAAAGCGATTGACCAATCACTGTCAGCGGCGATTCAACCCGCGTCAACCCGCCGTGTTCACCCCTGCCGCGGCGGCGCCGCCAGCAGACCGGCGATGATGGTGTCGATCATCGCTTCGGCGGCTGCCGCCAAATCGAATGCGGTCGGTTGTGTCAGCCAGAGTTGGGTGATGCCGCGAAAATAAGCCTGTAGCGCATAAGCGGCGAGCGTGCAGTCGGTGTCGGGTGGCAGACGACCCTGCGCGACGGCGCGGGCAATGATGCGGCGGGTGGCCTGCGCGCATTCGCGGTCCATCGTTTCGGCTTGCGGCGCATCGGCGCCGGGCGGCGGCTGTTCCGATTTGCAGAGAACGATTTCCAGGACGGCGCGCGTGCGCGGGTTGGCGGCGATTTCGCGCAGGCCCTGCACCGCCACCTCGCGCAAGGTGGCTAGCGCGTCGTCGCCTGCGCGCGCCGCCGCCTGTTCGAGCCGGCTTTGCATCGGCAAGGTCGCACGCTGGCACAGCGCGGCGAACAGTTCATCCTTGTCCCGGAAGTGCCAGTAGAGCGCGCCGCGCGTGACGCCGGCGGCGCTGGCTACCGCACCGAGCGTGGCACGCGTGACGCCGTGTTGGCGAAAAACCTTTTCGGCGGCATCAAGCAGTGCGGCACGTGTCGCCAAAGCCTCCTCTTTTGTCCGTCTGACCATTGATTATTTCCGTCCCGGCCAACCGGCGCTGGCGGTTGGCCCGTCATTTACAAACATTCTCGAATGTAGGTAATATTCATCGCCGTTGCAAGCCGTGCCGTCCGCCGTCGAGGAGATTTCATGCCGCCCCCCGTTCGCCGTTCCCTGTCTTTCGCCGGTCGCGCGGCGCCCGTCGGGTCGCCGCTCCTGTTCTCGGGTGCCTCGTTGCTCGCTGTCCTGGCGCTGTCCGGCTGCGGGCAGCCATCGGCCGGTGCCGGTGGCATGGGCGGCATGCCGCCGCCGCTGGTGTCGACAATGGTCGTTCAGCCGGCGTCCTACCAGGTGACTTTCGAGTACGTCGGGCAGACCGCCGGTTCGAAGGAGGCTGAAGTACGCGCCCGGGTGACCGGTGTCGTCGAGAAGCGGTTGTATCCGGAAGGGGCGCCGGTACGCGCCGGACAGGTGCTGTTCCAGCTCGACGCCAAACCTTACGAGGCACAACTCGCCGCGGCCGAGGCCGAATTGTTGCGCGCCAAGGCGCAGAAAACGCAGGCCGAGCGTGAAGCGGCCCGCTTGCGGCCGCTGGCCGTCGCCAAGGCCATCGGTCAGAAGGAAGCCGACGATGCCGCGTCCGCCGCCGATTTCGCCGCCGCGGCGCTCAAGGCGGCGCAGGCCCGGATGAGCGAAGCGCGGCTCAATCTTTCTTATACCCGCGTCACGGCGCCGGTCAGCGGGTTGTCCAGCCGCGCGCAACAGTCGGAAGGCAGTCTGGCCAACGCCAACACGACCTTGTTGACCACCGTGTCGCAGGTCGATCCGATCTGGGTGCTGTTCAGCGTCTCCGACAACGAAAAACTGCGCCTGAACAAGGCTATCGCCGAAGGCCGGCTGACGCTGCCGAAGCAGAATGCCTTCGAAGTGCAGATCAAGCTCGCCGACGGCTCGCTTTTTCCGCGCAGCGGACGGATCAATTTTGCCGATTCGCGCGTCAATCCGCAGACCGGTACTTATGAAATGCGCGCCGAAATCGCCAATGGCGACCTGGCGCTGAAGCCCGGCCAGTTTGTGCGCGTTGCATTGAAAGGCGCACAGCGCAGCGCGGCGCTGGCCGTGCCGCAGTCGGCGGTGCTCGAAGGCCCGCAGGGCAAATTCGTTTATGTCGTCGGCAAGGCAGCGAGCAAGGAAAAGGGCGACGACAAGGCCGGCCAGCCGGTGGCCGTTGCCCGGCCGGTGGTCGTCGGCGACTGGTCGACGCAGCAGGGGACCAACGTCTGGCTGATCGAATCGGGGCTTGCCGCCGGTGACGAGGTGATCGTCGATGGCGTTGCGCGCATCATGATGCCGAACACGCCGATCCAGATCGTGCCGCCGGGCGCGCCCGCGGCTGCCGCGGCCCCGGCGCCCGCGCGACCCTGAGCAGGCGGCCGCCATGTTTTCCCGCTTTTTCATCGACCGGCCGATTTTCGCCGCCGTGATTTCACTGTTCCTGGTGCTCGCCGGCCTGGCCGCCATGCGCGCGCTGCCCATCGCGCAATACCCGGAAATTGCGCCGCCGGTGGTCACCGTGCAGGCGATCTATCCCGGTGCGTCGGCGCAGGTGCTCGAATCGACGGTCGCCGCGCCGCTGGAAAACGCGATCAACGGCGTGCCGCGCATGATCTATATGTCGTCGAATTCGTCGTCGAACGGCGTCGCCCAGATCCAGGTGACCTTCGAGATCGGCACCAACGTCGATCTGGCGGCAGTGAACGTCAATAACCGCGTCAAGCAGGTCGAATCGCGGCTGCCGCAGGAAGTGCGCCGGCAAGGCGTCACCGTCGAACCGGGGTCGTCGGCCTTCCTGCAGGTGCTGGCTTTTCATTCGCCGAACGGGCGCTACGACGATCTGTTCATTTCCAACTACGTGACGCTGAACGTTCTCGACCGCCTGAAACGCCTGCCCGGAACGACCAATGTGCAGATTTTCGGCGCTAAGGATTACGCGATGCGCATCTGGCTGAAACCAGATCGCCTGGCGCAATTCAAGCTGACGCCCGGCGACGTCGCCGCGGCGATCAACGAGCAGAACGCGCAGTTCGCTGCCGGCAAGATCGGTCAGTCGCCGATCGGCGCCGGACAGGACCTGGTGTACACCATCACTTCGAAAGGCCGGCTGGCCGATGCGGCGCAATTCGAGGCGATCATCGTGCGCGCCAATGCCGACGGATCGATGATCCGTCTGGCCGACGTCGCGCGCGTCGAACTCGGCTCGCGCGATTACGAATTCAACGGTCGCTACAACGGTAAACCGGCGACGCTGGTCGGCATCTTTCTTTCGCCGGGCGCCAACGCGCTCGACGTCGCCGAGAGTGTCACGCAAACCGTCGATGAACTGCAGCAGCAATTTCCCGACGGGCTGAGCTACGCCATTCCCTACGACACCACGCGCTTCGTGCGCGTCTCGATCGAGGAGGTGCTGAAAACGCTCGCTGAAGCGATGCTGCTCGTTTTCCTGGTCGTTTACCTTTTCCTGCAGAGCTGGCGTGCGGCGGTGATTCCCTTCGCTGCCGTGCCGGTATCGCTGATCGGCACCTTCGCCGGCATCTATCTGCTCGGCTATTCGATCAACAGCCTGACGCTGTTCGGCATGGTCTTGGCGATCGGCATCGTCGTCGATGACGCAATCGTCGTGCTGGAGAACGTCGAACGCATCATGCGCGAGGAGGGGCTGCCGCCACGGCAGGCGGCGGTGCAGGCGATGCACGAAGTCACCGGGCCGATCGTCGCCATCGTGCTGACGCTGACCGCGGTGTTCGTGCCGATTGCCTTTCTCGGCGGGCTGACCGGCGAACTGTACCGGCAGTTTGCCGTCACCATTTCGATTGCGGTAGTCCTCTCGGGCTTCGTCGCGCTGACCCTGTCGCCGGCGCTGTGCGTGCTGATGCTCAAACACGGACATGCGGAGCCGAATCGTTTTTTCCGTGCTTTCAACGCCTGGTTCGCGCGCCTGAGCGGACGTTACGTCGACGGTGTGATCTGGGTGATCCGCCGGGCGGCGATCGTCCTGACGCTGTTCGTCGGCATGGTCGCGCTGACCGGCTTTCTCTGGAAGACGACGCCCGGCAGCCTGGTGCCCGACGAAGATCAGGGCTTCTACATCAGCGCGGTGATCCTGCCCGACGGCGCGACGCTGCAGCGTACGACGCAGGTCGTCGAACAGGTCGAAGCGGCGGTGCGCAGCAACGACGCCAACCAGGACATCGTCGCTTTCGCCGGCTTCGACTTCATCGGCGGCGGCTTCCGCAACAACGCGGCGACGCTGTTCGTGACGCAGAAGCCGTGGCACGAGCGGCAGGTCAGCTCGCAGCAACTGGTCGGCGAATTCTTCATGAAGACCGCCGCGATCAAGGAAGCGCTGGTGCTGGCCTTCAATCCGCCGGCGATCTTTGGCCTCGGCACCGCCGGCGGCTACGAATTCTTCATCCAGAACCGCGGCGACGGCGGACCGAAACGGCTGCAGGAAGTGTTGCATCAGTTCCTGGCGCGCGCCAACAGCGACCCGCTGCTGGGCGGCGCACAGACGCTGTGGCGGGCGACGGTGCCGCAGATCTTCGTCGATGTGGACCGCGAAAAGGCCAAGCAGGCCGGCGTCGCCGTCGAAGAGATCTTCGCCGCGCTGTCGGCGACGCTCGGCACCTATTACGTCAATGATTTCAACAAATACGGCCGCACTTGGCAGGTGCTGATGTCTGCCGATCGCGAATTCCGCCGCCGCCCTGACGACATTCAGGGGCTTTACGTCCGCTCGCGGCAGGGCACGATGCTGCCGCTCTCGTCGCTGGTCCACGTGCAGTACTCGTCCGGACCCGATTCGCTCGACCGCTTCAACAATCTGCCGGCGGTGAAAGTCATCGGCCAGACCGCCCCCGGCGTCAGCTCCGGTCAGGGCATCATCCGCGTCGAGCAGATCGCCCGCGAAGTGCTGCCGCCCGATTTCTCCTTCGACTGGGGCGGATCATCGTATCAGGAGAAAAAATCGAGCGGCGCTTCGGGATTCGCCCTCGGACTGGCGGTGTTGATGGTCTTCCTGATCCTTGCCGCGCAATACGAAAAATGGGCCTTGCCGTTCTGCGTGCTGCTGGCGCTGCCCTTCGGCACCTTCGGCGCGCTGCTCGCCATCTGGGGCAAGAACCTGCTCGGGCCGCTGTTCCACGCCGCGCCGCTGACCAACGACGTCTATTTCCAGATCGGGCTGGTGACGCTGCTCGGCCTAGCAGCGAAAAACGCCATCCTGATCGTCGAATACGCGGTGCTCAAGCACGACGAAGGGCTGTCGGCGTCGGCGTCGGCGATCGAAGCGGCGCGGCTGCGCTTCCGCCCGATCCTGATGACATCGTTGGCCTTCATCCTCGGCGTGCTGCCGCTGGCCATCTCCACCGGCGCCGGCGCCGGCGCACGCCACTCGGTCGGCACCGGCGTCATGGGCGGCATGATCGCCGCGACGCTGCTCGCCGTCTTTCACGTTCCGCTCTTCTTCAAGGTGCTCTACGACCGACGCGTGCGCGAAACACGCACGCACGACCAGCTGCTGCAGGAAGCGACGCATCTGCCGCAGGTCAGCGAAGCGGCGGTCGATGCGCAGTCGCCGGTGGCCAAGGGAGGCGACAGTTATGTGTGAATCACTGCGCCGGCCGCGGGCCGCGCTGACACTCGCGCTGGCGCTCCTGCTGCCGCTCGCCGCCTGCCGGAGCACGCCACCCGCGCCGCCGGTGCTCGACCTGCCGGTCGCCGGTGCAAGCGCTGATCAGTCGCTCGTTCGCTGGTGGCAGCATTTCGACGATCCGACGCTCGACGCGCTGATCGAAGAAGCGCTGACCAACAACCTCGACCTGCGCACGGCGATGGTGCGTGTGGACCTGGCGCGCGCCCATGTGCTGCTGGCGCAATCCAGCCTCTTCCCGAGCCTTAACCTTGCCGTCGAACCGAGTCGCGGACGCAGCACGCTCGCCGGCTGGCAGCCGCTGCCGAGCGGATTCAACCCGGTACACAACGACTATCTGGTCGCGCTGCGCGCTGCCTATGAAATCGACCTCTGGGGACGCGCCGGCAAGAGTACCGACGCCGCCCGCCAGGATCTGCTGGCCAGCGCCTACGCGCGCGAAACGGTGCGCGTCGCCGTCGGCGCCGAAACCGCGCGCGCCTATTTCGGCCTGCTCGCCGCTGACGCCGAACGCACACTGCAACGCGAAACGCTGCAGGCGCGCGAACAGACGCTGGCGCTGCAGCAACGGCTGCAGCAGTCTGGCGTGATCGGCGATTTCGACCTGCAGCGGGCACAGGCCGAACGCGCCGCCGTGCTCGCCAACCTCGCCGCCGCCGAACGCGCTGTCGGCCAATACGAAACGGCGCTGGCGGCGATCGTCGGCCGCTCGCCGCGCGAAGTGTACGAAGCGCGCATTGCCCGCGACGCCTCGCCGGCGCGCCTGCTGGCCGTGCCGGAAATTCCTGCCGATCTGCCGTCCGATCTGCTCGAACGTCGGCCGGACGTCAGGCAGGCGGCGGCGCAGCTTGCCGCTGCCGATCTGCGCATCGACGCCGCGCGCGCGCAATACTTTCCCTCGCTGACGCTGACCGCCTCTTACGGCTCGGAATCGGCCGCCCTGTCGAAACTGTTCTCGGCCCCGGCGCTGATCTGGGGCGTCGGCGCCTCGCTGCTGCAACCCTTGATCGGCCTGAAAGCGATCGACGCCAACGTCCAGGCGGAAACCGCCCGGCGCGAAGCGGCGCTGCTCAATTACACGCAGAGCGTGCAAAGCGCTTTCCGCGAAACGCGCGACGCGCTGATCGCTCACCGTCAGACGCGCACGACGCTCGCCGCCCAAAGCGAACGCCGCCGCCAGCTCAAGAGCGCGCTCGAACTGGCCGAACTGCGCTACCGCGCCGGTTACTCCGGCTACCTCGAAGTTCTCGACGCCCAACGCCAGTTGCTGCAGGCGCAAAGCCAGGAAATCCTCACCGCCCGCGACCGGCGCTTCGCGCTGATCGAACTGTTCAAAGCGCTCGGCGGCGGCTGGGAAAACGGTCAACTGGCCGCGGTGAAGGAATGACCCACTTTCTTTGAACGGCCGGGCGGGACGCCATTGCGCAGCCGGCCGATTCAGGGCATGGCGCATGGGCGCACGCGCCGCCAGCCACAGCGCAACTTCAGGCGCTTGTTTGGATCAGCCGACGCAGGCCGTCACATAACTTCCCGAAGCTGGGCGAGAGGTTGCGTTCCGGCGCCAGCAAGGGGCCAATCTTTTCGGCCCACTCGTACTTGACCTGTCCTGGCGATCGCCCACCCGCTTTCCTGAAGGCCGCCGATCCGCCAGGATAAAGGGCATCGGCAAGCTTCTCCCAGGTGCCGCAAGCACTGTCTTGAACATAGCTATCCAGAACCGCCGTCTTTGCCCGCGGATACGCACTGAGCACAGCCTGTCTGTCGCCCAGATACCAGGCTTCCACCTCTTCAATAGCCAGCCGGAAGAGGGTTTGAGGTGCAGGCGCAGCCAACGCTTTCAGTTTTGCCAGGAAATCGACACAATTTTGTTTGTCGCTGTCGACTACGACCACGACCGCATCGATACCGGGAGTACGGCCATAACCCTGCAACAGGCGGGGCAAGCGATCGAGCAGAATCCGCTTCGCGGGGTCCGCGACAGTGCCGAGGTTCTGCGGAATGCGGCCGATACCTTTGTAGGCATGCAGGCGCCAAGTATGCGGCTGCCCTTGTTCACCAAGCAACTTGGGTAATAATGCTTCGAGTAGCTTCATTCCCGATTGGTCTTCGACCAGAACCTCGATGTGCATGTTCACCTCGCATCGAGATAGTCGCTGTACCACAACCCACCGAGCGGCAATCCTTCTTCCACCAGATTATTGACGACTTCCAGATCGGAAGCGCGGTGAATCGTGGAAAAACCATCAGCCCCCTTTTCGAGAATCCATACCTCTTCAGGTGACAAGGCATCGACGAAATACGGCTGGTGCGTGGTGACGAATACCTGGGGCGCATTCTTTTTGCCAGTGGCATGCGCTCTGAATTCCTGCGCCAAGGCTTCGAGCAGTTTGTGATACAAGCCGTTTTCAGGTTCCTCGATGCAGATGAAAGGCGGCGGATCGGGATCTTCCATCAACAGCAGGTAGGCAAACATCTTCAGCGTACCGTCGGACATCTGCTGGGCGAAGAAAGGGTCGCCAAATGCGCCGTCGTTGAAACGCAGCAGCACACGCTTGTCGTCAGTCACCTTGGTGTTGATCGAAGCAATGCCTGGGATCTTGCTGGCGATACGCGCCAGAATGTTCTTGAAGCGATCCTTGTGCTCACGCTCCATGAACTGAACGACGTTGCCGATGTTGTCGCCGTGCACATTCAAATGGCGTTGCGGCCCAGCCGTTGGCAGACTGCGCGCCGCGTCCGGGTAGAAGTAGGAAAGATACCAACCTTTCAAAAAATCTCTGAATTTGCGAATACGCGGATGCTCTTTCAGCGTTCCCAGCGTGGAAATGCCCAATTCGCGCGGGTCGGTCAATTCCACGGGACTGCGCGCACTGTCTTCTTCATCAGAATCGCCGATCGCTTCCTCGCCCGCCCACACCGTTCCCTTGCCATTTTGCAGCCGCAAGAATGGATAGGGCTGGCCGTATTTCTGATTCTTGCGTCGCTGTCGCAATAGCTCGGACCGGACAAAAGGCCGGCCACTGTCATCGAGATCGATCACCAGCTCGTAGGTGATCGGGCGTTCGTTTTGAGCTTCGCGGTAGTAGATTTCAAAACGGATTGGTTCCGCGACGCCCTTGGCATGCATTCTTTCGTATCCGCCGCGCTGCTTCAAGTCGCAGGCGGTTTCGACATCGGTGGTCAGACAATCCGCCACAAAGCCGAAAGCATCGAACAAGGTGCTTTTGCCGGCTCCGTTTTTGCCAATCACCACGGTCAACGGCGTCAGCGGTTTGCCAGCCTGCTCACCGCACAACTTGCCCAGGGTCACATCGCGTAAAGCACGAAAATTCTGGACGCGAAATCCTTCGATGATGGCCATATAAGAGGTTCTCCTACCGTCTTGTCGTCATGAACGCATGAACAATATTTTCTCTTTGCCCGAGCGATTCTTCGGGGAACGCTTTGCCAATGAGCGCGATTATCGCTTGCAGGTTGTCTGCTTGAAAATAATCGCTCAGGTCTTGCCGCCTGGAGTGCGATTCAAACCGATGCAGTAGGCCAAGGGAAACGCATGGAACGAGCGGAGCAGCAGATGTCGGCAAGGCAACGGAGCGACGTGGAATCGATAGAGAAGCTGAAGGCGAATCCTGTTTTTCTGGAGTGCATCGTTTCGCTGCTGGCCGCGGTGGAAGACGAGACGGTAGACTTGAAGTTGGCCAATGCGGCAGAGTTGCGTCTGATCGACGAGCGGTGCAGGATGGGACGGGAATCGTTGGCGGCACACGGCCGGGCGAGCGATCTTCGATGGCGCCCGGCGAGCCGGTTTTGGTCAATCGACGCCACGGCTCGCGGTGGGTGATGGTGCCAAACGGATCGCCCACCAAGTCGAAGAACAGCTTGACGCACACGGCCGGAATCTGTTGGCTTTCTATCACCTTGGGGAGTGCTTGGGGGCAGCGGCACACGCGATCGATGCGGCCGCGGCCGACGCGTGGTTGGACACCCGGGAAACACGCTTGAAGAGCCAGCGTGCCGACGAGGAGATCCGTACTCTGGAAGCGTATCGGGAACCCATGACCGTGGCCGACCAGCAGGCCACGATACGGCGCTGTTACCGGTATTTGCGCCAAGGTCAGAATCCGCTCGACTATCAGACGGCGATCGCTCAAGGCTGACCAATCGACTCCGAAGCAATCGAGAGCGCTCGCTGCCACCTTGCTCAGCAACGCCTGAACGGATGACTGAACTCAGGTTTCGACCAACCCCGGATTGAGCGTGTAGAGCAATGCTTTGACCAGCATCGCAACATCTGCGCGGCGACGCGCATCGACCCGGAAAATGGCCGGCATGGCCGGATAGCCAAGCATGGCAACTTTCTTGCGGTAATCCTCCAGCCCGAATGCCGAAGAACGATCCATATGGGTGATGCCGATGGCCACGGCAGTGTCGGCAATAAAATTTTTAAAT
>CAYRXO010000076.1:0-15703 GCA_964428215.1 uncultured Candidatus Accumulibacter sp. | reverse complement strand
GCCATCCGGCACGATGGCCCCCTGAGCATCCTGATCATCGGCTTCGACCGCTTTGGCGCACTGCGCGAACAACACGGCGACGAGGTGGCCAAGGAGTTGCTCAAACGCCTGGCCAGCATGCTGGTACAAAAAGTACGCAAGGAAGACAGCCTGGGCCACTATTCCGGAAGCGACCTGACTGTGGTTTCGCCAGGTACCCCCTTTCCTGCCTGCGAGTCCTTCGCGAATCGCTTGCGGGAAGCGTTTGCGGTGGCGAACATTGCGGTACATGGGAAGCGTCTCAATCTGTCGGTCAGTATTGGCGTCGCCAATACCCCGGTCGACCGGCCGGGGTCGGCAGCATCCTTGCTGAGTCTTGCCGGTGAGCGTCTGGTGGCTGCACGACAGGCCGGCGGCAACCGTGTCGTGGCTTGTGGCGACAAACCGTTGAACAAGCTCCCGGTCCCCAGGCTTGGCCATGCTCTCGAACTGATCAGCACCGGCCATGCAAGTGCGGTAATCCCGCACCTCATCGATCTTGGCAAGGAGATACTCCCCTTTCTGGACCTCCTGGAAGGGGAGTTGAAGTTGGGTCTGCCGCTGGCAGACATTAGAAAACGGATGCTTGACCGGGAGCAGGCGATAAAAGACACCCGGCAGGCGTAGTTTCCACTAGTGCAGGTGGGTTCACATTTTTGAAGAGGGAGTCTCATGACGACAATCCAAGAGTTTCACAAGCAATCAATCGAAAATCCGGACGCCTTCTGGGGTGAAGAAGCCAAACTGATCGACTGGCACAAGCCGTTCACTCAGGTACTCGATTTTTCTCGTCCGCCGTTCGCCAAGTGGTTCGTCGGCGGCGAAACCAACATTTGCTACAACGCCGTCGACCGACATGCCGAGAAGCGGCCGAACGACCGGGCGATGGTCTTCATCTCGACCGAAACCGACCAGGAGGTGGTGTACTCCTTCGCCGAGCTGAAGCAGGAAGTCATGCGCATGGCGGCGATCATGCAGAGCCTCGGCGTCGGCAAGGGCGACCGCGTGCTGATCTACATGCCGATGATCGCCGAAGCGATGTTCGCCATGCTCGCCTGCGCGCGCATCGGCGCCATCCATTCGGTCGTCTTCGGTGGTTTTGCCTCCGGCTCGCTGGCCACTCGCATCGACGATGCGGCGCCCAAACTGATCGTCTCTTCCGACGCCGGCATGCGAGGCGGCAAGGCCGTGCCGTACAAGGATCTGCTCGACGAAGCGATCACGCTGGCCGAACACAAGCCGGGCAAAGTACTGATGGTCGATCGCGGGCTCGACAAGGGCTTCAACAAAGTCGAAGGCCGTGACGTCGATTACGCCACCCTGCGCGCGCAGTTCATGGACGCCGAAGTGCCGGTCACCTGGATGGAATCGTCCGAGCCGTCGTACATCCTGTACACCTCCGGCACCACCGGCAAGCCGAAAGGTGTCCAGCGTGACACCGGCGGTTACGCCGTCGCGCTGGCGTCGACCTTGAAGTACATCTTCTGCGGCAACGAAGGCGAAACCTTCTTCGCCACTTCCGACATCGGCTGGGTCGTCGGCCACTCGTACATCGTCTATGGTCCGCTGATCGGCGGCATGTGCACTATCATGTACGAAGGCACGCCGCTGCGTCCCGACCCGGGCATCTGGTGGCAGATCGTCGAAAAATACAAGGTCAACGTCATGTTCTCGGCGCCGACCGCAGCGCGCGTGCTCAAAAAGCACGACACGGCGTACATGCACAAATACGATCTGTCGAGCTTGCGGCATTTGTTCCTGGCCGGCGAACCGCTCGACCAGCCGACGCACGAATGGATCATGGGCGAACTCGGCCTGCCGGTGTATGACAACTACTGGCAAACCGAAACCGGCTGGCCGATCCTTGGCCCGATGCCCGGTGTGCAGAAGACCGAAATCCGCTACGGCACGCCGAACTTCCCGGTCTATGGCTACAACCTGAAAATCTTCCGTGAAGACGGTTCGTTCTGCGATACCGATGAAAAAGGGATCGTCGGCATCCTGCCGCCGTTACCTCCCGGCTGTCTGTCCACCGTCTGGGGAGACGACGCTCGCTTCGTGTCGACCTACTTCTCACTGTTCCGCGAGCCGCAAGTTTATTCGTCGTTCGACTGGGGCATCCGCGACAAGGACGGCTATCACTTCATCCTCGGCCGTACCGATGACGTGATCAACGTCGCCGGCCACCGTCTCGGCACCCGCGAGATCGAAGAAGCGATCCAGGGCCATCCGGCAATCGCCGAAGTCGCCGTGGTCGGTGTCGCCGATCAGCTCAAGGGCCAGATGCCGATGGCCTTCGCCGTGGTGAAGAACACAGACAGCATTGCCACTCCCGAACTGGCGGCAACGCTCGAGAAGGAAGTGATGAAACAGGTCGACGACAGCCTGGGCGCCATCGCCCGGCCGAGCCGCGTGCACTTCCTGACCGTTCTGCCGAAGACCCGTTCGGGCAAGCTGCTGCGCCGGTCGATCCAGGCATTGGCCGAAGGTCGCGATCCGGGCGACCTGACGACCATTGAGGATCCCACCGCGCTCGAACAGTTGCAACGCGCGCTAGGCAGCAAATAAACCCCCTTTTTACGATCCTTCGCTCGGATAAACTGAGGCAGACCTGCTGTCCGCTTGGGCAGCAGGTCTTTTTTTACCGTTGCACTGCGCAACACCTGTGGGAGGAAAGATTAATTCGCGCAAGTTTGCACAAGGTCACATTCACTTGTCGGCAGCGGACAGCTGCTACCCTTTCGGCTGAATGTTTCGCGGTCGATAGTGATCGGGGACGAACTGCTGGAGTTTGCCAGCGATTTCCTCAAAATCGGGTTTGAGGCAGCGCCTGCTGGCGGCACAGCCAACGACAGCAGACTGCCGCTCGATTTCTCAATGGTTTGGGCCGCGTCGTCTTGCGTACATGCCGCGTAAGACTGTCCCTCTATGTAAAACGGGCGGTCACCCGGCGTTGCACGGCAAGTGTCTCGCGCCGTTGCGCCCGTGAGGTCGTGATGCCGTGCGCCTGCAGGCATCGGTGAATCGACGGCACCCAACTGATCGGCCAGAACCGAAATGAACAGGCGCCTCTCGGTGTGCTACTCCTTGGAATGGAAGATGTGTCGCAAGCCCAGTTCTCTCTTCAGGCTACGGAATACCGCCTCGAGAACGGTCAGGGTCATAGTTGTCCGCCACGGGCGTTCCGCCGCCCAGTTCAGATCGTTGCGACGCAAACAATAGACGCCCGGATCGGTCCTGATCCTCGTAAGTTAGCTCGTTTGCATGTATTACGTTTGCTCTTGTCGCGGCTTAACACCCGCGGGATAACCACACTGTAACTTGCCGTTTTATAAAAGACCATCTCATGGCACCCCGAATACGCCGTCTCGCTTATCAGGCTATCTGACCATCTGTTTTCGCAAGATCTTTTTGACAACGCTCGACACGATCCCGAATAGTTCATCCGCCGACGCATTTTCATTCTGCCGACCCTCCTGACCGTTCTGCTCTCCGGCACCCTCAAGGCGGTCCGGAGCGAGCTCGACCCGTTCTCCGCCAACCACTGTCCATCGCACGGCTGCATATGGCCAGCGCCAGCTCACGCCTCCACAGACCCATTCTCGAGGAAATCGCTTTGAAGAACGTGCAGGGATTCGTCGCCAATCGCTCTCGACCGCGAAAACCGCAGCCGTCACATGCTTTCCAGTGACTATGGCAATAAACCAACTGGCGAGGAATGGGGTCTTTTCCCATGACAACGCTGCTACCGCGACTTGCTCTTTGAATTGCGCTCGTGTTGTTCGCGTTTCACGCCCGTCTGGCATGCCCTTTCGGTTCGGTCTGCCTTGGCTGATCCGACTGTCCGAAAAACCGGGAACGCCGCAGCGGTCAACCCATGAACATGCCACCGTTGACGTGCAGCGTCGTGCCGGTGATATACGCTGCCCCCGGTGAGGCGAGAAAGGCTACCGCCGAAGCAATGTCCGATGGCTTGCCCAGCCGGCCCAGCGGCACGGCAGCAAGCATAGCCGCTTTCTGTTTGTCGTCGAGCGCCTGGGTCATGTCGGTATCGATCAAACCCGGTGCGACACAATTGACGGTAATGTTGCGACTGGCCAATTCGCGAGCCAGCGAGCGGCTCAATCCGGCAACACCGGCCTTGGCGGCGCAGTAATTGGCCTGTCCCGGATTGCCGGCGTGGCCGACCACTGAGGTGAGGTTGATGATCCGCCCGCGACGCGCTTTCATCATGCTGCGAAGCACTGCTTTGGATAATCTGAACACCGCTTTGAGATCGGTATCGAGCACCAGATCCCAATCGTCGTCCTTCATGCGCATCGCCAGATTGTCGCGCGTAATGCCGGCGTTATTGACCAGCACGCTCACCGCACCATGCGTTTTTTCGACGCTGGCGAGCAGCGCGTCGATTTGCTCAGCTTCGCGCACTTCGAGCACTGCGCCTTCACCCTGACAAGCAGCGGCACTCAGATAAGCCGAGATTTTCGCTGCCCCTTCGGCAGTGGTTGCCGTACCGACGACAGTCGCACCGAGTCGGCCGAGTTCGAGGGCAATGGCCTGACCGATTCCCCGCGACGCACCGGTTACCAGAGCTATTTCTCCATTCAGCATCGGTGACTTACTCCAGGCTGGTCAAGGCGTTGTCGATCGAGGCAAGATCGGCCAGAGCGGTGCTGGCCAAGGTCGCCGCACAACGCTTGGTCAGGCCGGCGAGCACTTTGCCCGGCCCGCATTCGGCCACGCCAGCAACGCCCATATCTGCAATACGACGAATCGTCTCGACCCAGCGTACCGGCGAATATGCCTGACGAATCAGGGCGTCACGGATTTTGTCGGCGTCGTTTTCGATGGCCACATCGACGTTGTTGATCACCGGAATTTGCGGCGCAGCGAGCGACAGTTCCGCCAGCCGTTGCGCCAGTTTGTCGGCCGCTGGCCGCATCAACGAAGAGTGGAAGGGTGCCGACACCGGCAGCAGCAGGGCACGCTTGGCGCCGCGCGCCTTGCACGCCGCGAACGCCCGCTCGACGGCCGCCTTGCTGCCGGCGATGACCGTCTGATCGGGGCCATTGAAATTGACCGGTTCGACCACCTCGTCAGCCGCCGCTTCGGCACACGCCTCGGCAACTTGGCTGTCCTGCAGGCCGAGAATCGCCGCCATCGCGCCCTCGCCAGCCGGCACGGCCTCTTGCATCGCTGCCGCACGCAAACGAACCAGCGGCACGGCATCGGCAAAAGCGAGCACGCCGGCGGCAACCAGCGCCGAATACTCGCCCAGACTGTGCCCGGCAACGACGGCGGGCACTTTGCCGCCCTTGTCCAGCCACAAACGATATACGGCGATACCGGCGGTCAGCATCACCGGCTGGGTATTCACGGTCTGTGCCAGCGCCTCGCTTGGCCCCTCGGCCAGCAATTGCCACAAGTCCTGCCCCAGTGCGGCGGATGCCTCGTCGAAAGTGGCACGGACGACGGCTGACTCGCCATACGCGGCCATCATGCCAACCGACTGCGAACCCTGTCCTGGAAAAACAAACGCGAAAGCCATCACATCCTCCCGTTAATCGCTCAAACCTTTGCCGCTCAAACTTCGAGGAGCACCGCTCCCCAGGTGAAACCGCCACCAACGCCTTCGAGGAGCAGTTTCTGTCCGGACTGGATGCGTCCGTCACGCATGGCTTCGTCGAGCGCCAGCGGCACCGAGGCAGCCGAGGTGTTGCCATGCCGATCGACAGTGACGACCACCTTCTCCATCGACATTTTCATTTTTTTCGCCGTCGCTTCAAGAATGCGGATATTCGCTTGATGCGGAATCAGCCAGTCGATCGCTGAAGCATCAATTCCGGCCGCCTGACAACACTCGCCGGCCACTTCGGCCAGAACGCGTACGGCAAACTTGAAAACCGCCTGCCCATCCATGCGCAAAAAAGGATCACCAGTCACCTGCCCATTGTTGATGCTGCCGGGAACCGACAGAATGCCGTGATGCGCACCGTCGGCATGCAAAGCAGTGGCCAGGATGCCCGGTTTTTCCGCGGCCTCGAGGATCACCGCGCCGGCGCCGTCGCCAAACAGGACGCAGGTGCCGCGGTCCGACCAGTCGAGAATGTGCGAAAACACTTCGGCACCGACGACCAGCGCTCGACGATGGCTCCCGGAACGAATGAATTTGTCGGCTATGGTCAGTGCGTAGACAAAGCCGCTGCACACGGCCTGCACATCGAACGCGGTCGCCCCCTGGTTGCCGAGCTTGCTCTGCAACAGACAGGCCGTACTGGGAAAAATGTAATCGGGGGTCGATGTGGCAACGATGATCAGGTCGAGGTCTGCCGCTTGCAAGCCGGCAGCAGCCAGCGCGCGCCGGCTGGCTTCGAGTGCCAGATCGCTCGCCGTCTGGCCTTCGTTGGCCAGATAGCGGAATTTGATACCCGTTCGAGTACTGATCCATTCGTCATTGGTGTCGATGCCTCGGCGTGCGAGATCGTCGTTGCCGACCGCCGGGCCGGGAAGATAACTGCCGGTGCCGATAAGCCGCGAATACATCTAAGCGCTCTCCTGGAGAGGGTTGAGTTGCGCGAAACGTTCACCAATGCGTGCCAGCACACCGTTCCGCGCCTCGTCGGCAGCCCGCTGCAAGGCGCGAGTAAACGCCACCACATCGGCCGAACCATGGCTTTTGACGACGATGCCACGCAAACCGAGCAGACTGGCACCGTTATATTGGCGGTGGTCGACGCGCCGCTTGAATTTTTTCAGTACCGGCAAGGCGATCAGGGCGGCCAACTTGGTGAACAGGTTGCGGCGGAATTCCTTACGCAGAAAGGTCGCCAGCAATTGCGCGACCCCCTCGGACGCTTTCAGGGTGACATTGCCGACAAAGCCGTCGCAGACGATCACGTCGGCAGCGCCTTTGTAAATCCCGTCACCTTCGACGTTGCCGACAAAATTGAGACCGGAGCCCCACAGCAGCTCGGCAGCGCGCTTGACGACATCGTTCCCCTTGATCGCTTCCTCGCCGATATTGAGAATGCCGACGCTCGGCCGTTCGCTATGCTCGACCGCCGAAACCAGCGATGCGCCCATCAGGCCGAACTGCAACAGATGCTCGGGGGTGCAATCGACATTCGCCCCCAGGTCGAGCACATACGTCTGCCCCTTGAGCGTCGGCAAGACGCTGCAGATCGCCGGCCGGTCGATTCCCGGCAGCATCTTGAGCACAAAGCGTGAAATGGCCATCAATGCGCCGGTGTTACCGGCAGAGACGCAAGCGTCGGCCTCGCCGTTGCGCACCAGATCAATCGCCACGCGCATCGACGAATCCTTTTTGCTGCGCAGGGTATTGGCCGGCGATTCGTCCATGGCCACCACTTCGCTGGCATGACGGATCACCACGCGCGGGTTGGCACAGTCGTTGAGAAATGGCTGCAGACGGTCGGTCAGACCGACCAGGATCACGCGCACATCTGCGTGCTGACGAACGAATTCGAGCGCGGAAGGAACGGTGACCTGCGGCCCGTGGTCGCCCCCCATGCAGTCGATGGAAACGGTAATGGTCATCCGTGACAGACAAAAGAAAAGGCAGGCAGCTCACCGATTCGGCAAACTGCCTGCCCAATCGAGCAAATTCACTCAGCCGAACCTTTGACGACCTTCTTACCACGATAAAAACCGCTCGGGCTGACGTGGTGACGCAAATGCACTTCGCCGGTCGTCGGCTCGACGGCCAGCGGCAGACTGCCGAGCGAATCGTGCGAGCGGTGCATGCCGCGCTTGGAAGGAGATTTCTTGTTTTGTTGGACAGCCATAGCTAACTCCTCAATTCAAACACTAAGCCTTGCCACGAAGGCCGGCCAATACTGAAAATGGTGAAACGGTTGCCGTTTCCCGCCCCGACAGCGGCAAGCGACAATTTTCGTGCCGCGGCGCCGGCGGCAAGGCCAGCAATATTTCGTCCTCGATCAAATTTTCGACATCGAGCGCCTTGTCGTTGGTGAGAAAGTCTCTGGAATCGTCTTCCAGTTCTTCCTGCGTCAAGTCGTTTTCGCTGTCGATGAATTCGAGCAGGCTATGCAACTGTAGCGGATACTCCAGCGTCTCGAGGCAACGTTGACAACACAATGCCAGCGTACCCGTCACCTCCAGGTGCAATTGCACCCGGCCACGTTCGCTGAGCGCTCCCTTGGCCCGATAGCGCAGACAACCACTGGCGTCGGTCAACAGATCTTGCGTCCGCGCCAATGCCGCTATCTGCAGCTCGCCGGTCAGCGAGCCACCTTCACGTCCAAAAGACAGACTATCAATATGCACCTGCCGCGACATAAGTGGCGCATGATATTATCTTCGGCTTTTGAAGTCAAAGCGGACGTATTGTCGTCGGTGCTGCCGGCGGCGTCCGTTCCCACTTCGTCACGCGTTGATTGCCTCTGTCGGACGCAGCATGACACCCCGTTCGCTGATTCTCGCTTCGAGTTCGCCGTTTCGGCGCGAGATCCTCTCCCGTCTGGGGTTACCTTTCGCCATGGCCAATCCGGCGATCGATGAGACGCCTTTGGCTGGTGAATTGCCGGCCGCCACCGCCATCCGTCTGGCCGAAGCCAAGGCAAGGGCGGCTGCCGTTCTTCATCCGCAGGCGCTGATCATCGGCAGCGACCAGGTCGCCTGTCTTGACGAGCAGGTGTTCGGCAAACCCGGCAACCACGCAGCGGCCGTGCGTCAGTTGCAGACGATGCGCGGCCGCTCGGTCAATTTCCTGACCGCGCTCTGCCTGCTCGACGCCGGCAGCGGCCGGGTGCATCTGCGCAGCGTGCCGACGGTGGTCACTTTTCGCGCCTTGAGCGATGCGGAAATCGAAGCCTATCTGCGCAAGGAACAGCCTTATAACTGTGCCGGCAGCGCCAAATCCGAAGGTCTGGGAATTGCCCTGATCGCGAGCATCGTCGGCGACGATCCCAATGCCCTGATCGGGTTGCCGCTGATCGCGCTGTGCGAGCTGTTGCGCCTCGAAAACGTCGCCATTTTGTGAGCGCCAGCAAACCTGTTTCTTCCCCGACTCCCCTTGGCACGCTGTATCTGATCCCCGTGCCGCTGGGAGCTTGCGCGCCGGTGATGGTGCTGCCTGAACCGGTACTGCGTTGCGCGCAAAACCTGGGCCCTTTCGTCGCTGAAAATGCCAAATCGGCACGCGCTTTTCTGAAAGCCTTGCCGTCGCTGACCCCCGTGCAGCAAATCGAGATTAAGGAACTCAACGAACACACGCCGGCCAGCGCTTTACCGGCCTTGCTGACGCCATTGCGCAACGGCAGCGACCTCGGGTTGCTGTCGGAAGCCGGTTGCCCGGCAGTTGCCGACCCGGGCAGCGCACTGGTCGAACTGGCGCATCGGGAAAACATTCGCGTTGCGCCGATGATCGGTCCATCGTCACTGCTGCTGGCGCTGATGGGCTCCGGCCTCAGCGGACAGAATTTCGCTTTCCACGGCTATCTGCCGAGCGTGCCCGGTGAAAGGGAAAAGCGTTTGCGCGGGCTGGAAAAGGAGTCACGAGAACAGCAGCGGACGCAGATATTTATCGAAACGCCTTATCGCAACCAGCAGATGCTCGCCACCCTGCTCAAGGTCTGTGCGCCGAACAGCCGGCTGTGCCTGGCGACCGACCTTTCATTACCGAGCGAATGCATATTGAGTCGCCAGATTGCCGACTGGCGCCGCACAACGCTGCCACATATCGACCGCCGACCGACGGTTTTTCTATTGCAAGCTAGCCGTTGAAACGGGCTGGTTTCAGCGCACGATCAGCCTGCCCAGCTCACCGAACAAAGCGTTGCCCGCCCCAAACGCGGTTTCGGCACGCAAGCGTTTGGCCAGACGCTCGGGAAGGCTGTCCTTGACCGTGAAATCCACCAGTTTTTCCGCCTTGATCACCTCACGTGCCACCGAACTGACTGTTCCCAGGCCATCGGTCAATCCCAGTTGGATGCTTTGCGTGCCGGTCCACATCAAACCGGTGAACATCTCCGGCGTCTCCTTGAGCCGCTGACCGCGACCTTTACGCACCACCTCGATGAACTGGCGATGAATTTCGCCGAGCAATACTTGCGCGTGTGCTTTCTGTTTTTCGTCCTGCGGCGAGAATGGATCAAGAAAGCCCTTGTTTTCGCCAGCCGTCAGCAAACGACGTTCGACACCCAGTTTGTCCATCGCACCGGTAAAGCCGAAACCGTCCATCAGCACGCCGATCGAGCCGACGATGCTTGCCTTGTCGACAAAAATCTTGTCAGCGGCAACGGCGATGTAATAACCGCCCGAGGCGCAAAGATCCTCAACGACCACATAGAGCGGCACTTGCGGATACTCCGTTCGCAAACGGAGGATTTCGTCATGCACGATACCCGCCTGTACCGGGCTGCCTCCCGGGCTGTTGATCCGCAAAATGACGCCGGTGGTCGCCGCGTCCTTGAACGCGGCCTGCAACGCTTCGTTGATATTGCGGGCGCTGCCTTCGCCGGAGGATTCGATGACGCCATGTACATGGATCACCGCCGTATGCTTTCCGTCGCCCACCGTGCCATCCTCTCCCCAGTCGAAGAACAGGAACAGCAGAAGCAACAGGTACGCCAGGCCGGCAAACTTGAAAAATATCCCCCACTTCCGTCGGGCGCGTTGCTCACGCACGCTTTCCATGGCGATTTTCTCGAGCAACTTGCGCTCCCAGGTGGGTTCGCCAGACACTGAAACTGAAATTTTTTCTTCCGGTTCGCTCAAGATCGTCGCTCGCTGCGCAATAAAAGCACCGCTCCGTCGCGTTCTTCGACGTTCAGCGGTGTCAGGCCTTTGCCATGGCAACGGCCGCTCAGGCAGCGACCGTTGTCGGGTGAATAGAGTGCGCCGTGGGTGGCGCAGATCAAGTATAACTTGGAATCATCAAAGAATTCGGACGGTTGCCAGTCGAGCTCGATCGGCACATGGCCACATCGATTGAGATAGGCATGGACGCGGCCGGCATGACGGATGACAAAGGCGGCTTGTTCGCCGGCAAGCGAATCAACGCTGAAACGTATGCCCGGCCCGCCGTCTGTCAATTCGCCCGACAGACAAAGCCGGCGTTCAGCCGACGCGTTTTCCATCTTTTCCTGCGGCATTGAACACTTTGCAATCATGCAATTTCGACCTGCATGCCTTGTCTGGCAGCACACAGATTCCTGAAGAGAACGCTGAAGGGCCGATTATCGGCCGCTCTGCCGGCCAAACTGCGCCAGATAATAGCCGAGAACTGTTGCGAGATAATCTGCCGGCACAGGAAGCTGCAGTCCATCAGCAGCAGATATTTTTCGCGTCTGCTGATTGGCGAAGCTTTGTTCGGTCGCCAGATAATCGAGAAAAACAGGCAAGGTCTTGACTGCGCGACGCGCCTCGGCAGGCATCAGCAAGCTTGCGACGTTCAAAATGGTACGGAAGACACCGGTTGGCAGATCGATGACCGGGGGAATGCGACGACCCGCCCGGGCAAATTCCTGTCGGACGCTTTCACGCAATGGGTTGAGGGCCAAGGCCATTTCGGGTCCGGAACAGGAATGCAGAATGCGCCCACGCGTCGCTGGCGAGGTGCTCGACCAGGCAATCAGTTTCGCCACATAGTCGGCGGGAACGATGTCCAGCCGAGCTCGACCGAACGCCGGGGCCATACCAAACGTTCGTCGGCCGGATAGAAATTCGCACAGGTGGTAGAAGACCTGAAAATGGATGATGCGGCCAGTTTTGCTGTCGCCGACGACCATGCTTGGCCGATGCACGGTCAGCGGCAGACCGGTGGCTGCTTCGCGCTGGACCAGCGTTTCAGCTTCTGCCTTCGCCTGTTCGTAGGTGTTATGAAACTGCCGCTCGCCGGTCAGCCACTGTTCCGGGAGCAGCCCGTGCGTGCGTCCGCCGACGCCGACGGTGCTGACGAATTCGATTTTTTCCAGCTGGCGACAGGTGTAAGCCAGATCGACGATCGATTGCGCCGAGACGACCGCTGAACGCCGCGCCTGCTCGATCGGCAGATTCATGCGTACATTGCCGGCCGAATGGACGATATGCGTGCATCCAGCGGCCAAATCGCGGTATTGCTGCTGGTTCAGTCCGAATGCGGCAGCGGTGACGTCGCCACGCAAGGCATGCACCCGCTGACGGATAGCCGTATCGCCGGCAGCTACTTGCCAGAAGCGATGCAACTCTTCGACGCGCGCGCGCAGTTCGTCGGTCGATCCGGCGCGCAGCAGCAGCGTCACCTGCGTCGCCGGATCGGCCAGCAAGATCGGTACCAGGGCACTGCCGATCGCGCCAGTGGCGCCGGTAATGAAATAGTGTTTCATGCGCTGCAGAAAAAATATTGCTGATCATCGCTCCAGTTGTGAAACGGCTTGCCGTTCGCCGAGTCGAGATTGGCGTAGAGATGCGCGAGCAGCGGGGCATGCGTCGCTTCGATGTTGCGCCGCCTCAGCTTGAGATTGGCGGTCAGCTCGCCGTCGGCGATGGTCAGCAGGCGGGCGCTGAGCAGCAGTCCGGCCGGACGCTGATAACCGGGCAAGGCTTGTGCCGCCGCTGCCGCGGCCGTACGGACAGCCGCAAAGGTGTCCGACACGCCATTCCGCCAAGTGTCTTCATTCAAGACCAGCAAAACCACCGGCTGCGGTCGCGACGCACCGAAAATCACTACGTGCTCAAGACCGGCTATCCGTTGCAGGACGCTCTCGATACCAGCCGGCGCGATGCGTCGACCCGTCGAAGTCTTGAAAATCTCCGCTTTTCTTCCGGAGAGGGTGACAAAGCCGTCGCCGTCGATGCTGCCGAAATCGCCGGTAGCCAGAAAACCTTCAGAGTCAAGAGAAGATGGGGGACTCTGCTGACCGAGATAGCCCGAGAAGACGCCGGGGCCGCGTACCAGCAATTCACCATCCTCTGCCAGGCGCAATTCGCTGCCACGCGCCACCCGACCGACAGTGCCGAAACGGAAGGCCAACGGATGGTTGAGGGCGTTCGGGATGATGTTCTCGCTGATTCCGTAAGCCTCGTAAATCGGCAAGCCGATGGCGTGAAACTGCTCGAGCAGCCACTGCGGCATCGGTGCCGAACCACTGATCATGAACCGTAACTCGGGACCGAGAATGCCGCGTAATTTGCGTAATACCAGACGGTCGGCCAGAGCGAAGAGGCAGCGTGAAAGAAAATCCTGTGTGCGACTCTCTCGCAACGCCGTGGCATGCTGATCGCCGATCGCCCATGCCTGCCGCACCAAGGATTGTCGCCAGGCGGGTTGGCGGCCGATGGCCTGCTGTATGCCGACGTACAGCTTCTCGTAAAAACGGGGAACGCCGACAAACAGATGCGGCGCTATGCGTTCGATATGTTGCATGACCTGGCGTGGGTCGGCCACGTAATACGTTTGTGCCCCGCGGCCGATGGCGCTCAGATTGATCATCCGCTGAAAGAGTTGCGACAAGGGTAGCCAGCAAACCAGTCGCGATGCCGGTTCGACGTCCGGAAAGGCCGCCAGTATCGCCAGTATCGCCAGACACACCTGCCGATGACTGTAGGCGATGCCTTTCGGTTCGCCGGTGGTTCCCGAGGTGAAGATGATCGTTGCCGGCAAATCCGGCTGAGCCAGATTCCAGTCGGCGCCTGCCGGTGACGGTTCAGAAAGCAGCTGCTGGAAGTCGAGCACCTGCGGGTCGCCATCCGGGTCGAAACAGGTGACAAAGCGCAGCTTCTGACGAACTGAGCCGTCAAATTTGTTCATCTGTGCGGGCTGCGCCAACACCAGACCGGTGAATTCGCAACGTCGGGCAATCTCTCGCATCTGTTCGTCGAGTCCGTGCGGATCGAGACCGACAACGGTGCCGCCTGCCGCCAGAATGGCCAGGTGGGCAAAATCCCAATGTTTGCCGCTCGGTGCCATGATGCCGATGCGGTCGCCACTCTGCACGCCGAGTCGGCGAAAAGCAGTCGCCAGACGTGCCACCGCCTGCGTGTATTCAGCCCAACTGGTCCGGCCCCAGTTCTCCTGCGGTAAGCAGTCCCACAAGGCCGGGAGTTCGGGAGTGTGGGCGCAACGCTGTTGCAGGATGCCGGGGAGGGTCCATTCCGCATCCTCAATCAGCTTGTCAGGAGAGCGATCTTCGATCATTACAGGTTCGTACGGCTGCCACCTCTGGCAAACAGGATATTCAACGCGGTTCCAGAATCGGGTCGTAAGCACCGCGTGGACGGTTGATGCGCAGGTCATCGACATGCAGCCCAAGCCAGTCCATGCTGCGACTGACTTCTTTGCCGGGCCCCAGCTTGTTGAGAATCAGGAAATCGACGATGGGCCCCATCAATCGCCAATGGTTGCGGTTGGCTTTGCCATGGCGAATCAGACTGGCGAATTCCGGCGCATAGGGGTTGTAGCCGAAAGCGCGCAGATCCGAATACATCAACAGCCAGTTGATCGGGTAATTGCTATGAATCGGGCTGGCATGCTTGCTGGAGGCAACCAGACCAAGTTCGACCACTTTGCGCATGATTTCCTCCTGATTGTAGGACCAGGCATGGAAGGGGGCAAGGTAACGCGGGAAAGTCGTTCCAGTTGGGAAAAGCGTCGGATTGTAGAAGCGTCCGAGTTCATCGGCGCTGAACTGGCCGCAACTGATCAGTTCGGGAGGCGTCCAGTCCGTGGCACGAATCAGTTGTGGCGAAAACTCGTAAAGCATGCGTTCAGGTTCCGGTTGCCCGGGCGAATAGCCGGCCAGTACCAACGGGATGCCCTTGGCCATCGCCAGTTTGATCGCGTCCCCTTCGAATAGCGGCGCGTAGACGTATGACAAGGTGTACACGGCCCCGCGCTCTTCCTGGTTGCACAGCAGATAACGGAAGATCTTCCGATAAAAGGCTGCCGACGGTGAGTAGCTGATGTGATCGATATTGAGCTTGCGCAGAGCGCGCCGGATGTTGTCCCAGGCAAGCGCGGGAATATTGATGTCGACAGTGAACGCCAGAACTTTCAGCTTCAATTCGACCGATAGCCGGTAGAGGAGATAGATGCTGTCCTTGCCACCACTGAGCGGAACCAGGCAATCGTATTCTGCACGGCCACGAACGGTTTCGATCGTCCTGGTCAGATCGGCCTCGTAGGCCACCCGCGCCTGTTCCGCTTCGATACTAGCCCGCTCCAGTGCGGTCCGATCGCGACACAGATTGCAGACGCCATCCGCGGCCAGCGTCACGCCGGGAACTCGTTCGGGGATCAGGCACAGGCTGCAACGCTTCATACACATCTCCTCCACGCAGCGGTCTGGTCGATGATGCCCAGACAAGCGTGGAACTGGCAATCAACTCAAGCGAGTCCCGCCGACAAGAGCCGGCCAGCGGAATACGGAGCAACTGAATTCCGACATTTCTGAATGAATGTTAGACCACCCAGCGACCGTTCCACAGACCGTTTATCGGCCATCCGGCCAGTCAGCCGGACGGCTTACATCCAGCGATCATGATGACGACAACCCACCTTGACAATGAAAATTTTCACAAAATTTTTCCACATATTACACATAATCAGCGCCAACCCGTGGCGCGGCGCATCCGCGCGATCTTCAACGCGCCCGACCAGGCCGAGGCCGAGCGCCGTGGGCCGAGGAGAACCTTCCCGAGGGCTTCACCGTCTTCGGCCTGCCTC
>CAYRXO010000075.1:0-15726 GCA_964428215.1 uncultured Candidatus Accumulibacter sp. | reverse complement strand
AATCGTCCCAACGTTCACGTGCGGCTTGTTGCGTTCAAATTTTCCCTTGGCCATTAGTACTCTATCCTCACGATCACTTTTTGTTGATAACTGCTTCGGCGACGTTCTTCGGCGCTTCGGCGTAATGCTTGAATTCCATCGAATACGTTGCGCGCCCCTGACTCAGGGAACGTAGCGTCGTCGAATAACCGAACATCTCTGCCAACGGCACCTCGGCCTTGATCGCTTTCTGATTGCCGGGCAAATCCTCCATGCCTTGCACCATGCCGCGACGGCTTGACAGGTCACCCATCACGTTGCCCATATAGTCTTCCGGCGTTTCGACTTCGACCGACATCATCGGCTCAAGCAGAGTCGGCGTCGCGCGCTTCATCCCTTCCTTGAAAGCGATGGCCGCCGCCATACGGAAGGCGTTTTCGTTCGAGTCGACGTCGTGGTACGAACCTTCGAACAGAGTGAATTTGACATCGACCACCGGGAAGCCGGCCAGCACGCCACTGGTGATCGCATCCTGCAGCCCCTTGTCGACGGCCGGAATGTATTCGCGCGGCACGGTACCACCTTTGATGGCGTCGACAAACTCGTAGCCTTTGCCCGCTTCGTTCGGCTCGATTTTCAGCCAGACATGACCATACTGACCACGACCACCCGACTGCTTGACGAATTTGCCTTCCTGCTCGACCGACTTCTTGATGCATTCGCGATACGCGACTTGCGGCGCACCAACGTTGGCATCGATGCCGAATTCGCGTTTCAGCCGGTCGACGATGATTTCGAGGTGCAATTCGCCCATGCCGGAAATGATCGTCTGCCCCGACTCTTCATCGGTGCGCACGCGGAACGACGGGTCTTCCTGCGCCAGACGCCCGAGAGCAATGCTCATCTTTTCCTGGTCTGGTTTGGTCTTCGGCTCGACGGCGACGTGAATCACCGGCTCCGGGAAGACCATCCGTTCGAGCGTAATCACCGCGCCCGGATCGCAGAGCGTTTCGCCGGTGGTCACTTCCTTGAGCCCGACGCACGCCGCGATATCACCGGCGAGCACTTCCTTGATTTCCTCGCGGTTGTTGGCGTGCATCTGCAAAACCCGACCGATTCGTTCACGCCGACCTTTGATCGGATTGAAAATCGTATCGCCGGTCTTCAGAACGCCGGAATAAACACGGATAAAGGTCAGCTGCCCGACATAGGGGTCGGTCATCAGCTTGAAGGCCAGAGCCGAGAATTTGGCGGAATCGGAAGCTTCGCGCGTATCCGGCTCGCCGTTTTCCTTTTCGCCGGTCACCGGAGGAATATCGACCGGTGACGGCAGCAGATCAATCACCGCGTCGAGCATGCGCTGCACGCCCTTGTTCTTGAACGCGGTACCACACAGTGCCGGCTGGATCTCGCAGGCGATGGTCCGCTGGCGCAAACCCTTGATGATATCCGCCTCGTCGAGATCGCCGCTCTCGAGATAGCGATCCATCAACTCTTCCGAGGATTCGGCCGCCGCTTCGACCATCTTGCTGCGCCATTCTTCGGCTTCCGCGCGCAACGAATCGGGAATGTCACGGTAGTCGAATTTCATGCCAAGCGAGGCATCATCCCAATAGATGGCCTTCATCTTGATCAGATCGACGACACCCTCGAAGTAATCTTCCTTGCCGATCGGAATGACGATCGGCACCGGATTGGCTTTCAGACGCGCACGCATCTGGTCGACGACCTTGAAAAAGTCGGCGCCCTGACGGTCCATCTTATTGACAAAAGCGAGGCGCGGCACTTTGTACTTGGTCGCCTGACGCCAGACGGTTTCAGACTGCGGCTGCACGCCGCCGACCGCGCAATAGATCATGCAAGCGCCGTCAAGCACGCGCATCGAACGCTCGACCTCGATGGTGAAATCGACGTGTCCCGGCGTATCGATGATGTTGATCCGATGCTCGGGTCGATCGAGCTGCATGCCTTTCCAGAAGCAGGTGGTCGCCGCCGAGGTGATGGTGATGCCGCGCTCCTGCTCCTGCGCCATCCAGTCCATCGTGGCGGCGCCGTCGTGAACTTCACCGATCTTGTGGTTGATGCCGGTGTAGAACAGGATGCGCTCGGTCGCCGTTGTTTTGCCGGCGTCGATGTGAGCACTGATACCGATGTTTCGGTAACGCTCAATGGGAGTTTTGCGTGCCACAGTATAAACCTTCGCTAATAAAGAACGATTCCCGGCAACAAGGCACTGCCGGACTGCAGATTGAATCAGAAGCGGAAGTGGGCAAACGCCTTGTTGGCTTCAGCCATGCGGTGCACTTCGTCGCGCTTCTTGACCGCGCCCCCGCGGCTTTCGGCCGCCTCGAGCATTTCGGCAGCCAAGCGCTGACCCATCGATTTTTCCGAACGCTTGCGCGCCGACTCGCGTAGCCAGCGCATGGCCAACGCCATGCGTCGACTCGGACGCACTTCGACCGGGACCTGATAGTTCGCACCACCGACACGACGACTTTTGACTTCCACCAGCGGCTTGATGTTGCCCAATGCGGCCGAAAAAACTTCGATCGGCTCCTTGCCGGTCTTGCTGACGATCTGATCGAAAGCACCATAGACGATCCGCTCGGCGACCGATTTCTTGCCGCTCTTCATGATCGTATTGACAAACTTGGACACTTCGACATTGCCGAACTTGGGATCCGGCAGAATGTCGCGCTTTGGTACTTCACGACGACGGGGCATATCGACCTCTCATGTTCACTATTCAGTTGACGGGCGAAGACTCACCCCTCCGGCCGCCGATGACGAACGACCCTTACTCGCATGAAACTCAAGCCGCCTTCGGACGCTTGGTTCCGTACTTGGAACGACCCTGCTTGCGCTTCTTGACGCCTTGCGTATCCAGGGAACCGCGAACGGTGTGATAACGCACACCGGGCAGATCCTTCACCCGGCCACCACGGATCAGCACCACCGAGTGCTCCTGCAGATTGTGCCCTTCACCACCGATGTATGAAATGACCTCGAAACCGTTGGTCAGACGCACTTTGCAGACCTTGCGCAACGCGGAGTTCGGCTTTTTCGGCGTTGTGGTATAGACACGGGTGCACACCCCCCGCTTTTGCGGGCAGTTGCTCAGCGCAGGCACCTTGCTTTTGCTGCGTACCGCCTCACGAGGCTTGCGCACCAATTGGTTAATGGTCGGCATGTTGACACCCCTATGTTCATGGAACCACCGGCACGACAAGCGAGCTGACGGCTGCTGTAAAAAAACCAAGGCGGACCCGCAGGCCGCCTCGGCAATATGGATGGTCAACCGACGCGGAACACCGCTCCGGCGACAAAGATTAATGATTCTATGGTCTATATCTCTACAAGTCAACCAACGGCGTCTTGCGGCTGTTCTTCGGCCAGCGCGACTTCAGGCTCATCGCCATTGATTCCCGCGCCAAAGTCTTCACCCGCAGCATTCTTCTTGCGAGTGTTGTGGTAGGCCAAACCGGTTCCAGCCGGAATCAGGCGACCGACAATGACGTTTTCCTTGAGACCACGCAATTCGTCGCGTTTTCCCATGATCGCCGCTTCGGTCAACACGCGGGTCGTTTCCTGGAAGGAGGCCGCGGAGATGAACGAATCGGTGGACAAGGAGGCCTTGGTGATTCCCAGCAGGACATGTTCGTAGCTTGCCGGCAGTTTGCCTTCGCTGAGCATGCGATCGTTTTCGTCCAGCAAATGCGCGCGCTCGACCTGCTCGCCCTTGATGAACTTGGTATCACCGGCATCGACGACATTCACCCGGCGCAGCATCTGGCGGACGATCACTTCGATATGCTTGTCGTTGATCTTCACGCCCTGCAAGCGATAGACGTCCTGCACTTCGTCGGTGATGTACACCGCCAGCGCTTCGACGCCGAGCAAGCGCAGGATATCGTGCGGGTCCGGCGAGCCATCGACGATCGATTCGCCTTTATTGACCACCTGGCCGTCATGTACCAGCACGTGCTTGTCCTTCGGGATCAGGTATTCGTGCGTGATGCCGTCGAGATCGGTGATCACCAGCCGTTGCTTGCCTTTGGTGTCCTTGCCGAACGACATCGTGCCGGTGAATTCGGCCAGCATGCCGGCGTCCTTGGGCGTGCGCGCTTCGAACAGTTCGGCAACCCGCGGCAGACCGCCGGTGATGTCGCGCGTTTTCGCCGATTCCTGCGGCAGACGCGCCAGAACGTCACCGACCGAAATCTGCTGCCCATCGAGAACGTTGATGATCGCCCCGACCTGGAAAGTAATCGTCACGGCATGATCGCTGCCATGCATTCTGACCTCATCGCCGTTGGCGTCGAGCAGGCGCACCTGCGGCCGCAGTCCCTTGCTCGGCGCTTTGCCGCCACGCTTGGGATCGATCACCACCAGGGTCGACAGGCCGGTCACTTCGTCGATCTGCTTGGCAACCGTCACGCCTTCCTCGACGTTCTCGAACTTTACCTGTCCCGAATATTCGGCGATGATCGGCCGGGTATGCGGGTCCCAACTGGCCAGCCGGGCACCGGCTTTGACCGCCTGTCCATCGACGACCTGCAAGGTGGCACCGTAAGGCACTTTGTGCTTTTCGCGTTCGCGTCCGTTGTCGTCAGTAATCAGGATTTCACCGGAGCGGGTAATGACGATCTTTTCGCCCTTGGCGCTGGTGACGTAGCGCATCGTGGCGGTGAAGCGCACCACCCCGCTGCTGCGCGTTTCGACATGACTGGCCACTGCCGCCCGCGAGGCGGCACCGCCGACGTGGAAGGTACGCATGGTCAGCTGCGTTCCCGGTTCGCCAATCGACTGCGCGGCAATGACGCCGACCGCTTCGCCGACATTGACCGGCGTACCCCGACCGAGATCACGACCGTAACATTTGGCACACAAACCGTAGCGCGTATCGCAGGTCAATGGCGTGCGCACCTTCACTTCGTCGATGCCCAGCTGCTCGATCAGGTCGCAACAGTCCTCGCTGATCAGCGTACCGGCCTCGATGGCCGTCTCCGCCGTATCAGGATGAATGACATCGGCCGCGGTGACGCGCCCGAGAATGCGCTCGCGTAACGGTTCGATCACTTCGCCGCCTTCGATCAAGGCTTTCATGACCACGCCGTTGCTGGTTGCACAATCCTCTTCGATCACCACCAGATCCTGTGTCACATCGACCAGCCGCCGTGTCAGATAACCGGAGTTGGCGGTCTTCAGGGCGGTATCGGCGAGGCCTTTGCGCGCACCGTGTGTCGAAATGAAGTACTGCAGAACGTTGAGACCTTCGCGGAAATTGGTGGTGATCGGCGTCTCGATGATCGAACCGTCCGGCTTGGCCATCAGGCCGCGCATACCGGCCAACTGGCGGATCTGCGCCGCGGAACCGCGCGCGCCCGAGTCGGCCATCATGAAGATCGAGTTGAACGACTCCTGTTTCTCCCTTTCCCCGCGACGGTTGAGCACTTCGATGTGACCGAGCTGCTCCATCATCACCTTGGCCACCTGATCACCGGTGCGGCCCCAGATGTCGACCACCTTGTTGTAACGTTCACCGTTGGTAACCAGACCGTTGGTGTACTGGTTTTCGATTTCCTTGACCTCTTCTTCGGCGGCGGCAATGATTTCACGCTTCTGCTGCGGCACCAGCATGTCGTCGGAACAGATCGAAATGCCGGCGCGCGTCGCCAGACGATAACCGTTCTGCATCAGCTTGTCGGCGAAAACGACCGTTTCCTTCAGGCCGCAGCGACGGAAAGCGGCGTTGATGAGCTTGGAAATTTCTTTTTTCTTCAGCGTCTTGTCGATCAGACTGAACGGCAGTCTCTTCGGCAGGATTTCCGACAGCAAGGCGCGGCCGGCGGTGGTGTTGTAGCGGGTGATTTTTTCCTGCCAGACGCCGTCGACGTTCTTTTCATACTCGGCAATGCGCACGGCAATCCGCGCATGCAGATCGAGTTCGCCGGCCTGCATCGCGCGCGTCACCTCGGCCAGATCGGGGAAGATCATCCCTTCGCCCTTGGCGTTGATCCGTTCACGTGTCGCGTAGTAGAGCCCGAGAACGATGTCTTGCGAGGGAACGATGATCGGTTCGCCGTTGGCTGGCGACAGGACATTGTTCGACGCCAGCATCAAGGTGCGCGCTTCCATCTGCGCTTCCAGCGACAACGGCACATGCACCGCCATCTGGTCGCCGTCGAAGTCGGCGTTGAACGCGGCACAGACCAGCGGATGCAACTGGATCGCCTTGCCTTCGATCAGCGTCGGCTCGAACGCCTGGATGCCGAGGCGGTGCAGCGTCGGCGCGCGGTTGAGCATGATCGGGTGCTCGCGGATCACTTCTTCGAGAATGTCCCAGACGATCGCTTCCTGCATCTCGACCATTTTCTTGGCCTGCTTGATCGTCGTCGCCAGACCCATCACTTCCAGGCGATTGAAGATGAACGGCTTGAACAGTTCGAGCGCCATCAGCTTCGGCAGACCGCATTGATGCAGTTTCAATTGCGGGCCGACGACGATCACCGAACGCCCGGAATAGTCCACCCGCTTGCCGAGCAGATTCTGCCGGAAACGACCGCCCTTGCCCTTGATCATGTCGGCCAGCGACTTGAGCGGCCGTTTGTTGGCGCCGGTCATCGCTTTGCCGCGTCGACCGTTGTCGAGCAGCGAATCGACGGCTTCCTGCAGCATGCGCTTTTCGTTGCGCACGATGATTTCCGGCGCTTTCAATTCGAGCAGCCGCTTGAGCCGATTGTTGCGGTTGATGACGCGCCGATAGAGATCGTTGAGATCGGAGGTGGCGAAACGTCCACCGTCGAGCGGTACCAGCGGCCGCAGATCCGGCGGCAGCACCGGCAGCACTTCGAGCACCATCCATTCCGGCTTGATACCGGATTTCTGAAAACCTTCGAGGATTTTCAGTCGCTTGGAAAATTTCTTGCTCTTGGTTTCGGAGGTCGTCGTTTCGAGTTCGCCGCGCAGACTGTCGACTTCCCGCGCCAGAACGATCGAGCGCAGCAATTCGCGGATGCCTTCGGCGCCCATCGCGGCGTAAAAATCGTCGCCGTACTCCTCGACCTTGGCCAGGTAATCGTCTTCGGTGAGCAACTGGCCGCGCGTCAGCGGCGTCATGCCGGGGTCGCAGACGACGAAAGCCTCGAAATAGAGGACACGCTCGATGTCGCGCAACGTCATGTCGAGGACCATGCCGAGCCGGCTGGGCAGGCTCTTCAGGAACCAGATATGCGCTACCGGACTGGCCAGTTCGATGTGTGCCATCCGCTCGCGGCGAACCTTGGCCAGCGTGACTTCGACACCGCATTTTTCACAAATCACGCCCCGATGCTTCAGGCGCTTGTATTTGCCGCACAGACATTCGTAATCCTTGATCGGGCCGAAAATCTTGGCGCAGAACAAGCCATCCCGCTCAGGTTTGAAGGTCCGGTAGTTGATCGTTTCGGGTTTCTTCACCTCGCCATACGACCAGGAACGGATTTTGTCCGGCGAAGCAAGTCCAATGGTGATCGCGTCGAACTGCTCTTCCGGCGTCACCTGCCTAAACAAATCAAGCAATGCTTTCATCTTTTGCTCCAGTGAGGAATGAGCTATCGGAGATGGCGGGCCGTACGGAGAAATTGTTTACCGCCCGGCCCGGCAGCCATCCCGCTGGTAATACTGTCAGAATCGTTCGAGATCGATGTCGATGGCCAGGGAACGGATTTCCTTGACCAGGACGTTGAACGATTCCGGCATGCCGGCGTCGATTTTGTGGTCGCCCTTGACGATGTTTTCGTACACCTTCGTCCGTCCGGTGACGTCGTCCGACTTGACGGTCAGCATCTCCTGCAAAACGTACGACGAGCCGTAAGCTTCCAGCGCCCACACTTCCATCTCGCCGAAACGTTGACCGCCGAATTGCGCCTTACCTCCCAAAGGCTGCTGTGTGACCAAAGAGTACGGACCGGTCGAACGGGCATGCATCTTGTCATCGACCAGGTGATGCAGTTTCAGGACGTGCATGTAGCCAACGGTGACCTGACGCTCGAACTGTTCACCCGTGCGGCCGTCGTACAGCGTCATCTGCGCCGATTCCGGCATGCCAGCCAGGGCGAGCACAGTCTTGATTTCCGACTCTTTGGCGCCGTCGAAAACCGGCGTCGCAAAAGGCACACCGGCTTCGAGGTTGCCGGCCAGAGCGACGATTTCTTCGTCGTCGAGCTGGCCGAGATCTTCCGGTTTGCCGGTGCCGTTGTAAATTTCTTCGAGGAATGTGCGCACTTCGGCCGTTGCCGCCTGCCGGCGTAGCATTTCGCCGATCCTGAAGCCGAGGCCCTTTGCCGCCAGACCGAGATGCACTTCGAGAATCTGCCCGACGTTCATCCGCGACGGCACGCCAAGCGGGTTGAGAACGATATCCACCGGCCGGCCATCGGCCATGTACGGCATATCCTCGACCGGAACGATGCGTGAGACGACACCCTTATTGCCGTGGCGGCCGGCCATCTTGTCGCCGGCCTGCAGACGGCGTTTGACAGCGACATAGACCTTGACCATTTTCTGCACACCGGGCGGCAGTTCGTCGCCTTGTGTCAATTTTTTGCGTTTTTCCTCGAAAGCGACGTCGAAACCTTTGCGCGTCTGCTCCAGTCCTTCGCGCAACGATTCGAGCTGCTGCGCAATCTCGTCGTCGGCCATGCGGATATCGAACCAGTGATGCGGATCGATGCCGTCGAGATATTCTTGCGTGATCGGCGTCCCTTTGGCCAGACGCTTCGGACCGCCGTTGGCCGCTTTGCCGATGATCATCCGCCCGACGCGGGCAAAGGCGTCGCGTTCGACGATACGCAGTTGATCGGCCAAGTCGAGCTTGTAGCTGCGCAAATGATCGTCGATGATCGACTGCGCGCGCGCGTCGCGTTCTATGCCTTCGCGGGTGAACACCTGCACGTCGATCACCGTGCCGGCAATTCCCGACTGTACGCGCAGCGAAGTGTCTTTCACATCGGATGCTTTTTCGCCAAAAATCGCGCGCAGCAGCTTTTCTTCCGGCGTCAGTTGCGTTTCACCCTTCGGCGTCACCTTGCCGACCAGCACATCACCGGCTTCGACTTCGGCGCCGATGTACACGATGCCCGATTCGTCGAGACGAGAAAGCTGCGACTCGCCCAGCGAAGCGATATCGCGCGTAATTTCCTCCGGCCCGAGTTTGGTATCGCGGGCGACGACGGTCAGTTCTTCGATGTGAATCGAGGTGAAGCGGTCCTCGGCGACGACACGCTCTGAAATCAGAATCGAATCCTCGAAGTTGTAGCCGTTCCAGGGCATGAAGGCGACCAGCATGTTCTGACCGAGCGCCAGCTCGCCTTTGTCGGTTGACGCGCCGTCGGCGACGACGTCACCGCGTTCGATGACGTCGCTGACGCGCACCAGCGGCCGCTGGTTGATGTTGGTGTTCTGATTGGAACGCGTGTACTTGACCAGGTTGTAGATGTCGACACCCACTTCACCCGGTCCGGTTTCTTCGTCATTCACCCGCACGACCACGCGCGAGGCATCAACGTAATCGACCACCCCGCCACGCAAGGCTTGCACGGCCGTTCCCGAGTCCACAGCCACGGTGCGCTCGATGCCGGTACCGACCAACGGTTTTTCCGGACGCAGGCAGGGAACCGCCTGCCGCTGCATGTTGGCGCCCATCAACGCCCGGTTGGCATCGTCGTGCTCGAGGAAGGGAATCAGCGAGGCGGCAACCGAAACGATCTGGCTCGGCGCGACGTCCATGTATTGCACACGCGCCGGCTCGGCAAGAATCGTCTCCCCCTTTTCGCGGCAGGTAACCAGTTCGTCGAGCAAAGCCCCGCCTTCACCGAGGTCGGAATTAGCCTGCGCGATGATGTAAGCGCCTTCCTCGATCGCCGACAGATATTCGATCTGATCGGTGACGCAGCCGGCGATCACCTTGCGATAGGGCGTTTCGAGAAAGCCGTATTCGTTGGTACGCGCGAACAGCGCCAGCGAATTGATCAGGCCGATGTTCGGTCCTTCCGGCGTTTCGATCGGACAGACACGGCCATAGTGCGTCGGGTGCACGTCGCGCACCTCGAAGCCGGCGCGTTCGCGCGTCAGACCGCCCGGACCGAGCGCCGAGACGCGCCGCTTGTGGGTGATTTCCGACAAGGGATTGGTCTGATCCATGAATTGTGACAGTTGGCTGGAGCCGAAAAACTCGCGCACCGCAGCACTGATCGGTTTGGCGTTGATCAGATCGTGCGGCATCAGGTTGTCTGATTCGGCTTGCGACAGGCGCTCCTTCACCGCACGCTCGACGCGCACCAGACCGGCACGGAACTGGTTCTCGGCAAGCTCCCCAACCGAACGAACACGCCGGTTGCCAAGATGGTCGATGTCGTCGATTTCACCGCGGCCGTTGCGCAACTCGACGAGCAGCTTGATGACTTCAACGATATCACGCGGCGACAGGGTCAGCTGTTCGCGCACCTCACCACTGACGCCCAGCGCCTTCAACTGCTCGAACAAGGCACGCGCCTCCGCCTCGCGCATGTTTTCGGCGACGGCTCGCGGCCCGTAGCTCAGTTCGGCAAACACCTGTTCAACCGCCGATTCGCTACACCCGCCGCTTTCACCGATCAGTTTGAAGATCGCATCACGCTTGGACGGCACCTGCTTGACCATCACCTTGTGTTCGACGACTTCCTTGCGCGACACCCGGCGATTGAACTTCATGCGGCCGACCGCCGACAGGTCATAACGATCGTCGGAATAGAATAGTCCGTTGAACAGGATCTCGACGGCCTCATCGGTCGGCGGCTCGCCCGGACGCATCATCCGGTAGATGGCGACGCGTGCAGCTTGGCGAGAAATCGTCTCATCAGCCCGCAGCGTTTGCGAAATGAAGCCGCCACGATCGAGATCATTGATATACAGCGTTTGCAGTGAAGTCACGCCGGCTTCAGCCAGCTTGGCGAGCAGGGTATCGGTGATTTCTTCGTTGGCCGACGCCAGAATCTCGCCGCTGCTCTGGTCGACGATGTCTTCAGCGATCGTGCGTCCGACGAGAAAATCATCCGGAACCGCCACCTGCCTGATACCCGCCGCGTCGAGATCGCGAATATGCTTCGCGGTGATGCGTTTATCCTTGGCGATGATCAGCTTGCCCGTCGCGTCGACGAAATCGAAACGCGCCACTTCTCCGCGCATGCGTTCAGGCACGAGAACGAACTCGACGATATTCTTGCTCAGGAAGAAAGTGTCGAATTCGAAAAACTCACGCAAAATCTGCTGCGAAGTCAGCCCGATCGCTTTCAGCAAGGTCGTCACCGGCATCTTGCGCCGACGGTCGACCCGGAAGAAGAGCAGATCTTTCGGATCGAACTCGAAATCCAGCCATGACCCACGATAGGGAATCACGCGTGCCGAGAAGAGCAATTTTCCGGAGCTATGCGTCTTGCCGCGGTCGTGCTCGAAGAAAACACCGGGAGAACGGTGCAGCTGCGAAACGATCACTCGTTCGGTGCCGTTGATGACGAACGAACCGGTGGAAGTCATCAACGGGATTTCACCCATATAGACTTCCTGTTCCTTCACTTCCTTGATCGTATCCGGCACCTCGCGGTCGAGAATGACCAGCCGGACTTTCGCTCGCAGCGCCGAGGCATACGTCAGGCCCCGCTGCTGGCACTCCTTGACATCGAAGGCCGGATCGGAAAGCGCATAGCTGACGAATTCCAGTCGAGCGTTGCCACTATGGCTGACAATCGGGAAAATCGAGGAAAATGCCGCCTGCAGACCGTTGTTCCTGCGTTGCGCGGCCGGTATCTTTTCCTGCAGAAAGGCCGAGAAAGATTCCAGCTGGGTCGCCAGCAGGTAGGGCACGTCAAGCACGCTGACGCGCTTGGCAAAGCTCTTGCGGATTCGTTTTTTCTCGGTGAAGGAGTAGCTCATATTCGCTCCGAACTCAGTAAGCAAATTCTCTATGCGCATCAGCGAAGGTCGTCCAGCTCGCCAATTCGCAACGGACAAAGACAAACCGGCCATTGGGAAGCAACGCGGATATCTCGTATCCGTTGCCAACTCGTCTTGACTTTGTGCGCTGCCCGGCGAAAAAATTCGCCGCAGGACAAACTCTGCACTGTCGTTTCCGGAAAAGCACAAAAGGGCTGACCACCACGAAGGCGGTCAGCCCAGCGCGTCGGACCGGAATTACTTGATCTCAACTTTGGCGCCAGCGTCCTCCAGAAGTTTCTTTAAGGCTTCGGCATCGGCCTTGGAAATCGATTCTTTGACCGCCTTCGGCGCGCTGTCGACCAGATCCTTGGCTTCCTTCAGACCCAACCCTGTTGCGGCACGCACGACCTTGATCACCTCGACCTTTTTCTCACCGATACCCGCCAACATGACGGTGAATTCGGTCTGCTCTTCGACGACCGGCGCCGCCGCACCCGGCGCGGCCACCGCCATCGACGCGGCGGAAACACCGAATTTTTCTTCGAACGCCTTGACCAGATCGTTCAGCTCCATCACCGTCATCGCACCAACGGCTTCCAGGATGTCTTCTTTGCTAACTGCCATATCAATACACTCCTAAATCTGAATACTCAAAAAGGCTGACAACCGTTCAAGCCGCGGCTTCTTCACGTTGCTTGGCCAACGCCGACAACGCACAGGCAAAACCGGCAACCGGCGCCTGCATGACGCCGAGCAATTGCGCGAGCAGCTCGTCCCGACTCGGGATCGAGGCCAATTCCTGCACAGCCGCTTTGTCCAACAGCTTGCCGGCGTAGTTGCCCGCTTTCAGAATCAGCTTGTCATTAGTTTTTGCAAAGTCGTTCAGGACCTTGGCCGCCGCTACCGCATCGTCGGAAACGCTGTAGATCAGCGGCCCTTTCATCTGATCGGCAAGATTGGCAAAGGCACTGCCTTCGACCGCGCGGCGCACGAGGGTGTTTTTCAGCACCCGCAGGTAGACCCCGGAAGCACGCGCCTGTGCGCGCAGGCGCGTCATGTGCGCCACCGGCAAGCCGCTGTATTCGGCAAGAACCACCGTTTGCGCCGTCGCGACCTTGGCTTTCACCTCGTCGACAACGGTTTTCTTTTCATCAAGATTGAGACCCACAGGCCCTTCCTCCCTTCAAGTCATCAAACAGCACATCCGCGAGGATGCGCCGAAGCCCACGGCGACCTGGAGCCGAGACGAGACGACAGGCAAAACCCTTGTCACGTAATCATTTCCGGGGCACACCGTCTACGCAGGCCGCTCACACACTTAAGCCGCGGACATGTCCTTGGCACCTGCGGTCTTTGACGGTCTGCCGGCAAAGGCGAAGCCACTGCCGGCAGCCCACAAAGCTGGTTTACGCAGCCTACTCAATAGCGGCTGCTTTGTGATCCATAAATCAAATGGTCGAGGCATCCACCCGCACACCGGGCCCCATGGTGCTCGACAGGGCGACACGCCGCACGTACTGACCTTTCGAAGTCGCCGGCTTGGCCTTGATCAAGGCTTCCATCAGGGCCTTGAGGTTGACGGACAATTGTTCGACATCGAAAGAGGCACGTCCGATGGTGCTGTGGATGATGCCACCCTTGTCCGTCCGGTACTGCACCTGCCCGGCCTTGGCATTCTTGACGGCGGTAGCCACATCGGCGGTCACCGTACCGACCTTCGGGTTCGGCATCAAGCCGCGCGGGCCGAGTATCTGGCCCAATTGACCGACGACGCGCATTGCGTCCGGCGTGGCAATCACCCGGTCAAAGTTGATCACTCCCGACTTGACTTCGGCCGCCAGATCGTCGAAACCGACGATATCCGCACCCGCCGCTTTGGCTGCCGCCGCGTTGTCGCCCTGGGCGAAGACAGCCACACGGATCGTTTTGCCGGTACCTGCCGGCAGAACCACCGAACCGCGCACGATCTGATCCGACTTGCGCGGATCGACCCCCAGACAAACGGCGACGTCGATCGACTCGTCGAACTTGGCCGTCGCCAGATCCTTGGCGATTTTCAGGGCATCGGCGGCAGGATAGCTTTTGCTGCGATCGATTTTGCCTTTGACGACTTTTTGACGCTTGCTCAATGTCGCCATGTCAAACTCCCTCCACCGTGACGCCCATGGTCAGGGCACTGCCGGCGATGGTACGCACGGCGGCATCGAGATCGGCAGCGGTCAAATCGGGCATTTTCTGCGTCGCTATGGCTTCAAGCTGTGCACGCGTCAACTTGCCGACTTTGGTGGTATTCGGCTTGGCGCTACCTTTCTGCAAACCGATCGCCTTCTTGATCAACACCGTCGCCGGCGGCGTTTTCATGATGAAAGTGAAGCTCTTGTCGGCAAAGGCGGTAATGACCACCGGAATCGGCAAACCCGGCTCCATACCCTGCGTCTGGGCATTGAAAGCTTTGCAGAACTCCATGATGTTCAGACCGCGCTGACCGAGCGCCGGGCCGATCGGCGGCGACGGGTTGGCTTTACCCGCCGGCACCTGCAGCTTGATATAACCGGTTATTTTCTTCGCCACTCTTCAAATCCTCCTTGCGGGTGCAAACGCGCTCAATCGAACGCTCCCCAAATGACAAACGCGGCCCATGCAAGCCGCACGGCGGCAAGTTGTGCGCAGGCGAACCTTGGCTCAGCGACGACTTGCCGGAAACGATCAAGCCTTTTCGACCTGTCCGAATTCCAGTTCCACCGGCGTCGGTCGACCAAAAATGGTCACCGAAACGCGCAAACGATTCTTTTCGTAATTGACATGTTCGACGGAACCATGAAAGTCGGTAAACGGCCCATCTTTGACCCGAACGACTTCGCCCGGTTCGAACAACACTTTCGGCCTCGGCTTCTCGACGCCTTCCTGCATCTGCTGCATGATCTTTTCGACTTCCTTTTCGGAAATCGGCGTCGGCTTGTTGGCGGTACCGCCGACGAAGCCGGTAACCTTCGGCGTACTCTTGACCAGATGCCAGGAGTCGTCGTTCATCTCCATTTCAACCAGCACATAACCGGGGAAGAATTTGCGCTCGGAGATGCTTTTCTGCCCCATCTTGAGTTCGACGACCTCTTCGACCGGCACCAGAATGCGCCCGAAAGCATCCTGCATCCCGTTACGCTGTATGCGTTCGACGAGGGCACGCTGAACACTTTTCTCGAAGCCAGAATAGGCGTGCACCACATACCAACGCATGCTCATGATTTTCTCCACCCCAAGACCAAGTCATAAAGAACCCATTCCAGGCTCTTGTCGGTCAGCCAGAGAAAAAGGGCCATCGTCACGACGAACAGGAAAACCAGACCCGTCGCCTGCATCGTCTCCTTGCGTGACGGCCAGACCACTTTTTTGGCTTCGGTGGTAGATTCTTTGGCGAAAGCGAAAAACCGACGCCCAGGCTCGGTCTGCCAAGCCATTGCGGCAGCCAGACCGACACCGACCAGAACGGCCAGCACTCGCAAGATCATCGCCTGCTCGGCAAGCAGGTAAAAGCCAGCCACGCCGGCCGCAAGCAGCAATAGCGCCAGCGCAAACTTGAACTTATCGGCCATTTCGTCCGCTTTGGTTAAATACATGGCAGGGGCAGAGGGAATCGAACCCCCAACCTTCGGTTTTGGAGACCGACGCTCTGCCAGTTGAGCTATACCCCTGCAGCAGAGACTGCGCGGACCCATGGGGAATCCGCGCGGCAACCGTATTGAGATTACTCGATGATTTTGGCGACGACACCGGCACCGACGGTACGGCCGCCTTCAC
>CAYRXO010000074.1:0-15756 GCA_964428215.1 uncultured Candidatus Accumulibacter sp. | reverse complement strand
ATCAATGTGAGACGATGATGTCATGAATATTAAAGTTAGCGCTTATGCCCACAAGGGGCGAGAGAAAGTTGCCAAATCGCGCGACTGTTGAGTATCGGGAGGACCGCCGGGCCAAGGTGTTGCCGTCGCTGTTCGGCGCCGCGCTGCTGCTTTTTTCGGCCTCGGGCACGGCCGAGGAACTGGCTTGCGTGACGACCGAATGGAAGCTGCTCGGCGCCAACCACAAGGTGTGCGTCGAAAGTTTCAGCGATCCGCAGATCGCCGGAGTCACCTGCCACGTCAGTCAGGCCAGGAAAGGCGGCGTCAAGGGAACGATCGGCGTCGCCGAAGACCCGTCGCAATTCTCACTGTCCTGCCGGCAGAGCGGGCCGATCACCTTGCCGGCGAAACTGGCCAGGGAAGCGACCGTCTTTTCGGCGGATACCTCTTTGTTGTTCAAGGAAACGCGCGTCATACGGCTGTGGGACGAAGCGCACAACACGCTGGTCTATCTGGCGATCAGCCGCAAGGTGATCGACGGCGCGCCGGCGAACAGCGTGTCGACCGTCCCGGTGATGCCGTGGGGGGGACGTTGAGCGGACGGTCGGCACGATGAGCGATCCGTTGCCTGCTATCGCCGCAAGGGACGTCAGCCGGCTCGGCCAGGTATTCACGCCGCCGGAAGTGGTGGATCTGATGCGCTCTCTGGTGCGCAATAACGGTCGGGTGCTCGAACCGGCCTGCGGCGACGGCGCTTTTCTGCAGCACTTTCCGTTCGCGCTGGGCATCGAAATCGACTCCCGGCACGCGCCACACGGCGCGCGGGTGATGGATTTCTTCGCTCTGCCGGAAAAGGAGCAGTTTGCGACGATCATCGGCAACCCGCCGTACGTGCGCTACCAGGAAATCGCCGCGTCGACACGCGAACTGCAGCGGCGCAGCTTGCTCGACGGGCGCGCCAATCTCTACCTGCTGTTCATCGAAAAATGCTTGCGGCACCTGGCACCGGGCGGCGAACTGATCTTCATCACGCCGCGCGACTTCATCAAGGCGACGTCGTCGGTACCGCTGAACCGACTGCTCTTCGCCAGCGGCACGATTACCGATTTCGTCGATCTCGGCGACACGCGCGTCTTCGATGACGCGACGCCGAATTGCGCCATCTGGCGTTTTCAGCGCGACGACACCAGTCGGCGCACGCGCTACGCCGCGCAGGGCTTCTCGGACGGTCTGCGCGGATTGACACGGCTGGACTGGGAGGCGCGGCATTTCCTGGAAAGCGGCGGGCAGTTGCTGTTCACCCGCGACGACTACCCCTTGCGGCTCGCCGATCTGGCTTTTGTCAAGGTCGGCGCCGTGTCGGGGGCCGACGAGATCTATGTCAGCGATCATTACGGCAACCGTCAGTTCGTCTGTTCATCGACCGCGACGACCGGCGAGACCCGGCGCATGTTGTGGTGCGAAGCCGGCGAGCCGCCGCCCGCCGTCCTGCGTCCGTACCGCGAGCGCCTGCTGGCGCGCCGCGTGCGGCCTTTCGACGAGACGAACTGGTGGCAATGGGGGCGCGGCTACTACCAATCCGCGCAGCCGCGCGTTTACGTCAATAACAAGACCCGTCGTCCGCAACCGTTCTTTGTCCATGACTGCCCACATTATGACGGTTCGGTGATGGCCCTCTTTCCACTCGACACCCGGGTCGATGTGCGCCAATTCGCCGCCGCTCTGAACGCTGTCGATTGGCACGAGCTCGGTTTCGTCTGCGATGGGCGTCATCTGTTCACCCAGCGCAGCCTGGAACAGACGCCGCTGCCCGAGTCGTTTCGCGCTTTCCTGCCCGGGAGCAGTGTAAGATCGCGCGTCGTCCAGCAGCTTCCGCTTCGCGGACTGGAAATCCCTTTTGACGACGTGCAAAGCGACTGAACGGAAAGCCTACCGATGGTGCCACGTCTGACCACCGCGCTCAGCGGTCCCGTACTCGACATCGAACGTCGTTTTCTCGACGCCATGCCGGACATCGAGCGCTGGCTGCGCGGCCAATGGCAGGAACACCGACCGCCGTTCTATGGTTCGGTCGACCTGCGCAACGCCGGCTTCAAGCTCGCGCCGGTGGACATGAACCTTTTTCCGGGGGGCTTCAACAACCTCGATCAGAGTTTCATGCCGCTGTGCGTGCAGGCGGCGATGTCGGCGATCGACCGCATCTGCCCGGTGGCGCGCAAGCTGCTGCTGATTCCCGAGAACCATACGCGCAATCAGTTCTATCTGCAGAACGTCGCCCGTCTGGTGACCCTCTTGCGCCTGACCGGTCTGCAGGTTCGCCTCGGTTCGCTGTTGCCGGAAATCGAGCGTCCGACGCCGGTCGATCTGCCCGACGGCTCGTCACTACTCCTCGAACCGCTGCGGCGTACGGGCAATCGCCTCGGGCTAGCCGATTTTGATCCCTGCGTCGTCCTGCTCAACAACGATCTGTCGGCAGGGATTCCGCCCATCCTGCAACGTCTCGAGCAACAGTTCGTTCTGCCGCCGCTGCACGCCGGCTGGGCGGTGCGCCGCAAATCGAATCATTTCACCGCTTACGATCAGGTTGCCGCCGATTTCGCGCAGCTGGTCGGCATCGACCCGTGGCGCATCAATCCCTATTTCTCGGTCTGCGACAGCGTCAACTTCCACGAACGGCAAGGCGAAGACTGTCTGGCGGCCAACGTCGACGCCGTTCTGCAGATGATCCGCGAGAAGTACCGGCAGTACGCCATCAACGAAACGCCGTACGTGGTGGTCAAGGCCGACGCCGGCACTTACGGCATGGGCGTCATGACGGTCAAGGATGCGGCGCAGGTCACCGGCCTCAATCGTCGCCAGCGCAACAAGATGTCGGTGATCAAGGAGGGGATGGCCGTCTCGCAGGTGATCATCCAGGAAGGCGTGCATACCTACGAACAGGTCGGCAGGGGTGAAGCGGAAGGCGTCGCCGAACCGGTGGTGTATATGATCGACCGCTTCGTCGTCGGCGGCTTTTACCGTGTGCATCGTCAGCGCGGCAAGGACGAAAACCTCAACGCGCCGGGAATGCACTTCGAGCCGTTGGCGTTCGAAACCAGTTGTTCGCTGCCCGACCATTGCCAGAACCCCGACGCGGCGCCGAACCGTTTTTACGCTTACGGCGTCGTCGCCCGTCTGGCGCAACTCGCCGCCTCGCTCGAACTCGAACGGACGGCACCACTCGAGGAACGCTGATGCGCATCGCCTTCATCGTCGATCCACTCGCCTCGCTGCAGGCGTACAAGGACAGCAGCATCGCCATGATGCGCGCGGCGCAGGCCGCCGGGCATGCCGTGTGGACCATCCAGCAGCAGGCGATCCACTGGTCGCCGCTGCATGGCGTCTGCGCCGACGCACGGCATATCGAGCTGCTCGCCGACGACCACGACTGGTACGTCGAAATCGACCGCGACACCGTCGCGCTGCGCGATTTCAAAGCGGTGCTGATGCGCAAGGACCCGCCGTTCGACATGGAATACGTCACCAGCACCTGGCTGCTGCAACGCGCCGAAGCCGAAGGCGCGCGTATCTTCAACCGGCCGCAAGCCTTGCGCGACCACTCGGAGAAGCTGGCGATCGTCGAATTCGCGCAATTCGCCGTGCCGATGGTCATCGCCCGCGACCCGGCGCGTATCCACGCCTTCATCGACGGCGAGAACGACGTGATCCTCAAACCGCTCGACGGCATGGGCGGCAGCGAGATTTTTCGCGTCCGCCAGGACGACGCCAATCGCAACGTCATCGTCGAGACGCTGACCCGCCACGGCCGGCGGACGATCATGGCGCAGCGCTACATTCCCGAAATCACCGTCGGCGATAAGCGCATCCTGCTCGTCGACGGCGAAGTGATGCCCTATTGTCTGGCACGTATCCCGAAAGCCGGCGAAACGCGTGGCAATCTCGCCGCCGGCGGACGCGGTGTCGCACAGCCCCTCAGCGCGCGCGACCGGCAGATCGCCGCGACGCTGGCGCCGGTCCTGGCCGCCCGTGGTCTGCTGCTCGTCGGCCTCGACGTCATCGGCGACTGGCTGACCGAAATCAACGTCACCAGTCCGACGTGCATGGTCGAAATCGCCGAACAAACCGGTTTCGATACGGCGCAGGTGGTGATCGCAGCCATCGAACGGGCCGGCGCGACCAGTAGCGTCGACCTGCGTCAGTGACTTCGGCTTGACTCGCCGAAAGTAGCCTTGCCATCCTCCCCGGAAAGCAGCATCGGGCGCTCGCGTGCACCCGTCTGCCGTTTGATCGAGCATTTGACTTACAGGACGAGGCGCGCAAACCGGCATACGCCGTTTCGGAAACGCGCGCCATTGGACAACCGTGAAATCTCGGACAGTCGAGGGACGGAATACACGCCTGGTGAAAGCAGTTACCGAGTCCTCCGGGAAGGTATGCCACTGTCAATGTTGATCGGACGCGACGGATGCTCTCATCACCTCGAGACGTTGCAAATGTGCTGATCATTGCCTGATCTGGCCGATGGACAAATCGAGTCAGAACAAAAAATAGTCATTCTTTCAGCGGCTTGCAGATTGATAGCCCCGACAATTACCTTGTTTAATTTGTATATAACGATTCGTTTCGTACAATACTCTGTAATGTTCGTCGGTCATTGCCGCCGTTCGGCATGCGGGAGTATGGAAAAACATGAAAAAACAATATTCCGGATGGCGCTCGCGGAGCGTTGCGCTGGCTTTGGAACCCCGTCTGATGTTCGACGGCGCTCTGGCGGTCGATGTGCAGGAGCAGGCTGACTTTGCGCCTCCTGCTCAGGCGGCTGCCGAACCTGACGCCGCGGCGTTCGTCACGCCGACCACGGTCACGGGTGACACCGCCTCTGTCGCGACAAAAAACGCGCATCAGCTGTACATCATCGATAGCCGGCTTGCCGGTGACGGTGGACTCCTGGCCGCCCTGCCGGCCGATGCGACGCTGACTGTCGTTCCGGCACAGGCCGATGCCCTGACAGCGATCACGCAGGCAATCGTCGACGCCGCGCAAAGCGGCCCGCTCGATGCCGTGCATATCGTCAGCCACGGTCGGCAAGGCTCGCTGACCATTGGCGGGGAGGCGGTCGATATGGCCAAGCTCGACGAAAACGCGACCTTGCTCGCTTCCTGGGCGGCCCGCTTGAGCGCTTCGGCCGACATCCTGCTTTACGGTTGCGATATCGGCGCCGGTGCTGACGGCGCGGCCCTGTTGACCCGCTTGGCGACGTTGACCGCCGCCGACATCGCCGCGTCGACCAATGCCACCGGCAACGCTGCGCTTGGCGGCGACTGGCGCCTGGAGGCGGCGACCGGCGCAATCGAAGCGACGTCGCTGACAGCGACGGCCTACAGCGGCTTGTTGGGCAGCCCGCCGACGATCACCGACACGGTTACCCAGCCGAGAACGACCGCCGAAGACACGCCGATGACGATCACCGGCGTCAGCGTCGCCGATGGCGACAGCAATTCGCCGACCATGCGCGCCACCCTGAGCAGCACCGCCGGCCGGATTTCACTCGGCGGCGGCGACAACAGTGCCAGCGTATCGATCAGCGGCTCGCTGGCGGCGATCAACAGCGCTTTGAACGGCATGGTGTTTACCCCGGACAGCAACATCAACGGCAGCCATGCCTCGCCGGCGATCGTTCTTTCGGTGTCCGACCTGAGCAACGGCGACGGACCGGCCACCCTGACGATCCACCCGGTCGTTTCACCGGTCAATGACATCCCCGCCGCTGCCGGCGGCAGTGCGCTGGTGGTCAACGAAGGCGGTTCGGCCAGTTTCGCCGTGGCCAGCGCTCTCGGCAGCGAAGGCTTCACGCAAAGCCAGTTGGGATTGAGCGACGTCGACAACAGCGCCGTACAGACCATCGCCAAGATCGCCGGTCTGCCGGCGCACGGCACGTTGAAGATCGACGGCACGCCGGTGGCGCTCGGCGCGACCCTCTCGCTGGCCGATATTCAACGACTTTCCTACACCCACGACGGCAGCCAGGTGGGAGCGAGTGGTGCCGATGACGTCTTCATGCTCACGTACGACGATGGCGCCGGCGGTTTGCTCACCGACCAGCAGGTGACGGTACACATCAATCCGGTCAATCAGGCGCCGGCAGTGGCGGCAACCATCACGGTCATTGAGGGAGAAAGCAACGTCCGCCTGGACAGCAATGGCGCCTTGCCCGCACTGATCGGCGGCAACCGCGGGGCGATCACCGTCGTCGATGCCGACGACTCGACGCATAGCTATCAAATCACCAGCTTGCCGACGCACGGCACGCTCTATTACAACGGCAGTCCGATTGCCGCCGCCACGCCTCTTGCGCCATTTGCGGTTGCTGACCTGACGCTATTGACTTACAGCCATGATGGCAGCGAAACGACCAGTGACAGTTTCGACTTTACGGTGACCGACGCCGGTGGTGGCGCCGGCACGCCGGCGACGACCAGCGCGACGGCCAACCTCGTCATCTACCCCAACGACGACGACCCGCTGCTGACGATCAACGTGCCGCAAACACTGAGCGGTTCAACACTGACGGTGACCAATACCATGCTGCAGGTCGGCGACGTCGATTCGCCGCCGATCAATCTGACCTATACCCTGACGGCGGTTCCCGATCCTGCGCTCGGCTATTTCATGCTTGGTGGACAGTTGTTGATTGCCGGCGCCGGCTTCACGCAGGCCGATATCGATGCTGGCCGATTGGTTTACGTCTCGCACACCCCGGCGACCGGCGCAGCGCGTACCGACAGCATCAGCTTCACCGTCAAGGACAGCGGTCAACGCATCCTGCCGGATGCACGCGACGGCGGTATCTACGATACCAGTGCCCAGAACAGCCCGCTGACGGTCAATACCTTCAACGTCGTCGTGCCGACGACCGAGCCGGCCGACGGCAACCCCGTGCCCTTGCCCTTGGCGATCAACACCGCGCCGACGCCGGGCGGCACGCAGCATCTGGACATCGTCGAAAGCGCCACCGCCACACTGACCAGCGGCCTGCTCGGCATGCTCGACGCCACCGATGCCGAACAGACCGCCAGCGAACTGGTCTATCGCCTGCACGCGTTGCCGACCAGCGGTGCGGTAACCCTCAATGGCATCCGCCTGCTGATCAACCAGACCTTCACCCAGGACGATATCGATCACGGCCGCGTGGCCTTCGTGCATGACGGCAATGAGGACTTCGTCGACCAGTTCGAGTACACCGTTTCCGACGGCAAGCTGGTCAGTACGCTGCAAACCTTCACCATCAGCACGACACCGCAAAACGATACGCCGACAGCGACGACCTCGACGGTCTTCGTCGCCGAAGGGCAGTCGATCGCGCTGCTGCCGAGCCACATCGCTCTCAGTGACCGCGACAATTCGTTCTCCGACCTGACGCCGGAAACCGGCTACGCGGTCAATCAGGCGCTGAGCTTCCGGATTACCGCGCTGCCGACCTATGGCAGTCTGACGACGCTCAATGGCGTCGCAGCGACCGTCGGCACGGTCGTCACTGCCGCGCAACTGGCGGCCGGCAAACTGGTCTACCTGCACGACGGCTCAGAACATTACAGCGATCAGATCAAACTGGTGCCGATCGACGATGCCGGCGTCGGACTGATCTCCGCCACCAACCAAAGCAGCGAAGGCGCCGAAGTGACTCTGTCCATCGGTGTCTATCCGATCAACGATGCGCCCGCGTATTTCCACAAATCACAATTGATCGCCAGTGAAGCCGGCGCGATTGAGGAAGGCGCAACGGCAGTCATCGGGGGCGCCTCGGGCTATGCGACGGTCAACGGCGTTAGCGGCTCGGGCGTGCCGACGGCCGCCGCTGGCGCGCATCTCGTTTTTGGCGACAACGATAACTCATCAATCCAGCGCCAGTACCGGATCACCGACGCGCCAACGACCGGGCAACTGTTATTGAACGGCAGCGGACTCGGCGTCGGTTCGGTATTCACGCAGGACGATCTTGACAACGGCCGCATCAGCTACAAGCACAACGGCAGCGAAACCTACAGCGACAGCTTCAGCTACGTCGTCAGCGACGGCGATTTCATCGTCAATGACTCGCAAACCTTCACCCAGGGCTCGGTACCAACCGCATCGACCTATCTGATCGAAATTACGCCGCGTAACGACGTGCCGACCCTGAACGTTCCCAGCCAGGTCAATGCCTTTGCTGCCGGTGGCGGTACGACGGCAGTGGCCGGTATCAGCATCGCCGATCCGGATCTGGCCAACGGCCTGAGTACTGGCGAGACCGACTTCATCCGGGTCGAAGTGCAGGTGCTCGACAGCGGCAATGTGCTGGTCGGCGCTGCACAGCTCGACTACACCGCCAGCGACCCGAGCGGTGGGCTGGCCTACGTCGCCGGCAAGGGCAGCAATTCGCTGATCATCCAGGGCAGCAAGGCGGAAGTCGATGCGGCGATCGGCTCGCTGAACATCGCCTTCACCGCCGACGCCGACGCCAGTGATTACAAGATCCGCGTCACCGTCGACGACCGGCTGTACGACAGCGGCGGTGTGTTGACCAGCGGCGCCAACGGCGGCCCGGCGCCGGACAACGCCGACGGCACGCCCATCGATGCCAGCAACAACCGCATCAGCAAGGACATCGTGCTTTACGCCTCGAACAGCAACGATCCGCCGACGCTGAGCAACCCGACTGCCTACTCCGTCAATGAAGACGCCACGCTGACACTGAACGGTTTCACGCTCAGCGACGTCGACAGTTTCGGCCAGAACGTTACCCTTACCGTCCGCTTGTACAGCGACGCCGGGCATACCACGCTGGCGAACGCTGCGACGCAAGGCTTGTTGACCATCGGCACAACGACCGGTTTGGCGTCGTCATCCGGATCGGGTAGCAACACCGTCACGCTGAGCGGACCGATCGACAAGGTGCAGGATGCGCTGAACGCCCTGACCTTCAGCCCGATCGCCAATTTCAACAACGGCCCGCTGTATCTCGAAACGACGGTCGTCGACTTCAACCATGCCGGCGGTTCGCAGACGGCGACGGTTAACAACACCATCGACATCGTGCCGGTCAACGACGCACCGACGTTGAGCGTTCCCGGCAACCAGACGATGGCCTCCGATCTCAGCCTGCCGCTGCCGGCCAGCTTCGCGGTTGGTGATGCGGTGGATATCGCCCAGGGCGCCAACGATTATGTCGAAGTCACCGTTGCCGCTACCCAGGGCGGCGCGGCGTATGGCGCGCTCAACGCCGTTGCCAGCGGCGCAGCGGTCGTCGATAACAACGGCACGGCGACCCTCGTCGTCAAAGGCAATGTCGCCGATGTCACCGCGACGCTCAACGCGATGAATTACGCACCGACGGATGCCAACGTCGACCAGACCATCCTGATCACCACGACGGTCGATGATCGGCAGAACGGACAGGAAATCACCGGGGTCGGCGGCAACAACACGACGCAGAAAACCTTCACCATCAATATTTCCGGCACCAATGACGCGCCATCGGTCACGGCGCCGGCCACCGCGTCGGTCAATGAAGACAGCAGCGGCAATCTCCTCGCCGGTCTGTCGATCAGCGACCCGGATGACTTCGGGACCAGCGAAAAAGTCACCCTCGACCTGGGTGCGACACCGAAAGGTACGCTGACTCTCGGCACGATCGCCGGGCTGACTTTCAGCACCGGCGACGGCACAGCCGACAGCAAAATGGTGTTTACCGGCACCAAAGCGGCAATCAACACCGCGCTGGCAACGCTCAGGTTCACGCCCACCGCCAATCTCAACACGGTCGGCGGCGGCAACGAGCAGACGCTGAGCATCACGGTCGACGACCAGGGCAACACCGGGGTTGGCGGTGCGCTCACCGACAGCAAAAACGTCCTGATCACCATCTCGCCGATCAACGATGCGCCGACGCGCACGGCGGCCAGCACCAGCCTGGGCAGTATCGCCGAGGACAGCACGCCGGCCGGTTCGACGGTCAGCGCGATTTTCGGTCCGACTTTTTCCGACGCCACCGACACGCAAAGCGGTGGTTCAACGGCCAACGCTCTGGCCGGAGTGGCCATCGTCGGCAATTCCGCCACGGCCGCCCAGGGCAACTGGCAGTACGACAGCGGCGCCGGGTGGACCGATCTGCCGGCGTCGCCCTCGCTGGCGGCGCCCTTCCTGCTCAAGGCGGGCGACCAGATCCGTTTCCTGCCGGCGGCCAACTGGAACGGCACGCCCGGGCCGTTGAGCGTGCGCCTGATCGACGATTCGGCCGGCGCGGTGACCACCGGCAACGGCCCGGATCTGAGCGGCGCGGCGACCGGCGGCACGACTGCCTATTCCAGCTCGGCCAATGCCGTTACCCTCGCTGTCACCGTGACGCCGGTCAATGACGCGCCAATCGCCAGCGGCAGCCTGACCTTGGCGGCGATCAACGAGGACAGCGCGGCACCGGTGGGTGCGACGCTGGCTTCGCTGGCCAGCGGCCACTATTCCGACGTTACCGATACCGTCAGCGGCGGTTCGTCGGCGACGGCGCTCGGCGGAGTGGCCATCGTCGGCAATGGCGCCGATCCCGTAACGCAAGGCGTCTGGAAATATTCGACCGACAACGGCGTGAGTTGGACGACCGTCCCGGCGGCGACCAGCGACAGCAGCGCGCTGGTTCTACCGAGCAGTGCCAAGATCGCCTTCTTCCCGATCGCCGACTACGCCGGCACTCCGGGCGGTTTGTCGGTGCGCCTGGCCGATTCGGCACAAGCTTTCGCCGCCAGCAGCGATCTCTCCGCGCTGCTCGGCGGCAGCAACACCTGGTCGGCAGCCGCGATTCCGCTCAACACGACGGTCAACCCGGTCAATGACCTGCCGAGCATCAGCGGGCTGGCCGGCACGCCGGCGTTGATCGAGCAACAAGCCACCCCGGTGCAGCTCGATGCCGATGGCGCGGCCAGCGTCGCCGACACCGAATTGAACGTCAGTGCTTCTGGCTGGAACGGCGCGACATTAAGCGTGCAACGCAGCGGCACGGCTTCGGCCAGCGACGTCTTCAGCTTTGTCGATGCCTCAGGCAGCACCGGTGACAACAGCGGCGTCGAACTTTCCGGTGCCAATCTGCTGGTCGATGGGGTGACTATCGGCACGGTCAGCAACAGCGGCGGTACGCTGCTGATGACCTTCAACAGCAGCGCGACCGCGTCCCAGGTGGCCCAGGCGATGGGCGCGGTGGCCTACCGCAACACGTCCGACACGCCGCCGGCGACGGTGCAGATCAATTTCCTGCTCAACGACCAGAATAGTCTGACCGGCGGCAGCGGCACGGCCGGTACGGGACAGAATCAGGGCAGCGGCGGCATGTTGACCGCGCTGGCCTCGGTCAATGTCGCCATCACGCGCGTGAATGATGCTCCGGGCATCAGCGCGCTCGACGCCGTGCGCAGCGGCAACTACGTCGAAAACGGCACTGCGGTGCAGATCGACGCCAATGCCGTGCTCTCGGACCCCGAACTCGACGCCACGAACTGGAACAAGGCGACGCTGACCGTCGCGCGCAGCGGTGGCGCCAACGCCGACGACGTTTTCGGCGCCATTGGCAGCGTGAGCTTTTCCGGCAGTGGCAGCGGCAACGTGCTGGTTTCCGGTACGGTCGTCGGCACCTACACACAATCCGGCGGCCAGTTGACGATCACTTTCAACGGCAGCGCCACCGCATCGCGCGCCGACACGGTGCTGCAAGGGCTGACTTACCGCAATGCCAGCGAAGACCCGCCGGCGTCGGTCACCCTGAGCGTCAGCGTCAACGACCAGAACCCGACCACCGGCGGCAGCGGCACGGCCGGCACGGGCGTCGACCAGGGCACCGGCGGCCGCCTGCTGGCGAGCAGTGATATCGTCATCAACATCACCCGGCTCGGCGACGCACCGGTGATTTCCGCCGCACCGCCGGCGGTCAGCTACATCGAGCAGGGCACGGCCGTCACTGTCGATGGCGCGCTGACTTTGAGCGACGTCGACGATACGACGATGAGTTCGGCCAGCTTCAGCATCGGCAGTTTCGTTGCCGGCGACACGCTGTCAGTCGACACCGGCAGTACCGGCATCGTCGCCAACTACAATCCGGCAACCGGCGTGCTGACCTTGAGCGGCGCGGCGAGTACGGCCGATTATCAGGCCGTGCTGCGTTCGCTGACTTTTGCCAGCAGCAGCGACGATCCGACGATCGACACCAGCATGCCGGCGCGGACGATCAGCTATAGCGTGACCGACGGCAATTCCGACGGCGCTGGTGCGCAGACGACGAGCAGCACGCGCAGCATCAACCTGACGCCGGTCAACGACGCACCGACGCTCGCTGGCGCTGGTCACAATCGCAGCTATACCGAAAACGCGCCGGCCATCGCACTCGAACCGGCACTCGGGTTGAGCGATGTCGACGATACGCAACTCGTTTCGGCGACGGTGCGCATCGCCAGCGGACTGATCGCCGGCGACCGTCTGAATTTCACCAACCAGTCAGGCATCAGCGGTGTGTACACCGCGGCGACCGGCACGCTGACGCTCAGCGGCACGGCTTCCCTGGCCGCTTATCAGACGGCCCTGCGCAGCATCACCTTCGATTCGACCTCCGACGACCCGGGTAACGGCACGCGCACGATCGAGTGGAGCGTACGCGACGCCAATTCCGACGCCGCGCCGAACGGCCAGCAAGCTTCGGCGGTGGCCACGACGACGGTCGATGTCGTTCCGATCAATGATGATCCGCTGGCACAGCCGGATAGCAACAGCGTTGCCAAGACGGCAGTCGTTCCCATCAGCGGCACGGTGCTGGCCAACGACAGCGACGTCGACGGTGCGCCGCTGGTCGTCAGCGCTCTCGGCGGCGGCACGCTCGACACGCCGCTGGTGCGTCCGTCCGGTTCACTGGCCCTGCATGCCGACGGCAGCTACAGCTTCACGGTCAATACCGCCGATCCGACGGTCGCCGCGCTCGGTGCCGGACAGACCGTGAACGAAACCTACACCTACACCGTTTCGGACGGTCACGGCGGTACCGCCAGCGCGACGCTGACGATCACCATTACCGGCAGCAACAATGCGCCGGTCGCGCTCGCCGACGCCAATGCCATCAACGAAGGAACGCCCAGCCTCACGATCGCAGCCGCCAGCGGCGTGCTGAACAACGACAGCGATCTCAACGCCGATCCGCTGCTGGTCAGCGGCGTCGTTGCCGGCGCGGATCAGCCGCTGGCCGATTGCGTCGCGGTCAGCGGCGCCGGCACCAGCGTCAGCGGTGTCTACGGCAGCTTGTTCCTTGCGCCCGATGGCAGTTACATCTATACGCTCGACAATGCCAACCCGACGGTCGGCGCGCTGGCCGTCGGTGAAACACTGAGCGACCGCTTTACCTATGCCATCAGTGACGGCAAGGGTGGTACGGCAACGGCGAACGTCGTCATCACCATCCTCGGGACGAACGATACGCCCGTTGCCGTCAACGACAGCAGCAGCCTGCCGGCCAATGCGCCGAACGTGGTCGGCAACGCGCTGGCCAACGACAGCGACCCGGACACGAGCGACGCTTTGACGGTCAGCGCTGTCAATGGTCTGCCGGGCAACATCGGCACGCCGATCGTCGGCACGTATGGCAGCCTGACGTTGAATGCCGACGGCAGCTACACCTTCACGCCGAACGGTACCACCTCGCAGGCGCTGGCCGTCGGACAGACTGCCAGCGACAGTTTCAGCTACAGCATCGACGACGGCCACGGCGGCACCGACAGCGCGACGGTGACGATCACCCTCAGCGGCGTCAACGACGTACCGACCGCGCAACCGGACAGCAATACGCTGAGCGAAGACCAGGCGACGGCGAGCGGCAACGTTCTGAGCGGCGGGCGGATCTCTGGTAGTGGTGAGCCGTCGACCGTTGCCGGCAGCGTCGACAGCGATCCCGACACCGGCGACAGCCTGCAGGTGATCGCCCTGCACAACGCCAACGGACTCGCCGGCTCGCCGGGCGCTCCCTTGGCGGGCGACTTCGGGCAATTGACGCTGAATGCCGACGGCAGCTACAGCTACGCCCTCGATAGCGCCAATCCGCTCGTCCAGGCGCTGACTGCCGGCGAAACGCGGCAGGAAACCTTCAGTTATCAGATCAGCGACGGCAAAGGCGGCACGGCATGGACGACCCTGACCATCGACATCGTTGGACAGAACGACCCGCCGCTGGCCAACGACGACGCTTACGCGACCGTCGATACGGCTGGCCTGCCGGGTGGCACGCCGATTGCCGGTAACGTGCTGACCAACGACAGCGATCCGGATGCCGCCGATCTGTTGACGGTCAGTGCCGTCAGCGGCGGCAGTGTCGGCGGGCCGACCAGCGGTACATTCGGTACCTTGACCCTCAACGCCGACGGCACCTTCACCTACAACGTCGATCAGACCAATCCGGTCATCCAGACGCTGCAAAGCGGCGAGTCGCGCACGGAAACCTTCACCTACACCATCAGCGACGGCAATGGCAGTACCTCGACGGCGACGATCACCATCACCATCCACGGTACCAACGACGCGCCGTACGCTGGCAACGACGAGAACCAGGTTTCCGAAGAGCAGAATCAGGCGAGTGGCAATGTCATCAGCGGATCGCAGACGACTGGCAGTGGCGCTACCTCGAGCATGGCAAGTGCGCAGGACGTCGATCCGGATGGCGATCCGCTCACCGTGACGACCGTTCGCCGTGCCGACCCGGCGTTGCCCTATGGCGCAGTCGGTGCCAGTTACGCCGGTGATTTCGGTACGCTGACGCTGAATGCCGATGGCAGCTATATCTATCTGCTCGACAACGGCAACGCCGAAGTGCAGGCGCTGAAAACCGGCGAAACGCGCACCGACGTTTTCGTCTACACCATCAACGACGGGCGCGGTATCGACGTCGACGCGACGCTGACGCTGGTCATCACCGGTGTCAACGATTTGCCGGTCGCACAGCCCGACAGCAATCACCTGGTCGAAGATACGGCGTTGCCGGCGACCGGCAACGTCCTGCCCAACGACAGTGACATCGATCACGGCGCCGTGCTGACGGTGAGCGGTGTCGTCGCTGGCAGCGCGGCTTCGGCGCCGATCGGTTCGGTCGGCAGTGCAGTAGCAGGCAATTACGGTACCTTGACGCTGAACGCCGACGGCAGCTACAGCTACCAGCTCGACAACAGCAATCCGCTGGTGCAGGCACTGTCGGCGGGTACGAGCGTCACCGACATCTTCACCTATGCCCTATCCGACGGCGAGGGCGGTACGGCTTACACCACCCTGACCCTGACCATCAACGGCCAGAACGATGCGCCGCTTGCCCAGGCGGACAGCCATACGCTGAACGCCGGCGACAACGCAGTCAGCGGTGATCTGACGCCGGGCACCGTCGGCCAGGACAGCGATACCGACGGCGATCCCTTGACCGTTGTCAGTTTCACCAATGCCGATGGCGCCAGCGGGGTCGTCAATGGCGGCCTGCTCGACGGTCACTACGGCCGCCTGCAAGTCGCCGCCGATGGCAGTTACAGTTACCAGCTCGACAACGCCAACGCCACGCTGCTTGCTTTGCACGCTGGCGAAACGATCAGCGAGTCCTTTACCTACACGATCAGCGACGGTCACGGCGGCTATTCGACCAGTACGCTGACGCTGACCATCAGCGGACGTAACGATCCGCCGATGGCCGTGAACGACGGCCCGCTCTCCACCAACGAAGACGCGCCGCTGAACAACATCGCCGTG
>CAYRXO010000073.1:0-16101 GCA_964428215.1 uncultured Candidatus Accumulibacter sp. | reverse complement strand
GCCTGATAACTCGGTACCGACCACGAATTGGTGCGACAGCCGAACATGCCAAGAAAGCGGGCGAGCAAGCCTTCGATCTGGTCCGACTTGTGCAGCACGCCATACGAGGTACCGGCATAGGCTTGGTCGAGCATCGCCGTCGGTCCGTATTTCTGTTTCAACTCGACCAGTTTGTTCGCCACATGATCGAGGGCTTCGTCCCAGGAAACACGCTTGAACTTGCCTGCGCCGCGTTCGCCGACGCGCATCATCGGGTATAACAGCCGCTCCGGCGAGTAAAGCCGTGAACGGTAGGAGCGGCCTCTGAGACAGGCACGCAATTGCGGCTCTTCGACGGTGTCCTTGCCGAAGGCGCCTTGCGCCTGATAACGGCCATCGTCGGTCGACAGGCGGACGATCACGTCGCCCTTTTTGTGCGCCACGAGCATGTGCCGCGAACCACAGTTATGGTCACAGGAGGTGACGACGGTCTGCAGTTGATCGTCGCGCGGGTACGGTTCGTAAGCAAAGGCCTTGGCTTCCTGCTTGCCAGCGCCCAGTTCGACCAGACTGCCCGCCGCGGCCAGCGCGGAACCGGCGGCGGCGGTCTTGATAAAGCTGCGACGTGCCGGATTGATCAGTTTATCGACCCAGGTCGGTCGCGCCGGGTGATTGATCGGTGTCGTTTTGGTATCCATGGCTAGACCTGTCATTTCTTGGCGGTGGCGGATGGAATGGCGAAGCGGCTTTCCGATGCCGTCGGACGCCCTTTCGCCCAGTCCGGCGTGTCGGCCGGCATGTCCGGCCACGCGTGGCGCGGATAGGGATAGCTGATGCGGTACCACGGCCGGCCGCCATGACAGCCGTAACAGGCATCGCCACTTTCTTTCCCGGCTGCTTCAATGGCATCGGGTTTCAGATAATTGACCTGGTGGCGTACCGTACGGATGTTGGCATGGCAAATCAGGCAGTTGTTCTGAAATGCCTCCTTGCTTTCCGTCCAGGGCCCGGGAAGAGCCATGTTCTGCCACGGCATCTGGCCATGGCATTTCAGGCAGGTCGTTTCCGGGTTGACCTGTTTGCGCAAGGTGAAGCCGTTGTCGGTCTGCGGGGCGGCGGTCGCCGACGTGCCGGGCGCCTCATCGCGGGGATCATGTCCCTGATGGCAGAAATTGCACTTCAGATCCATCACCTGCTTGGCATAGGGCGTGCTCAGGTGCCGGCGATGGAAAGTATCCTGTTCCCCGGTGTATGTGGCTAGTTGCTGATACCACGCCTTGGCGTCCTGGCTGCGCACGCCAACTGGGGAAGTCGCGCGCGGACGACTGTCGAGCACTTCCTTGTGGCAGGCCAGGCATTGCTCATCGCTGGCACTTTCGATTGCCGGCTTGAAATGAAGCGGGCTATAGACCGCCCGCTGATAATTCGGCGGACTCTCTGCTTGCTGGGAAGCCTTGGATTCCTGCCGGGTGTTGGCCACCCAGGCGCCTACGCCCACCGTCGCGCCGACGAGGACGGCGATGCCTAGCATCAGTGTCGAGGTTTTCATGATCTTCGATCGGTTGGCCCGATGACGGGCGAGTTGGTCAGTGCTACTTGACGGACGCCGGCGCACACTCAGCCAGCAACGCGTGAATTACTGTCCGCTTTTCGCCGCTGGCTTGGCCGGCGGCGTATGCCACTGGCGAAGGTCGTAATAGCCCAGCATGCCAGGCAAAATAAATGGTGTGTACCAGGCACCCTGATCCTGCAGCCACTTGAAACTGGCAGGGACCGGCTGGCTGACGCCGCGCAACGCGCGTTCGTTCCAGGCAGGAGAATGTTCGAATTGTTGAATGACTGGCGCGCCCTCTGGGCGCTGATAAGGCGCCAGCCCGGCAATTGGCGCAGCGAGCACCGGAATCGGGATCACTGCAAACACAGCGACCAGGACAGCTAAAGTAGAAAAAACAGACTTGGAGCAAGAGTGATGGCGAACCATCAAATCGGCTTTCATCATGAACTCCGGAAAAAAATCGAGGGGAACCATGCCAGGAGAACATCGCTCCCCTCGGAGGAGCTACAGCCAGAAACTAGAACTTATTTCTTGCCTTCCATGCCGGACATGCCGCTCATGCCTTTTTGGCCTTCCATGCCGGACATGCCGCTCATGCCTTTTTGGCCTTCCATGCCGCTCATACCGGACATGCCGCTCATACCGGCTTGCTTGGCTTTTTTGGCTTTTTTGGCTTTCTTAGCTTTTTTGGCTTTGTGGCCGGACATGCCGGACATACCGTCCATACCGCTCATGCCTTTCTGACCCGACATGCCGGACATACCGCTCATACCCTTCTGACCTTCCATGCCGCTCATGCCGGACATGCCCTTCTGGCCTTCCATACCGGACATGCCGGACATGCCTTTTTGGCCTTCCATGCCGGACATGCCGCTCATGCCTTTTTGGCCGGACATACCGCTCATGCCCGCCTGATCGGCAGCAAAAGCGGAGGAACAGGCGATGCAGGCCATCGTGGCAACAGCAAGCAGCTTCATCTTCATAACAAAACCCCTTTTCGAAAAGAGACATAGGTAAGCGAATACCCCAGCTGAGGTATCCATGGAGGCACCGGTGCCCCAGTAGTCAACCCGAATGCAAAACCCGGGCCAGCTCCGATATTACACGGTAAAGCGCTGTTTTTAAAACAAGGCTCTCATCTTCTGAGGCTCCGGAATTCGACGCTCCTGACAGGATGGCAGGAGAAAAATGACCCGATTATTGTAACATGTTGAATTATATTGGTAACGGAGTTTGACATATTGTCAGACTCCGGGACAGAAGGATGACCAATCTGTCAGGCACCATATTTGTCGATCAAACGATAGATATGTCTTTCACTGATGCCCAGTATAGCGGCTGTTTTTTGCCGGTTACCGCCCTGGCGCGACAGCACCTGACGGAAATAGATCTCTTCGATTTGTTCAAGACTCGGTTCGCCGGCAAAGCGCAAGGTCACAGCGGCTTCATCGCGGCGCTGAATAAATGCCAGGTGTTCAAGACCGATTTCCCTGCCAGAGCGGACCAGCATCGACGCCCGCTCGACCGCATTACGCAACTCGCGAACGTTACCCGGCCAATCGTACGACAACAGCACGTTCATCGCCGACTGACCGATCATTGGCGCCGCCGTCCGCGAAAACCGTTGCAGGAAATGATTGGCGAGCAGGGGAATGTCTTCTCGCCGTTCGCGCAGTGGCGGCACATTGATGACGAAGCGTGACAGACGGAAATATAAATCGCTACGAAAGCGGCCTTCACGACTCATTGCCGCCAGATCCTGGTTCGTCGCGGCGATGAAACGGGCGTCGGCGGAAAGCGTCTTGGTCGAACCGACGCGTCGAAATGAACCGTTTTCGAGTACACGCAGCAGCTTGGCCTGGATCGCCGGCCCGATGTCACCGATCTCGTCGAGAAACAGGCTGCCGCCTTCCGCTTCTTCGATCAGGCCTCGCTTGCGCCGATCGGCGCCGGTGAAAGCCCCGCGCTCATGGCCGAATAATTCGGATTCGAACAGACTTTCCTGCAAGCCACAACTATCGACCACCACCAGATCGCGAACCGAGCGATCGCTACGTTCGTGCACGGCCCGGGCGACCATCTCCTTGCCGGTTCCCGACTCGCCGAGGATGAGGACGGTGGTATCGTTGGCGGCCACCGTATCGACCATCGCCCGGACTTCACACATCGCCGCACTCTCGCCGATCAAGGCGCTGGCATCCCGCGATGACAAGCGGGCTCGGTAGATCTGATTGGCCTCCTTGAGCTGGGCGTTTTCGAGCACACGTCGTACGGTCAATTCAAGTTCGTCGAGGTTGACCGGCTTGGTCAGGTAATCTGTCGCGCCCTGGCGGATGACGTCCACCGCATTGCGGATCGATCCGAAGCCAGTCAGCACAATGATCGGGTAGTGACCGCTCAATTCGGGCAGTATCCCCACGGCATCGGCGTCCGGCAGCTTGAAGTCGAGAATCACCGCATCGGGTTCGGATTCCTTGAGCGCCGCTCGCGCAGACGCCCAGCTGCCAACACCCATCGCGTCAAAACCCATGCCTTGCAGTTGGCGACACAACAGGCCGTTGAAGATTTTGTCATCGTCGATGACCAACAAACTCTTTTTCATTGCACTGTCTGCAAACTGGTTTCAGCCAAAGGCAACCACAGCGAAAAAGTCGTCCCCTGATGGAGCGTGCTGGCCACTTCGATCCGACCCTGGTGACGTTCGACGATGTTCTTGACGATGGTCAACCCGAGTCCGGTGCCGGCCAGGCCATCGGCCCGCCGGCTGAAGAAAGGCTCGAAGATGTGCGGCAGATTTTCCGCTTCGATACCGTGCCCCTGATCGATGATTTCCACGCATGCCCAACCCGGCGTTTCACTGATCCGGGCCAGCAACCGCCCTCCTGCCGCCATGGCATGATGCCCATTCTGTAAGAGGTTGAGAAAAACCATGCGCAATTCACTATCGTCGCCGAGCACCCTGACCGGCGTGGCAGGCGCTTCGCTTTTCTGCTCGATTCCCTTGCTGCGGGCATCGTATTCGAGCAGGCGGATGGTGTCGTCCAGGGCCTGCGAAATATCGACGACCTGCAATCTGTTTTCCGGTGCGCGCGACAGCAGCAGCAAGCGACGGGTCACCGCGATGCACTTGTCGATTTCACTGTCGATAAGACAGAGATAACCTTCGATATCGCTTAACGAACAACGGTCGTTTTCGAGGTCACGCGCCAAACCCTGGACACCCATGCGCACCGAAGCCAGCGGATTGTGAATCTCGTGCGCCACACCGGCCGCCAGCAGTCCGAGTTCGGAAAGCCGCTGCTCGTGCGAGACTTGTGCCGCATCACTGAGATCGCGGATGGATTCGATGATCAACGGTTCGATCCTCCCTTCATAATCGATGTCGATCCGCTCGGCATGCACTTCGACCTGAAATCCACGACCGTCCGAACGTCGGTGACGATGCGTACATTTCAAGGTTGTACCGCTGGCGTGCAGCTCGCGCACCGGACAGCGCACCAGTGTGGCCACACACGGCTCATTCCTCCCGTGACTGCTGGCGTAACAGGTCTGGCCACGGAGGCTGTCGGCGGCGAGCGCCAATTGCTGCCGATAAGCATCATTGGCCAGGATAATGCGCATGTCGCGGCAACGGATGACACGCACTGCATCCGGCAGACCATCAAGTAACGATTGCAGGAATGTTTCCTGCCGGCGCAACTGTTGCATCTGCATGTCGAGTCGGTCGGCCATGCGATTGAAACGTTGGCCCAAAACCGCCAGTTCATCGTTGCCGGTGATATGCGTCCGACGCTCGAAGTGACCACACTCCAATTCGCCACTGACCGCCGCCAGATCGGCAACCGGTTCGATGACACGACGCCGTAAGGTTTGCCAGAGCACGCTCAGGCTGAGCGCCAGCAGCGCCAGACCCGCTGCCCCAAACAGCGCCGCCCCGTACCATGCCTGCCGTCGAATTCCCCCGGCATCGTAATCGACCACCAGAATGCCATTGACCGGATGTGTCGCCAGCGGGCCATGACACACGACACACGGCTCGCGATTGGCCACCGCATTGACCGAACGCAAGACGTCCACACCCTCGGCGTCGAGTGCAAAATCGGCTCGAGCCGCCGGTTCGCCGGCCGGCGGCAGCAAATCGGGACGTTGCTGTCCAACCAAAGCCGGCTGCGAACAAAAACGGACTTCGCCCACCGGATTGAGAATGGTCACCTGGCGGATTCCGGGAACATTCCCCAAGCGGTGAACGATGTCGCGCAGCCCGGGAACATCGCGTTTGAGCATCGCGTTTTCGAGGGCTGCCTGCAACAACATATTGACGCCCAGCGAAGCGCGACTGCGTTCGTTTTCGATTTGGTGACGATAGGTGAGCACCAAGATCAATAACAACAGCAGCGACAAGGAACCAACGACCAGAAACAGACGCCCCAGGACATGCCGGCGCAGGGAATCACGGCTGGCTGGCAAGGCTCCCGGCAATACCGTCGTCGCATCCACTGCTTTCCCTCCTTGGCGCACGCCCTCTGCAACTGACGATTCAGCGGCACGGCCAAAGCACGCACTCATTGTCCGTCAAAGCGAGCAATGGAGTTTACGTGCTGAATACTCGTCAGCTGCGAGTATACTCGCTCGCCTGGATTCGCGTTGGTGGTCGCTGGACAAACGGAAAGATCTGATTTACCTCCGAAGAATGAAATCTCTGCCCATTCCCCTTGACCCGGCCTTCTTTAGAGGATCAGAAAGTTCATTGAGCCGCTTGCCGACTTTCTCATCGACCTTCGTATGCTGCACTGGAAACCGGCATGTCCAACCTGCAAAATTTCATCGATCATCTGTTGTCATTGATGGCCAATACCAACAGTCTCGATGTTTCTGCCGCTGCGTTGACCAGCTTCGCCCTGATCGTCGCGGCGGAAATCGGTGACAAGAGTCAGCTCGTCTGCATGACCCTGGCGTCGCGGCATCGACCGATGCCGGTGCTGTTCGGCGCTGTGGTCGCCTTTGCAGCGCTCAATACACTGGCCGTGGTTTTTGGCGCGGCGCTTGCCAGCTGGTTGCCGGACTATGTGGTCAGCGTCGTCGTCGCCCTGCTGTTCGCCGCCTTCGGACTGAAAGCGTTGCGCGCCACCGAGGAGGCAGAGGAAGAGGATGTGACGGAAAAAAGCAGTCACAGCATATTCCTGACCACCTTTGTTCTGTTGACCCTTGCCGAATTCGGCGACAAAACACAACTGGCGGTCGCCGCGATGAGTAGCACGCACGCACCGATCGGTGTCTGGCTCGGTGCGACAGTCGCGCTGGCACTCACTTCCGCCCTGGGTATTCTCGCCGGGCGGACCATCCTGCAGAAAATTCCCCTGACCCTGCTGCATCGGATCAGCGGCATTTTTTTCTTGTTCCTGGCGCTGTATGCGGCGTATCAGGCTTTCATCGCCTATATGGCTCCTGTGGCTCAGGTTTGACCGCCTGATCCGGGCGGCTTGTGTTAACATCCGTTCCGGCGGGTCTCCCCGCATCGCAGGATGGTGAACCTGGTCAGGTCCGGAAGGAAGCAGCCACAGCCATTTGATGCGAGTGCCGGGGGTAAGGCTCGCCACTTTCGTTTTCACCGGCTTTTATTCTGAGCACTGGTGAAGAGATTGCCGCCTGCGAACGACGAAACAGTTCAACCGGATCGGCGAGGATCGAGCGAGTAAGCAACGCCGCGCTTCGGCCGCGCAGCAGATTTATTCTCCCGATCTGACCGGTTGGCGTTTCTCGACGGACTGAAGACTGTCCCAACCGACAGCCTGTCTACCCTGAGCAACCCGACAGGCTGCTAGAATCCACACATGAGCTATCAAGTCCTGGCGCGCAAATGGCGCCCGCGCTCCTTTGCCAGCCTGGTCGGTCAGGAACATGTGGTGCGTGCCCTGACGCATGCCCTGTCGGCCGGCCGGCTGCATCATGCCTACCTGTTTACCGGAACGCGAGGGGTCGGCAAGACGACGCTGGCCCGGATTCTTGCCAAGGCCTTGAATTGTGAAAGCGGTGTCAGCGCCACCCCCTGCGGTCAATGTGCGTCGTGTCAGGAAATCGATAGCGGTCGCTTCGTCGACCTGCTGGAAGTCGACGCGGCAACCAATACCCGCGTCGATGAAATGCGCCAACTGCTCGAGAACGCGATTTATGCGCCGACACGCGGCCGCTTCAAGGTCTATGTGATCGACGAAGTGCATATGCTGTCCACGTCGGCGTTCAACGCGATGTTGAAGACGCTCGAAGAGCCACCCGAACACGTCAAATTCATCCTGGCGACCACCGACCCGCAGAAAATCCCGGTGACCGTGCTGTCGCGCTGCCTGCAGTTCAATCTGAAGCAAATGACGCCGGCGCTGATCGCCGCGCACCTCAAGCACATCCTCGACATCGAAGGCATCGCGGCGGAAAGCGGCGCCTTGCATCTGCTGGCACGTTCGGCCAGCGGCAGCATGCGCGACGCACTGTCGCTGCTCGATCAGGCGATCGCACATGGCGCCGGGCAGGTCGAAGAAGCGCTGGTGCGGACGATGCTCGGAGCCATCGATCTCGACCATCTGTTTTCGATCATCGATGCCCTGCTGGCTGACGACGCGGTTGCTGCGTTGCGCGTCGCTGATGAAATGGCCGCGCGCAGTCTGTCGTTCGATACAGCGCTGCAAGAGCTGGCTGGCCTGTTGACGCATCTGCAGATCGCCCAACTGGCGCCGCAAGCCCTGGCCGACGAACACCCGGAGCGGCAGCGCCTGCTCGACATCGCTGCCCGCATCGACCCCGAATTCGTGCAACTCGCTTATCAGATTGCCGTGCATGGTCGTCAGGAACTGGCGCTGGCACCGGATGAGCATGCCGGATTCGTGATGACGCTGTTGCGTCTGCATGCTTTCCGGCCGGTCGACGGAAATGCCAAGCCGACGAACAGAGTGCGCGCTGCGGTGGCCACCACAACATCTACCACGCACAATGCTGCGCCGCATCAGAAATCCGGGGCGCCGATCGTCGCGCCGGTGCCTTCACCCTCGGCAGCGGCTGCTCCTCGCTCGGCATCCAGCGGGCCGGCTGACGCAGACAAACCGCCACCTGTCGCGGCCGATCAGGATTGGCATTCGCTGCTCAGCCGCTTGAAAGTAAGCGGCATGGCGCGCGAACTCGGGCAGCATTGCCAATTACGCGACTTGAGCGATCACCGTATCGTCTTGCAACTCGCTCCGGCACATCGTCACCTGGCGATCAAACCGGCGCAGGACAAATTACAACAGGCATTTTGTGAGCATTTCGGCCGCAGCGTGCAATTGTCGATCAATATCGAAGACACCGTCGGCGACACGCCTGCCGCGGTGGCGCAACGCGATCGCCAGGAGCGCATGGAACGCGCCATCGCCGCCGTCGAAGAGGATGGGTTCGTTCGCGAGGTCATCGACCTGTTCGACGCCACTCTGATCCAATCTTCCATAAAACCGGTTTAACCCAGCCACTCTATCGAGGTAAGCAAGATGATGAAAGGCGGTCTCGCCGGCCTGATGAAACAGGCCCAATTGATGCAGGAAAACATGAAAAAGGCGCAGGATGAACTGGCGCAAACCGAAGTCGAAGGCCAGTCCGGTGCCGGCATGGTCAAAGTACAGATGACCTGCACCCACTCCGTCCGTCGGGTGACCATCGATCCGTCGGTGATGGACGACCGGGAAATGCTCGAAGATCTGATCGCCGCCGCGTTCAACGACGGCCTGCGGCGGGCCGAAGAGGCTTCACAGGAAAGGATGGCCGGTTTTTCGGCGGGACTGAATCTACCACCCGGATTCAAATTGCCGTTTTGATGAGCACGCCGTCGAGCCTCGAGGCCTTGATCGAGGCTTTGCGCTGTCTGCCCGGCGTCGGCCCGAAATCAGCGCAGCGCATGGCGTACCATCTGTTGCAAAACGACCGATCGGGTGCCCACAAGTTGACCGACGCGCTACACCAGGCCCTGCTGGCGCTACGTCACTGCCAACGTTGCAACACGTTTACCGAAAGCGAACTTTGCCCGCGTTGCCAGTCGAGCAAACGCGACGCCAGTCAGCTGTGCATCGTCGAAACCCCGGTGGACCTGAACATGATGGAGCAGACGCAGGCTTACTCCGGTCTCTATTACGTGTTGATGGGACGTGTTTCGCCGCTCGACGGCGTCGGGCCGCGCGAACTGCAGCTCGAGCGACTGCTGGCGCGCGCCACGGACGGAGTCGTTCGTGAAGTGATCATCGCCACCAATTTCACCAATGAAGGCGAGGCCACCGCGCATTACCTGTCGCAAATGCTCAAAAGCCGGGGAATCAGCGTCTCGCGTATCGCGCGCGGCGTCCCGGTCGGCGGTGAACTCGAATACGTCGACGCCGGCACACTGGCACAAGCGCTACGGGAACGACGCCCACTCCTTGAATGAGCGCTGATAAACAAAGCAATCGCTGAACAGTTGGCTGCGCCGGATGTGACGAAAGGCGTACAACCAGAGAGGCATATCAAACAGACCGGCGCGGTAACGAGCAGCGCCGAGATTCTTCCACCCGGTCATTTGTCAGCATTGCCCAGAGTGTCAGTCGTTGACCACACCTGATTCGGGGAAGCGTTTTCACGTTGCGGTCGTGCGATTACTCGGCAAACGCAGGGATTTCAATTGCACCGTGACAATGCAGCACAGGATCAGCGCGCCGCCGGCCAGTCCGCCGCCGCTCAAGCGCTCGTCAAGCAGCAGAAAACCGAACAAACCGGCAAAAACCGTTTCCGCGGACAGGATGATCGCCGCTTCGGCGGGATGAGCGTCACGCTGGCCGACCACCTGCGCCGAAAAACCGATGCCAACCGAAACCACTCCGGTATAGAGGATCGGTAGCCAGGCTTGTCGTACGCCGGCCAGACTTACCGTTTCGCTCCAGGCGGCGACGAGCAGGCTGAGCAGACCACAAACGGCGAACTGGCCGGCAGCGACCACAAACGGAGCAGAGAGACGTCCGGCCAGTCTGCCGACGTACAGCACATGCCAGGCCCAGAAAAAACTGCTGGCGATGACCCAGGAATCGCCGACGCCAGGCCAAGTCAAACCGGTGCCGGACATCAAGAGCGTGCCGATCACACAGCCGAACGCGGTTGGCCATACCGACCAGTGCGGCAGCGTACGATCGACCACCCACACCAGCAGCGGTACCAGTGGCACGTAGAGCGCAGTGAGAAAACCGGTGTTGGTCACGGTGGTCGTAACGATGCCGATTTGCTGGAAAACCGAGCCCAGCATCAGCAGGATGCCAAGGCCGAATACGCCCCACATGTCGCCGGCGCCCGGTTGCGTAGCGCATTTCGCCAGACATCGCCATTCCCACCAGGCCAAAGGAGCGACCACCAAGGCGCCGAGCAGAAAACGCAATCCGGTAAAGGTGAGCGGCGCCACACTGGCCATACCTATCGACTGAGCGACAAACGCCGACCCCCAGATCAGCGCGACGGTCAGTAATAACAAATTGGCCTGCCAACGTTGCAAGCGCATCTTCTTGAAAAATCGCGGAGTGTAAAGGATACGCCAACGCTCTTCGTTTTTGGCGCAGCGACAGCGCTCAAAGACCGAGCGTGGTCGGACTGATCGCCTGCCCTCCTTCGGCGAAAATTTCCGCAAAACGTGCCACGTAGGGCGCACAATCGTCCGCTGTATCGACCATCCGCCGGGCACGCGGCTGTTGCCGATCGAAGCGGACCAACAGATGCCTTTCGTCGGCGATGAGCAGCGAATCCTGCAACGATGCCAGGCTCGATGGTGCCTCAATGATGGATAGTGCCGACCCGTACAACGACAACAGTTGTAACAGTCGCGGGCAATGCTGGCGAACGAAATCGGCGCACTGAACGATGATCGTCAGGCGGCAAGCATACTCCCGATTGAGCAGCAAACGCCGCAAGCGGGCATGGCGTGCCGGATCTTCGAGCTTCAAGAGTGACAGATCGGCATCGAAAATCGACAGCGTACGAGTGGCCAAGGCGAGCACTGCGTCGATCGACAGTTGATAGTCACTCCAGGTGGTGAGCAATTGGCTGGACATTGCGCCTCGCGGCAGTGAATTTCTGCCGACGATAGCAGTCTGTGCCAGTTACTGACAAGTCCGCTGGGCAAGCGTACAGGTTGACAATTGTTTGTTGTGCAGGATCATGGCGGCAGCTGTCTGCGACTCGATCATTTGGTGCGAAACAAGCTGCGACTTGCGCTTGCGCCGCAAAGGAAACGCAGATTTATTCGGATTTCCTATTCACGTGACAAATTAACCAAATGATTCCATTGAATCTTGGATTTTGAAAAGCAAATAAATCTGCGTTTCCTAAAACGGTCGGCGCGGCAATGGCCAACATTGATGCCGCCACCTCAGCCGCAGATCTTTTCTCGAGAAAGGAATTCACCCCATGGATTGGCAGGATTGGCTCGGTCGTTGCGAAGAAGTGACCGATTTGTTCACGCCGACGCCGTACGCAGCGCTATCGGCAACCCTCGATCGTCCCGCCGACCGTCCGGTGAACGGTACCCCGCTGCCGGCGCTCTGGCACTGGCTTTATTTTCTGCCATTACATCGTCAATCCGAAATTGGCGCCGACGGCCACGCCAAGCGCGGCGGCTTTTTGCCACCGGTACCGTTGCCGCGACGGATGTGGGCCGCCAGCCAGTTCGAATTTCATCAGCCGCTGCGCATTGGCGATACCGTCACCCGTATCTCGACGATCGACGACATCAGCGAGAAAAACGGTCGCAGCGGCACACTGGTTTTCGTCAAGGTACGGCACGAGTTGCGTCGTGCCGGCGAGAGCGAGCTTGCTCTGCGCGAGTTTCACGACATTGTGTACCGTGATCTGGCAGCACCGGGGGTGACGCCGCCCCCACCCCGGCCGACGCATGCGGATCCCGTCTGGCGAACGCGCTGGTTACCGGACGACGTGCTGCTCTTCCGCTATTCGGCGTTGACTTTCAACGGTCACCGCATCCATTACGACCGCCGCTACGTGACCGATGTCGAAGGCTATCCCGGACTGGTGGTGCATGGTCCGCTGCTGGCGACGCTGCTGCTCGATTTGCTGCGTCACCGCCGTCCCGAGGTCGAACTGACGCACTTCGAATTTCGTGCCTTGCGGCCGACCTTCGACGGACAGCCTTTTTTTGTCAATGGCACCCCACAGCCTGACGGCAATAGTGTTCACCTGTGGGCCGAAGACCACCAGGGTTGGCTGACGATGGACGCCACGGCTCGCTGGCGCTGAGCGCTGGTGAAGAAATCGTCGCGAGCGTGTCGAGCGGCAAGGCGCAAGCGAGCAAAAGACGAGGCATATCAATCGGATCGGCGAGCAGTAAGCGCGTAAGCAACGATCGATCGCGCAGTCGATTTATTGACAAATTATTCACAGGCTTTGACCGGCTGCCCTGGACGGCAGGCGGGCGACTTTGCTGTCCGCCCGTCGCAGCGCGGCAAGCAATAAGCGCGCATGTTAAAATCGCGCCCCGCGTTTTGCTCCTTGCCGATGTCCACTCCTCTCAATGCGCCACAACGCGAAGCGGTCCGTTACCTCGACGGTCCGCTGCTGGTTCTGGCCGGCGCCGGGTCAGGAAAAACGCGGGTCATCAGCGAAAAAATCGCTTACCTGATCGAGTCTTGCGGACTGGATGCCTGCCATATCGCGGCGATTACCTTCACCAACAAAGCCGCCCGCGAAATGCGCGAACGGGTCGACAAACTGTTGGCCGGCAAGCGTTCTGCGGGACTGAATGTTTCGACCTTCCACGCTCTCGGTGCGCGCATTCTGCGCGAAGAGGCCGCCGCGCTGGGCTATAAGCCGTCCTTTTCGATTCTCGATGCCAGCGATTGCTTCGGCATCGTCAGCGAACTCGCCGGCAGCGACAAAAGCGTCATCCGCCGTTTGCAGGCACAAATCTCGCACTGGAAAAACGCCTTGCTTTCGCCTGCGCAGGCGCAGCGGGAAGCGCAGAGCGACGCCGAACTGCTGGCGGTCAGGGCCTATGCCGCGTATGCCTCGACGCTGCAGGCTTACCAGGCGGTCGATTTCGACGATCTGATCGCATTGCCGGTGACTCTGTTCGAGAAACAGCCGGAACGGCGAGAAAAGTGGCAAAACCGCCTGCGTTATCTGTTAATCGACGAATATCAGGACACCAACGTCAGTCAGTACGCCTTGCTGAAGCAGTTGACCGGTGCACGCGCGGCATTCACCGCCGTCGGCGACGACGATCAGGCGATCTACGGCTGGCGCGGCGCTGACGTCGAGAACCTGCGTGGCCTGCCACGCGATTACCCGCAGCTGAAGGTGATCAAACTCGAACAGAATTACCGGTCGACCGGACGCATTCTGCAAGTGGCCAACACGCTGATCGCCAACAATGAAAAGCTGTTCGAAAAAAAACTGTGGTCGGCGCTGGGACATGGCGAACCGATCACGGTAAATGCATACAAAACCAGCGAGCAGGAGGCGGCTGCAGTGGTGATGAAACTGCAGGCGCATCGCTTCGAACAGCGCGCGCAGTATCGCGACTACGCAGTGCTTTATCGCGGCAATTTTCAGGCGCGTGCATTCGAACAGCAGTTGCGCGACCAGCGTATTCCTTATCTCTTGTCAGGTGGGCAATCGTTTTTCGACAAGGCGGAAATCAAGGATCTGCTGGCTTATCTGCGTTTGCTGGTCAATCCGGACGACGACCCGGCGTTCATCCGGGCGGTCAGCACTCCCCGGCGCGGCGTCGGCAGCAGCACTTTGCAAGTGCTGGGCGCTTACGCCGGACGTCGTCATTCGTCTCTCTACGCCGCGGCGGCGGAACAAGGATTCGCGGCGCAGATTCAAGCCCAACAGTTTGAACCGCTGCAAAAATTTTGCGCACTGCTGCACCGCTTGCCGCGCACTGCAGCGCATCAGCCGGTCGCGACCGTGCTCGAGGAACTGCTGACTGCCATTGCTTATGAAGACTGGTTGCACGCACAGGACGATCGGCGTACGGCGCAGGCAAAATGGAGCAATGTGCGCGACTTCTGCGACTGGCTGGCAAAAAGGAGCGAAGAAGAGGGCAAATCACTGCTCGAACTGTCGCAAAGCATCGCGCTGGGCAGCACGCTCGACAAGAACGAGGCCGATATCGATGCCGTGCGTCTGTCGACACTGCATGCCGCCAAGGGTCTGGAATTCAAACACGTTTTCCTGATTGGCCTTGAAGATGGCGTGCTGCCGCATCGCGACGCACAGGCCGACGGACGCCTCGAAGAGGAACGCCGGCTGCTGTATGTCGGCATCACCCGCGCGCAGCGCTCGCTGCATCTGAGCTACGCCGAGCGACGTCAGCAAGGGCGAGAGTTCATCCCCTGCGAACCTTCGCGCTTCATCGCCGAACTGGACCGGGAGCACTTGCGCTTTTTCGGCGGCAAGGACGCGACGTTCGCTGACAAGGTCGCCACCAGTCAGCGACTTGCCTCGCTCAAGGCATTGCTGGCGGAAAAACGCTGAGCGGCTCCCGGTCACAGCTCGTTACAGCAGGTTACCAAGGCGCTGACATCGCCATGTCGCGCCCTTCGTTATTGCAGCCAAGGCCGCAAACAACATCGACAAGTTGCCGCCGAGCGCAATCAACACACTTAAACCAGGAGATCCCCATGTTGAAAAACCTCATCGCCATTGCCATCGCCGCCACCGTCGGTAGTGCCGCTTTTGCACAAGTTCCATCGGCCGCGACGGTCAAGGAGACGGCCAAGGAAATGGTCAAGGACGTCGCCAAACCGGTGATCGGTACCCCGGCTGCAGCACCTGCCGCTGCGCCAGCCGCCAAGCCGGAGATGAACGCCGCCGACAACACGACGCAAGCCAAGCCGGCCGTCAAGAAGCAAGGCAAAAAACATGGCAAATATAAGGCGAAACGGCATATGACGAAAAAACACGCCGCCAAGAAAGCTGTTGCCGCGCCGGTGAATACACCGCCCGCCGCAACGGTTGCCCCAGCTGTAGCGCCAGCACCGGCCAAGTAAGACGCGTCAAGTCCCTCGCCGGAAATCTTCCGGAAGATAGTCAGAAGAGGCCCGTGTGGCCTCTTTTGGCGTCAAGGAAGCGCTGAAGAAAATGGTTGCACGGGATGGGGCGCAAGACGCTCAGCGCACAACCAGAAAAACATATCAGCTAGAACGAGCGCAGCGCAATGTCGCGATTCGCTCGTGCATCGATTTTTCACTTTTCAGCGTTTCCTTGATCAATTGCGAATGAAACCCGACGCGCCTCATTCCCTGTCATCACTCGGGCGGCCAGTCGTAATCGATGGTCACCGGCGCGTGATCGCTGAAACGCTGTTCCTTGTAAATTGCTGCGTGCCGGGCTTTGCCCGCCAGACCAGCACTCACCAGTTGATAATCGATGCGCCAGCCGACGTTCTTGGCCCATGCTTGGCCACGGTTCGACCACCAAGTGTAACTCTCCCCGGTTGCGTCCGGATGCAGTTCCCTGTAGGCATCACACCAGCCTGCCTCGTCAAGCACCAGGCTGATCCAGGCCCGCTCTTCAGG
>CAYRXO010000072.1:0-16103 GCA_964428215.1 uncultured Candidatus Accumulibacter sp. | reverse complement strand
CTACATGCTATTAGACAGGATAATTAAAGTCGTTTATGGCCGATCTTGGTATATCTCGTCACGCTACCGCTTGCACCTGCTCCATCTTCCCTGTCATCAGGATCTGACGGACCTCGAACTGGAGTGGATGTTCGAAGCCGTCGCCCGCGTCATGCACGTCCGGGAGTGGCACCCGTGACGCGCAAGGACATGCCGGCAGCCGTGTCCCGAGTGTCGCGGTCGGCATGCCCAAGTGCCTTGAGCGGCCGACGCGGCCAAGTCCGACAGGCTGCTAGAATGTCGGGATACTTCGTCTGGCCGGCGAATCGCCAATGCTCACGAGTCTGCTTTTGGCCTGACGGCGGGCCAGCCGGACAATCCGCTGTTCTTTTAGCCGTTTTCCGCCCGGTCGGATCGGCCCGAACGAGAGAACCATGTCCATCCCCACTTTCGCACCAAACGTCGATGCGAGTGTCTTGCAAGCCCCCTGGACGATCGCCCGCACACACAGCCGCTATCTGGACAGCCTGTTGAACAGCCGACCGGAAATCGCCGAGTGGCTGGAAGAGCAGGTCGACAGACCATTGACCCGTCAGCAAATGGACGATTTCATCGCCAGCGAGTGCGGCGATGACGTCGACGACGACCACCGCTTGAAACGCACCCTGCGCCGTTTGCGGCAGCGGGTGATCGCCGGCCTGATCGTCCGCGACCTGGCCGGCGCCGCGCCACTGGCCGAAGTCGTCGAAACGATGACCCTACTGGCCGACACGACGACCAATTACGCGCTCGATCACTTCCATCGGCAATTGAGCGCCAGTTTCGGGCAACCGCTCGACGCGCGCGGGCAGCCACAACGCCTGCTGGTCATCGGCATGGGCAAACTCGGTGGCCGCGAATTGAACGTCTCGTCGGATGTCGATTACATCTTCATCTACCCGGAAGAAGGACAAACCGACGGCGGACGGCGGATCGACAATTACGACTTCTTCACCCGGCTCGGCAAACGATTGATCGGCGCACTGGGTGACTTCACCGAGGACGGACAGGTCTTCCGCGTGGACATGCGCCTGCGGCCGAATGGTGATTCCGGGCCGCTGGTCGGCTCGCTGCTCTCGCTCGAGAATTACTTCATCGCCCAGGGACGCGAATGGGAGCGCTACGCGTGGATCAAGGCGCGGGTGATGAACGAAGGCGTCAACCTGCAAGACGAATGGCGGCTGGCGCTGCACCACATCAGTCGGCCGTTCGTCTTCCGCAAATATCTCGATTTCGGCGCCATCAACGCCATGCGCGACCTGCACGCGCAAATCCGCCGCGAGGTGGCGCGCAAGGACATGGCCGACCACGTCAAGCTGGGACCGGGCGGCATTCGCGAAATCGAATTCATCGCCCAGGTCTTCCAGTTGATCCGCGGCGGCCGCGAACTGGCCTTGCAGATTCGGCCGACGCTGGCGGTACTGGAACGACTGGTCGATCTGCGCCTGCTCGCGTCGGAAAACCGGCTGCAGTTGCATGAAGCCTACGATTTTCTGCGCCGCCTCGAACACCGTCTGCAATACGTCAATGACGCGCAGACGCACAAGCTGCCATTGGGCGACGCGGAACGGCAGCAGATTGCCGTCAGCCTCGGCTTCGGCGACTGGGCGGCTTTTCTGGCCGTCCTCGACGGGCATCGCGCCCACGTCGCACGACAGTTCGAACAGGTCTTCTCCGAACCGGTCGATGGTCGACACGCGCTGGCCGACCTGTGGGAAGGCGCCATCGTCGGCGACGACGCCTGTGAGCGGCTGAGTGCGCTCGGTTTCCAGCAGCCGAAAATCGCCTTGCAACGCCTGCACAGTCTGCGACAGAGCGGCCGCTATCTGCAGTTGCCAGCCAACAACCGCGAACGTCTCGACGCGCTCGGTCCGCGTTTGATCGAAGCGGCGGCGGCAACCGGCAGCGCCGACGCCACCTGGCTGCGCGGTCTCGATTTTCTGGAAACGATCAGCCGCCGTGGCGCCTATCTCGCACTGCTGCAGCAATATCCGCCAGCGCTGCACAAGCTGGCCGACGTGATCGGCAGCTCGTCGTGGGCTGCCGACTATCTCACCCGCCACCCGATACTGCTCGACGAACTGCTCGACGTCCGCCTGTTCGATCCGACACCCGACTGGCAGACCTTCCGCAGTGAACTGCGCCTGCGGCTGGCGCAACACGTCGACGATACCGAACGCGAGATGGACCTGCTGCGCGAAACCCATCATGCGCAGGTTTTCCGCCTGCTGGCGCAGGACATCGCCGGGTTGCATACCGTCGAACATCTCGCCGACCGGCTCAGCGAACTGGCCGACATCATGTTGCAGACGACGCTCGATCTATGCTGGCAAAAGCTCAAACACCGCCACCCCCATCCCGAGCGGCCACCACGCTTTGCGGTGATCGGCTACGGCAAGCTCGGCGGCAAGGAGCTCGGTTTCGCCTCCGATCTCGACCTCGTCTATCTGCACGACGATCCGGAACCGGATGTCGGCGAACTCTACGCCCGCCTCGGTCAGCGCATGAGTTCCTGGATGTCGACGCAGACGCCGGCTGGCATGCTCTTCGAAGTCGACCTGCGCTTGCGTCCGAACGGCGACTCGGGAATGCTCGTCTGCCCGGTCAATGCGTTTCGCGACTACCAGTTACAGAATGCCTGGGTGTGGGAACATCAGGCGCTGACCCGTGCCCGTTACTGTGCCGGCGATGCCGGCGTCGGTAGCCAGTTCGAAGCCATTCGCGTCGAAATCCTGCGTCAGAAACGCGATCTGGCGACGCTGCGCGACGAAGTGCTGGCCATGCGTCAGCGCATGTTCGAGCAGCACGCCTCGCGCAGCGAGGAGTATTTCGACATCAAGCACGACCGCGGCGGACTGGTCGACGTCGAATTCATCGTCCAGTACCTGGTGCTCGGCCACGCGCATCAATATCCCGCCTTGTGCGGCAACCTCGGCAACATCGCCTTGCTCGGCATCGCCGCCGACCTCGGCCTGATCGCCCGCGAACTGGCCGATCCGGTGCGTAACGCTTATCGCCATTTCCGCCACCAGCAGCATGTCTTGCGACTCAACGCCAGTCGTCGCGCGCGTGTCGAGCGTCATGGCGAAAGAGCGCGCATCGAAGCAGTGAGCGCGTTATGGCGAGCCGTTTTCGACAGCTGACCAGCAGATGGATCTGGCGCGGGTTTGATATCTGCCAATTGCTTCAACTCGTCTTTCTACTCGACCGGAGGAACGGATGGTGCTCAAGCCGAAAGCGAAATTCTGCTGGCAGGACCCTTTTCTGCTCGATTCGCAACTGAGCGACGACGAGCGTATGGTGCGCGACGCCGCATACCAGTATTGTCAGGAGCGCTTGTTGCCGCGTGTCCAGGAAGCTTTCCGCCATGAGATCTTCGACCCGGACATCTTCCGGGAAATGGGCGCCATGGGCTTGCTCGGCGCGACGTTGCCTACCGAATACGGTGGCGGCGGCCTGAACCACGTCAGCTACGGGCTGATCGCGCGCGAGGTGGAGCGTGTCGATTCCGGTTATCGATCGATGATGAGCGTGCAGTCGTCACTGGTAATGCTGCCGATCTATCTGTTCGGCAACGAATCGCTGCGCCGGCGCTACTTGCCCCGTCTGGCAAGCGGCGAGGCGATCGGCTGTTTCGGCCTCACCGAAGCCAATCACGGCTCCGATCCGGGCGGCATGGCTTGCCGGGCGCGCCGCAGCGACGGCGGCTATCGTCTTTCCGGCAGCAAAATGTGGATCACCAATTCCCCGGTTGCCGACGTGTTCGTTGTCTGGGCCAAGGACGATGGCGGTTCGATCCGTGGTTTCGTGCTCGACAAAACGATGCCCGGCTTATCGGCCCCGGTGATCAATGGCAAACTCGGCTTGCGCACTTCGCTGACCGGCGAGATCGTCATGGTCGACGTTTTCGTCCCGGAAGAGAACGCTTTTGCCGACGTACGCGGCTTGAAGGGACCCTTTGCCTGTCTCGATTCCGCACGCCATGGCATCGCCTGGGGCGCCTTGGGTGCCGCCGAATTCTGCTGGCATACCGCCCGGCAATACGTACTCAACCGCCATCAATTCGGCCGACCGTTGGCCGCCAACCAGCTGATTCAGAAAAAACTGGCCGACATGCAAACCGAGATTGCCCTCGCTTTGCAAGGCTGTTTGCGTTTGGGCAGGATGAAGGACGAGGGCACGGCCAGCGTCGAGATCACTTCACTGCTGAAGCGCAATTCCTGCGGCAAGGCGCTCGATATCGCCCGGACGGCGCGCGACATGCTCGGCGCTAACGGCATTTCCGACGATTTTGGCATCATCCGCCACCTGCTCAACCTCGAAGTGGTGAATACCTACGAGGGTACACACGACGTGCATGCGTTGATCCTCGGACGCGCACAGACCGGTCTGGCGGCTTTTTGAGTACTGTCGCCCCAACGGCAGCCTGCCGCAGGATCGTTCAAACCGGCCACCGCGCAGAGCGCCATCAGATGGCGACGTCAGGTTTTCCCGGGTGGCACGACACGCACGCCGATGGTCGCGATTCAGGCGATGGGTTTCCTGACCTCTCCCGGCAGACGGTCGAGGCCGCGGGCATCGCTGAGGCGGACCGTCGGGATGGTGCACTGCAGCTTGTCAACAATCAGAGCGGCTTGTATGGTCCGGACATTACGAGCGAATCGTATATGAATCACTGAGTTGCCCGTCACGCCGATGACCTGGTCCGTCAATCCCGCCGTCTGCCGAAAATGCAGCCTCTGCGCAGCACGGCGTGAAAATGGAATGATTTGTGCATGACAGACAGTCCGTGGCGAAATTTCCTGCGTCTCGCGCGCGCATGCGGCTCAGCGGGCTGGCGCGCGTGGCGGCGGTGACGTGCAGATCTGCGTCACTTTCCTTTCCGATCACTTCAACCAAGGAGGCACTACCCGATGAGAAAACCGATTCTTCTGGCTGGCTTCAGCCTGCTGGCCCTGGCCTGCGCCAGCGCTTACGCCGATCACCTGGTGGCAATTGCCGGTCCGATGACCGGTCAATACGCTTCGGCCGGCGACCAGATCCGCAAGGGAGCCGAACTGGCGATCGCCGACATCAATGCCAAGGGCGGCGTCCTCGGTCAGAAGATGAAGCTCGAAGTCGGTGACGATGCCTGCGATCCGAAACAGGCCGTTTCGGTGGCCAACACGATGGTCAACAAAAAGATCGTCTTCATGCACGGCCACTGGTGCTCGAGTTCGACGATCCCGGCCTCGGACGTCTATAACGAAGCGCAGATCCCGATGGCGACGGTATCGACCAACCCGCAGGTCACCGAGCGCGGCTTGCAGAACATCTTCCGCATCATGGGCCGCGACGACCAGCAGGGTGCGGTCGCCGGCGAGTATCTGGCCGACCATTTCAAGGGGCGCAAGATCGCCGTCGTCGATGACAAGAGCGCTTACGGCAAGGGATTGGCCGATGAGATCGCCAAGTCGATGCAGGGCAAAGGCGCCAAACCGGCGCTGCGCGAGTCGATCACCGCTGGCGAGAAGGATTACTCCGGCCTGGTCAGCAAGCTGAAGTCGGCCGGCGTCGACGTGATGGCTTTCGGCGGTTATCACACCGAGGTGGCGCTGATCCTGCGCCAGGCGCAGCAGGCAGGACTGAAGCTGACCGTGCTCGGCGGCGACACGATGACCAACTCGGAGCTGGTCACTGCCGCCGGTTCGGCTGCTGACAACGTCTTGTTCACCTTTGCCCCCGATCCGCGCAAGAACCCGGCCGCGGCCAGCGTGGTGAAGAAATTCCGCGATGCCAAGATCGAACCCGAAGGCTACGTGATGTACGCCTACGCGGCGATGCAACTCTTCGCGCAAGCCGCTGAAAAAGCGAAGAGCACCGCTTACAAGGATCTCGAAAAGACCTTGCGTACCGGCAGTTTCGATACCGTCATCGGTCGCCTGAGCTTCAACGCCAAGGGCGACAACCGGCTGCCGGGCTTCATGGTCTATCAGTGGAAGGGCGGTCAGTACGACTACGTGAAGAAATGATCGTCGCCGACGCCCCGTGTCTGCCCGTCCAGGCTGCCGGGTCGTCGTGAGAGCGTCCTCGTCTGCCAACCGCTGTCCGTCCGCTGACGGCCGCTGGTCGGTGGACGGTTTCTTCGCCTCTGCCGGCGGCCGACCTGCCGCCGCGCCTTTGTCTGGACTTGCGCATGAACGCTTCCACCGAAATCCTGCGTCAGCGTCTGCGTGACCATTATCGGATCGACGAAGCGACGGCCGTCGAGCAACTGATCGCACTGGCCCGCTTTTCCGCGGCCGAGGAACAGGGAATCCGCGAACGCGCCGCACCGCTCGTACAGTCGGTGCGCGACAGCCGGCTGAAGACCGGCGGCATCGACGCCTTTCTGGCGACCTACGACCTGTCGTCACGCGAAGGGGTGGTGCTGATGTGCCTGGCGGAAGCCTTGCTGCGCATCCCTGACGCCGACACCGCCGACCGGCTGATCCGCGACAAGATCGGCCAGACCGAGTGGGAAAAGCGTCTCGGCACCTCGCACAGCCTGTTCGTCAATGCCGGCACCTGGGCGCTGATGCTCACCGGCCGCATCGTCAATCTCAACAACGACGACCGCCATCTCGGCGGCACCTTCCGACGGCTGGTGGCGCGCGCCGGCGAGCCGGTGATCCGCCAGGCGGTGCTGACCGCGATGCGCATCCTCGGCCGGCAATTCGTCATGGGACGCGATATCGACGAAGCGCTCGAACGCGCACGCAGCGCCGAGAAATCCGGCTACCGTCATTCCTACGACATGCTCGGCGAATCGGCACGCAGCAGCGCCGACGCACTGCGCTATTTCGAATCGTACAGCACGGCGATCGCCGCCATCGGCCGCGCCGCCGACGGCCGCTCGATCTTTGCGGCGCCGTCGATTTCGATCAAGCTCTCGGCGCTGCACCCGCGCTACGAGGTGGCGCAGGAAGCGCGCGTACGCCACGAATTGCTGCCGGCCGTCAAAGCGCTGGCACTGCGCGCCAAAACACGGCAGATCGGCTTCACCATCGACGCCGAAGAGGCTGATCGCCTCGAACTGTCGCTCGACCTGATCGAAGCGCTGGCCACCGCCCCGGAGCTGGCCGGCTGGAACGGTCTCGGACTGGCGGTGCAGGCGTATCAGAAACGCGCCCTGCCGACGCTCGACTGGCTGGCCGATCTGGCGCGGCGCAGCAAGCGGCGGCTGATGGTGCGTCTGTGCAAAGGCGCTTATTGGGACGCCGAAATCAAGACGACGCAGGAACGCGGACTGCGCGATTACCCGGTGTTCACGCGCAAGGTGAATAGCGACGTCTCGTACATCGCCTGCGCCCGCCGGCTGTTCGCCGACCCGATGGCGTTCTATCCCGCCTTCGCCACGCACAATGCGCACACGTTGGCCGCGATTGCCGAAATCGCCATCAGTGCCGGCGGTCAGGACGAATGGGAATACCAGCGTCTGCACGGCATGGGCGAGGAACTGTACAGCCAGATCGTCGATGGCGGCCAATGGGACCGCGCTTGCCGCGTCTATGCCCCGGTCGGCAGCCACGAGGACCTGCTCGCCTATCTGGTGCGCCGGCTGCTCGAAAACGGCGCCAACTCGTCGTTCGTCAACCGCATCGCCGATGCCGACCTGCCGATCGCCGCCCTGATCGCCGACCCGGTGGCGAAAGCGGCGCAGCAGCACAACAAACGGCAGCCGCGCATTCCGCTGCCACGCGATCTTTTCGGCGCCACGCGCATCAACAGTGAGGGACTCGACATGAGTGACGAAGCGACGCTCGCCGAATTGCGCAGCGCGATCGACAACAGCCGCAAGCTCAGCTATCTGGCCGCACCGCTGATCGGCGGCCGGCGGCAGAGCGGCGTCGAACGGCCGGTACGCGCGCCGGCCGACCATCGCGACATCGTCGGCCGGGTGATCGACGCCAGCGACGAGCACATCGACCGGGCGTTCGCCGCCGCGCAAGCCGCCTTCCCGGCCTGGCAGGCGACGCCGGCGGAAAAGCGTGCCGCGGCGCTCGAAGATGCCGCCGACCGTTTGCAGGGCCGGCTGCCGGAACTGCTGGCGTTGATCGTCCGTGAAGGCGGCCGCACTCAGGCCGATGCGCTGTCGGAAGTCCGCGAAGCGATCGACTTCTGCCGCTATTACGCCAGCGAGGCGCGCGAAAAAATGGCGACGCCGCTGCGTCTGCCCGGCCCGACCGGCGAGCACAACCGCCTGTCGCTGCACGGCCGCGGCGTTTTCGTCTGCATCAGTCCGTGGAATTTTCCGCTGGCCATTTTCGTCGGCCAGATCGCCGCCGCGCTCGCCGCCGGCAACTGCGTCGTCGCCAAACCGGCCGAACAGACGCCGCTGGTCGCCGCACTGGCCGTCGAACTGCTGCACACCGGCGGCATCCCGGTCGACGCGCTGGCCTTGCTGCCCGGCGACGGGCGGGTGGGCGCGGCGCTGGCCGGCGCCCGCCAGTGCGCCGGCGTCGCCTTCACCGGCTCGACCGAAGTCGCCCGCCTGATCGCGCGCGCGCTCGCCGAAAAGGACGGCCCGCTGGTGCCGCTGATCGCCGAGACCGGCGGCCAGAACGCGCTGATTGCCGATTCGTCGGCGCTGCCGGAGCAGGTGGTCCGCGATGCGCTGACTTCGGCGTTCAACTCGGCCGGACAACGCTGTTCGGCGCTGCGCGTGCTCTTCGTGCAGGCCGACATCGCCGACCGGGTCATCGAACTGCTCGCCGGCGCGATGCAGGAACTGCGCATCGGCAACCCGATCGACATTGCCACCGACGTCGGGCCGGTGATCGACGAGGCGGCGCGGCAGACGCTCGAAAAACACGCCCGCTGGCTGGACAGCTTCGCGCATCCGATCCACATCTGCGTCGCAGAAGCCGAGGACAGCCGGCACGCGACCTTCTTCGCGCCGCGCGCCTACGAAATCGACCATCTGTCACGGCTCGAGCGCGAGGTGTTCGGACCGATCCTGCACGTCATCCGCTGGCGTGGTGATCAGCTCGACGCGGTTTGCCAGCAGATCGCCGATACCGGTTACGGACTGACGCTCGGCATCCACAGCCGCATCGACGAGACGATCGATCGCATCGTCGCCCGCCTGCCGGTCGGCAACACCTACGTCAATCGCAATATCGTCGGCGCGGTGGTCGGCGTACAGCCGTTCGGCGGCGAAGGACTGTCCGGCACCGGCCCGAAAGCCGGCGGCCCGCATTATCTCTACCGCTTCGTCTGCGAGCGGACGCTGTCGATCGATACCACGGCTTCCGGCGGCAACGCCGGGCTGATGGCACTCGATAGCGAGGATTGACCGGTTTGGTGCTGAACCGGTGAGTCGTTCCCCGGCAAACCCTCGACCGCGCGCAGTGTGAGGAAGTTTGCGAGTCGCAGCGCGACGTTGGGGTTTGCACCTAATAATTGCCGGCAGCGGCACCGCCAGCCGGCAGGGAGGAGAAAAAAATGGGCCTGGCCTTGCAACAACTGATCAACGGCCTGACTCTCGGCGCCGTCTATGGCCTGATCGCCATCGGCTACACCATGGTCTACGGCATCATCGGCATGATCAACTTCGCGCATGGCGACATCTACATGGTCAGCGCGTTCATCGCCGTCACCTCGTTCACCGCGCTGGCGATGTTCGGCATCACGTCGGTGCCGCTGTCTTTGCTGCTCGTGCTGCTGGTCGCGGTGTTGTTCACCTCGGTCTATGGCTGGACGGTCGAGCGGACCGCCTACCGCCCCTTGCGCGGTTCGACGCGGCTGGCGCCGCTGATCTCGGCGATCGGCATGTCGATCTTCCTGCAGAACATGGTGCAATTGACGCAGGGCGCGCGCGTCAAGCCGATCGCGCCGACGCTGGTCGGCGGCATCGACCTATTCACCGCCGACGGTTTCACCGTCCGTCTGGCGCACTCGCAAATCCTGATCGTCGTCGTCACCGTCGCGCTGATGGCCGGCTTCACCGGGCTGATCAGCCATACCGCGTTCGGCCGCCAGCAACGCGCGTGTGAGCAGGACCGCACGATGACCGCGCTGCTCGGCATCGACGTCGACCGCACCATCTCGCTGACCTTCATGCTCGGCGCGGCGCTCGCCGCCATCGCCGGGGTGATGGTCACCGTCTATTACGGCGTCGTCGATTTCTTCATCGGCTTCGTGGCCGGCATCAAGGCGTTCACCGCCGCGGTGCTCGGCGGCATCGGCTCGCTGCCGGGAGCCATGCTCGGCGGGCTGATCATCGGGCTGATCGAAGCCTACTGGGCGGCGTATCTGTCGGCCGAATACAAGGACGTGGCGACCTTCGCCATCCTGATTCTGGTCCTCATGTTCCGCCCCTCCGGCCTGCTCGGCCGCCCGGAAGTGGAGAAAGTCTGATGAGCACGCTGGTTATGCAGCACCCGCCGCAGGCGGCGGCCAACCGTCTGCAGGACGCCACACGGGTGGCCGCCGTCGCCCTGCTGCTCGGCATCCCGATGATCGGCCTGACCACCGTCGATCAGGGCGGCGCCTTGCAGGTCGCCAGCCGCTGGCCGCTGCTCGGCGCTTTCGTCGCCGCCGCCTTTTTCGGACGCCTGCTGCTGCGCTACGCGCTCGACCAGTGGCAGCATCGGCGGCAGACGCGCCCGCATGCCGCCGCCGCGGGCGCCAGCAGCGCACTGCTGCGCCGCATCGGTTGGGGCGCGCTGCTCATCGCTTTGCTGCTGCCGGTTTTTTTTAGCGATAACCGCTACGTCGTCGACACGGCGACCACGGTCCTCATCTACGTCATGCTCGGTTGGGGATTGAACGTCGTCGTTGGTCTCGCCGGCCTGCTCGACCTCGGCTACGTCGCTTTCTACGCCGTCGGCGCCTATACCTACGCGCTCCTGTCGACGCAATTCGGCTGGGGATTCTGGCAGGCGCTGCCGGTCGCCGGCGCCATCGCGGCGACTTTCGGTGTCATCCTCGGCTGGCCGACCCTGCGTCTGCGCGGCGATTATCTGGCCATCGTCACGCTCGGTTTCGGCGAGATCATCCGCATCATCCTGGTCAACTGGAGCGAACTTTCCGGCGGACCGAACGGCATCACCTCGATCCCGCGCCCGTCGTTTTTCGGCCTGCCGTTTAAACCAGCGGGCGACGAGGCGACTTTCGCCGCCTTCTTCGGCCTGCCGTATTCGCCGAATCAGCGCATCATTTTTCTCTATTACCTGATTCTGGCGCTGGCGCTGTTGACCAACCTGTTCGTTTCGCGGCTGCGCCAGCTACCGATCGGCCGCGCCTGGGAAGCGATGCGCGAGGACGAGATCGCCTGCAAGGCGCTCGGTATGAACGTCACCAACGTCAAGCTGTCGGCCTTTGCCCTCGGCGCGATGCTCGGCGGCTTTGCTGGCGTATTTTTCGCCGCCCGGCAGGGTTTCATCTCGCCGGAATCATTTACCTTCAACGAATCGGCGATCATCCTGGCTATCGTCGTCCTCGGCGGCATGGGCAGCCAACTCGGCGTCGTTCTCGCCTCGCTGGTGCTGGTGTTGTTGCCGGAACTCGGCCGCGACTTTGCCGAATACCGCATGCTGCTCTTCGGCGCGGCGATGATCCTGATCATGATCTGGAAACCGGGCGGCATCCTGGCGCATCGCGAACCGACGCTGCGTCACCAGCCACCGGTCGCCGCCGGAGCGTCGCAATGAGCGCCGTCGAACACGCGACGCCGTTGCTCAGCGTCGACCGGCTGACGATGCGCTTCGGTGGCCTGCTGGCGATCGACGATCTGTCGCTCGACGTCGGCGCACGGCAGATCACCGGCGTCATCGGCCCGAACGGCGCTGGCAAGACCACTTTCTTCAACTGCCTGACCGGCTTCTATAAACCGACCGTCGGCAGCGTGCGCCTGCAGCATCCGCAACACGGCACGCTGCGCCTCGAACAGCTGGCCAGCCATCAGGTGGCGCGCCGCGCGCAAGTGGTGCGCACGTTCCAGAACATCCGCCTGTTCCCGAAAATGACGGTGCTGGAAAACCTGATCGTCGCCCAGCACAATACCTTGCAAAGCGCGTCGCGCTTCTCGCTGGCCGGTCTCTTCGCGCTGCCGTCTTACCGCCGCGCAGAACAGCGGGCGATCGACAAGGCCGTCGACTGTCTACGCCGTCTCGGGCTGCTCGAGCACGCCAACAGCGCCGCCGGCGCGCTGCCCTACGGCATGCAGCGGCGGATCGAAATCGCGCGCGCGCTGTGCGTCGACCCGCTGTTGCTTTGTCTCGACGAACCGGCTGCCGGCCTCAACCCGCGCGAATCGGGCGAACTGAACTCACTGCTCAAGCACCTGGCGCACGCGCAGGGCATCGCTATTCTGCTCATCGAACACGACATGAGCGTGGTAATGAACGTTTCCGACCACATCTGCGTGCTCAATTACGGCCGCAAGATCGCCGAAGGCACGCCGCAGGCGATCCAGCGCGATCCGAACGTGATCAAGGCCTACCTCGGCGAGGAGGAAGCCGACGAGCTGTCGAGCGGAGAGAAAGCGCCATGATGCTGCAACTGTCGGGCATGCACGCCCACTACGGCCACATCCACGCGCTGCACGGCGTCGATCTCGACGTGCAGGTCGGCGAAGTGGTGACGCTGATCGGTGCCAACGGCGCCGGCAAATCGACGTTGATGATGAGCATCTTCGGCCAGCCGCGCGCTTCCGCCGGCCGCATCGTCTTCAACGGCGAAGACATCACCGCGCTGCCGACGCACCAGATCGCCCGCCGCGGCATTTCCCTGGTCCCCGAAGGCCGGCGGATTTTTCCGCGCATGACGGTGCTCGAAAACCTGCAGATGGGTGCCGTGCTCGGTGAAGCGAGCAATTTCGCCGTCGATCTGCGCCGCATGTACGCCCTCTTCCCGATCCTCGAGGAACGCGGCCAGCAACGCGCCGGCACGCTCTCTGGCGGCGAGCAGCAGATGCTGGCCATCGCCCGCGCGCTGATGAGCCGCCCGCAACTGTTGCTGCTCGACGAACCGTCGCTCGGACTGGCACCGCTCTATATCAAGAAGATTTTCCAGATCGTGCGCGAACTGAACCGCGACCACGGCATGACCATCCTGCTCGTCGAGCAGAACGCGCACCACGCGCTGCGCGTCGCCCACCGCGGCTACGTCCTGCAGCACGGAAGCATCGTCCTCTCGGGCAGCGGCAGCGAACTGCTCGCCAATCCGGACGTACATGCCGCCTATCTCGAAGGCGGGCAGCCGGCTGCCGCGGGCTGAGCGCGGGGGAAGAAATCGTCGAGAGTGGATCGCGCGAACGACAAGGCGTGGCAACCGGATAGCGAGGAGTGAGCGAGTGAGCAAGACCGCAGATCGACCACACCGTAATTTTCTTCACCAGCACTGAAGCATGGCCGTCGCCGCGCCGCCACGCTGGCTGCCGTTCCTGGTGCTCGGCATCGGTCTGCTGGCCATCTCCTTCGGCGCCATCCTGGTGCGCCTGGCACAGGGATACGGCGTGCCGTCGCTGGCCATCGCCACCTTCCGCCTCGTTTTTGCCGCGCTGCTGATCACGCCGCTGGCGCTCTGGCACTCCGCTGCCGCGCTACGCACGCTGAACCGCCGGCAATGCCTGCTCACCGCCGGCGCCGGCGGCTGCCTGGCGCTGCATTTCGCCACCTGGATCAGTTCGCTCGCCTACACCTCGGTGGCCAGCAGCACGGCGCTGGTCACCACCAATCTGCTATGGATCGGCCTGGCGGCGTATCTGCTGTTCGGCGAGCGCCCCGGCCGGCAGCTAATGTTCGGCAGCGCCGTCTCGCTCGTCGGCAGCCTGCTGATTTTCTGGAGCGACAGCCGGCACGGTCCGGCCGGCAGCCAGCCGCTGCTCGGCAATTTTCTGGCCCTGGTCGGCAGTTGGTGTTTCTCGGCCTATCTGCTGCTCGGCCGGCGCCTGCGCGCCGATCTGCCGCTGCCGGCGTACCTCGGGCTGGCTTATGGCAGCGCGGCGCTGTTCCTGCTGCTCCTCTGCCTGGGCAGCGGCACGGCACTGAGCGGCTACAGCAGCGCGGCCTACCTCGTCACGCTCGGTCTGGCGCTCGGCCCGCAATTGCTCGGCCACAGCGCGTACAACTGGTCGTTGAAACACGTCACACCGACCTTCATCGCGCTCGTCACGCTTGGCGAACCGGTCGGCAGCGCGCTGCTCGCCTGGCTGTTTTTCGACGAAACGTTCGCCGGCGCGCAGGGCGCCGGCTTCGTGCTGTTGTTGATCGGCATCTATCTGGCGGCGCGCGAGGAAAACGCGACAGCACGCGCCGGCTGATGACCCGCGGATCACCAGCGGAAACGGGCGACGATCTTCTGCAGATTGGCCGAAAGATGTTTCAGATCTTGCGAGGTGGCAGATAATTCCTCGACCGTCGAGCAGTTTTTCTCAGCCATCTGAGCCACCGTTTCCATCGTTTTCGCCAGTTCTTGGCCAGAGACGCGCTGCTCGCTCAACGCGCCGTCGATCGTGGCGATCGAGCCGAGAACTTCCTGTGCGCTCTGCTGGACGCTGCGGATGGCCTGGCTGGTCTGGTCGGCGGTTTCGGTCATCGCCGAGACACTCTGCTGATTGCCCTGCATGCTCGCCACCACCCGGCCGGCATTGTCTTGTATCGTGTGGATCATCCCGGTGATCTCATGCGCCGAGGCCGTGGTGCGTTCGGCGAGCTTGCGTACCTCATCGGCAACGACGGCGAAACCGCGGCCCGACTCGCCGGCGCGCGCCGCTTCGATCGCCGCATTGAGCGCCAGCAGGTTGGTCTGGTCGGCCACTTCGCGGATCACCGTCACGATATTGCCGATTCTGGCCACTTCTGACTTCAGGTCGGCCATTTCGTTGGCGGTCTGCTGCACCGAGCCATTGACCGCCTGGATGCGCCCGACCGAATCCGCCACGGTCGCCGCGCTTTGCTGCGCCAGTTCGCCGGCGCGCGTCGCCTGAAGCGAAGCGTCGCGCGTGCTGTCGGCGACCTGATCGATGCTGACCGACAATTCTTCGAGCGTCGCCGATGCCGAGGTGGTCGAATCGGCTTGCTGCTGCACTCTGTTCGCCACTTCCTGGGAGGCGCTGGCCAGATCGCCGGCCGAAGTGTCGACCTGCGCCGTGCTGCGGCGGATCTCGTCGAGGGCGCGTACCAGCCCGCTGCGCATTTCTTCCTGGTTGGCCAGCAGGCGGCCGATTTCCGTCCGCGGCCCGGGCTGGGCCCCGGCCGCGGGATTGGCCGTCAGATCGCCCTGAGCAATCTTTTCGCTGCGCCGCATGACCTCGTTGATCTGCCGCGATAACGATCTGGCCATCAGGACGGCGATGATCAGCCCGACAAGCAAACAGAAAACGATGCTGACGATCATCGTCGTGCGGATGGTGTCGATCGAGCGCGCGGCGTTGAGGCGCCCCTGCTCCATGTAGTCGGCAACGGCTTCGTTGAATTTCTCGATGGCCGTCAGAAACGCGTCGCTCGCCGGCGTGAATTCCCGGTTCAGGAAGGGAAGCGTTTCCGCCGGATTTTTCGCCCGTAACAAGGGGTACAGCTGGTCGTATTTCGTACCGACATTTTTTCTCGCCTCGATGATGTTGGCAAACATCTGTTTGCCTTTTTCGGTGTGCAGCGTGCTTTCGATCCGTTTGAAGGCGTCGCTATTCGCCTTGCGGTTGTTTTCGGCCAGTGCGATCAGCTTCTCGATCTCGTTGATATCGTCGGAGTAAAGTGCGCTGCGAAAGATCCAGCGGTTGTCGAGCGTCTGCCGGATGACCTTGTTGCTCAGTACAACTTTCGGGTAACGATCGTTCAACAGATCTTCAAATTCGTACTTTATCGTGGCGATTTCCGTCAGGGTGAAGGCGGCCAGCGCCACCATCAGGACGATCAACGTTCCAAAGCCGAGCCACAGTTTTTCGTGAATTTTGAGATTGTTCAACATTTATCCGCACCCTTCATGACTGAACCGCTTGGTTGAATAAATAAAGGCTGGTGTTTATTAATTTCTTATGTAATTGCCGCGGGAATCACCCTTCACCCCATATCCTTATACACAACTTCAGGATTTCGTTGTAAGCTGCCGATTTTTTTGAG
>CAYRXO010000071.1:0-16187 GCA_964428215.1 uncultured Candidatus Accumulibacter sp. | reverse complement strand
GCGTCACCGATATCATGGAGCGCTGCAACGGCGAAATCTGGTTCCAGCGCGAGCGGGTCTCGCACCGCGCATTTTTCCGCAGCATGCTGCCGGTCTGCGAACCACCGAAGGACGGGCCGCGCACGATCGTCGTTGCTGCCGACGAAAGCGATCGTCCCGAGTTTTACGACTTCGATCTTTTCCTGTGGTCGGCGAGTAGCCACGCGCTCGACGATACGCCGTTGAGCGAACTGTCCTATACCATTTTCGATACCGAAACCACCGGGCTGCAGCCTTCGCAAGGCGACGAAATCATCCAGATCGGCGCCACGCGCATCGTCAATCGGCGCCTGTTGCGCCATGAGTGTTTCGATCAGCTGATTCACCCCGGCGAGCGCGAATTGTCGGCGGAATCGATCGAAGTGCACGGCATCACGCCCGATTTGCTGCTCGGGCAGCCGATGATCGACACCGTTCTGCCGGCGTTTCATGCTTATTGTGCCGATACGGTACTGATTGGCCACAACGCGGCGTTCGACATGCGTTTCCTGCAACTGAAGGAGTCGCAAACCGGTATACGCTTCGATCAGCCGGTGCTCGATACGCTGTTGCTGTCGGCAGTACTCTATCCGAATCAGCCCAGCCACCGTTTGGAAGCGATCGCCGAACGGCTGGGCGTCTCGGTTTTCGGGCGACACACGGCGCTCGGCGATGCGATGGTCACCGGCGAGGTGTTCCTCAAGATGTTGCCGCTGTTGGCAGAAATGGGCATCACCACCCTGCGTCAGGCACGCGAAGCCAGTCAGCAGACCTACCATGCCCGCCTCAAATACTGAGTCGTCGCGCCCTCTGACCCCGTTCTCGCCTTATACCGCGCTGCGCCAGTTGGTGCGCGCGCGGCCGTTGACCGTCGGTCCGGCGGCCAGCGTGCGCGAGACCTTGCAGTTGTTCGATCAGACCGGCGCCGACGCGGTGGTGATCATCGATCACGAACACCGCGTCGCGCTGGGGATCGTCACCTTGAAAGACGTGGTCAGGCGTATCGCCATCGAAGGCTGTGACCCGCATGCCTCGATCGCCAGCGTGATGACCAGCGGCCTGATCACTTTGCCGGCGGACAGCAGCGCGCATCAGGCCAGCGTGGCGATGGTCCGGCGTGGCGTACGCCATCTGGTGCTCACCGAAAGTGACGGCAGCTGCTTCAACGTCGTTTCGCAGAGCGATCTCTATTCGCTGCCTGGCGCGCAAAGTGCCGAACTGGTCGATGCCATTCTCGCCGCACGCGATATCCCCGCGCTATCGTCCTTGTCCGCCGAGATTCGCCGTTTCGTCAACCGGCTGGTCGCCGAACGGGTCAATGCCGAGACCTTGTGCCACCGGCTGTCGTCGTTGAACGACCTGCTGACTTTGCAAGTCATCGAACTGGTCGCCGCGCGTTTCGAGTTGCCGTACGTGCCGTGGTGCTGGCTGGTTTTCGGTTCAGAAGGGCGCCTGGAACAGACGCTGGCCACCGATCAGGATAATGGTCTGATTTTCAAGGTGGAGTCGAGCGAGGAGGCGGCAACGCTGCGCGAGCAGTTTCTGCCCTTTGCGCTGGCGGTGAATGAAGCGCTCGATCGTTGCGGATTTCCCTTGTGCAAGGGACAGATCATGGCCAGCAATCCCCGCTGGTGTTTATCGAGTGACGAATGGCGGCAGGCTTTCGAAAATTGGCTGATGGAACCGCATCCGGAATCGTTGCTCAATTCGAGCATCTTTTTCGATTTCCGCGCGCTGTACGGGCAGGAATCGCTGGCCAGCGACTTGCGCGACTGGCTGCTGGCAAACAGCCCGGGCTATCCCTTGTTTCTGCGGGCGATGGTGCAGAACACACTCAACTGGCAGTCGCCGCTCAACTGGTGGAATGGTTTCCGCTACGAGGACGACAAAGAGTTTCCACATACCGTCGACCTCAAAAAGCACGGTGCACGCCCTTTCGTCGATGCGGCGCGCATTCATGCCCTGGCGCGGCAGATTCCGGATACCAACACCGTCGAACGCTTGCGCGCGGTTGGAGCGCAGATGGACGCGCCGGAACAGAGCGCGGCGCTGGTCGACGCCTTTCAGCATATCCAGCGCATGCGCTTCGAACAACAAGTGCGGGCCAGCGCCGACGAAGCCGGCAATCGCGTCGATCCGGATCAGCTGCACGAACTCGATCGGCTGATCCTCAAGGAGGCTTTCAAGCAAATTCAGGCGCTGCAGAAAAATCTGGTGCGAACCTACGCGCGGGACTGAACGATGCGCCGGCCCCTGCCTGTCCTGAGTGAGCGTAGATCAGCGCGTTGTGCGCTGCCGGAAATTGTCCGGCACCGGTACGACTTTGCGGGCGTTGTAGTCGAAGAACAGAATGCCGGTCTTGCCGCGTGCGACTTCCCGCTGCGTTTCCTTGTTGGTCATCCGCCAGAGCAGATCACAACCCTTGGCGCTGAAATCGGCGGCGACCATGTCCACCCGCATCACCTCGCTGTGGAAAGCTTCCGCCCGATACTGGACGGCCGCGTCAGCGACGATGATCGACACGCCTTCGACGTCGAGTTCGGTATAGCCCAATGCCTTGAAGAAGCGTGCGCGTGCTTCCGAGACCAGCGACAGCAGCTGCGCGTTGTCGAGATGACCACCGAAATTGATGTGGCCGATGTAGAGCGTGATTTCTGTCGAGAAGCTGAAATATTCGGGCAGGTCGATCTGGATTCTGGACATGGCGGGTTCGCTACCGGCAAAAAAAGGTTTTGTCGACGACTAAAGCTTGCCGGCATTGTCGTCGATTTCTCAGCTGACGGGCGTTGTTTATGCCGCAGGCTGGTTGAAAGATCAGCTGGACAGCGGCGGCTACGGGCTGGCCGGACAGAGGCGAAAAAAAAGCGGCAATCCGTTGCACAGATTCACCGCTTTCAAGGCAGAACCCTGTTTGCTTCAATGTGGCAGCGCTTTCCGGCGCATATCGGTCACGCGTCGAAACATCGGTCAGAATTGGTGAGGCGGGAAGTGCCGCTTCGATCAGGAAAGAACGAAATGGTCGCTGATTTTGGCCGAGGCATACACTTTCTGCGGTTTGCGCTGAACGGTCGTCGGCGACATCAGCATGACGTGCAAAATATTGTCGATGGTGTGACCCAGCCAGGACATGCCCTGACGGATATTGATGGCCCAGAATTCACCGGCGGCCAAGCTGCGCTGTTGGCGCGCATGTTCAACGCTCAGCATGATTTGTTCGCGGGTCAGTTCGGTTTTCATTGCAGACTTCCTTTGCTTGCGGGTTATTGACTACACGCTCACTTTAGGCCGTCGCCGCAAGGCCGGCAAACGATCATAAATCATCCGACAGGTGAGAAAATCTCAGCCCTATGACTTATCGTCTGCCCCCTTTGAACTCCTTGCGTGCTTTCGAAGTGGCCGCTCGTCATCTCAGTTTCAAGGCTGCCGCGGCCGAATTGTCGGTGACGCCGACCGCGATCAGCCATCAGATCCACGGTCTGGAGGAGTATCTCGGTTTTCCACTCTTTCATCGTTTGACGCGCGCGCTGGAATTGACGCGCGAAGGCAAGGCCATGTTGCCGAAGGTGCGCGAAGGACTGGAGTGCTTTGCCGCGGCAATCGAAAGCACCCGCTTTCATACCGCCGGCGGACGCTTGCTGGTCACTTCGCCGCCGGCATTCGTCAGTCGCTGGCTGATCCGTCATCTGCCGGACTTTAACGCGGCGAATCCGCAAATCCAGCTGCATATGGCGGCTTCGCTGGAAACGATCGATTCGCCCGAGGTGAGCAGCGTCACCGGTCTGGAGAGACTCGATGTGCGCGACGACGAAAGCGAGGTCTTCATCCGCTTCGGGCGCGGGCATTACGACGGTTGCCGGGTCGACCGCCTGTTCGCGCCGACGTATACGCCGGTCTGCAGTCCCCGCCTGCTGTACGGCATGCGTCCGCTGAACGCTCCTGCCGATTTGCGACGCCACAATCTGCTGCACGATGAGTCGATCGTCGAATCGATGAATCGCCCGAAGTGGTCGGAATGGCTGCAGCTGGCCGGTGTCAAGGACATCAATCCGGAAGCGGGAACGCATTTCAGTGATCCCGGGCTGGTGCTTTCGGCCGCGGTCGATGGCGTTGGCGTCGCGTTGGCGTCGATTCCGCTGGTCGAGGCGGAAGTGGCCGCTGGACGCCTGGCGAAGCCCTTCGACATCGTCATTCGTCCGGCGCAAGCGTATTATCTGGTCGTTCCCGTGGCGATCGCCGATCGTCCGATCGTCAGCACTTTCCGCCGTTGGCTGGTCTCTGAAGCGGTCAAGGTGTCGGACAACTGATGGCTCATATTGCCCGCTGCCAGTCGGTTTTGCCGTTTTCTGACCGGATGAAGGAAAGTCATGCATAAATTGTCCCTGCTGGATCTCGGTTTCATCATCGCCGAATCGGCCGCCAGTCCGAAACACGTCGGTGGCCTGATGATCTTCAAGCGGCCGCCGCGCGCGAAAGCAGGCTTCGCGCGTGAGCTTTACCGTGAATTGCTGACCTGCAGGACGATGCAGCCGCCGTTCAACCGGGTGCTGCAGTTTTCGCTGACCGCCATGCCGGTCTGGCGCGACAGCGAAACGGTCGATCTGCATGAGCACCTGTTTTATCACCGTTTGCCGCGCGGCAAAAACGACCGCGCCGATCTGTACGCCTTCGTCGCCGGTTTGCATCAACCGATGCTCGATCGCTCGCGGCCGCTGTGGCAGGTGCATGTGATCGATGGACTGAGCGAGTCGCGCTTTGCGCTCTACGTCAAGATGCATCACGCCTGTGCCGACGGCGTGACCATGGTGCGCTGGACAGTCGCCGCGCTGGCGACAACGCCGGATGATCAACAGTTGCGGCCGCTGTGGTCGTACCAGCGTCAGAACGACGTCGAGCGGCAACAGGAACAGCAGGCGCGAGTGGCCCGCTCGTTGCTCGACAAATGTTTCGGCGCCGGCAAGCATCTGCTCAGTCTGGCGCGATTGACGGCGATGATGTTGCTCGAGAGCGCCAAACTGACGCGCAATGCCGTTTCGCTGCCTTTCGTCGCCGAGGGGCAGACTCCCTTGACCGGACAGGTGACGGCCGGTCGCCAGTTTACTACCGCTTGCGTGACGATGGAGCGGGTGCGGACGATCTGCCGGCATACCCGTTCGACGCTCAATCACGTCGCCCTGACCTGTCTCGACGGCGCGCTGCATCGCTATCTGCGCGCTGAAGGCGTCGAGTTGCAACGGCCGATCACCATCCAGATGCCGGTGAATCTACGCAAGACGGGCGACACGCGCGGCGGCAACAAGATCGGCATCATCCAGGTGCAGTTATCCGAACTGACCGACGATCCGTACGTGCGTTTGCGCAACATCGGGTTTTCACTGCGCAACGTCCGCTCGATGATCGACAGCGTCGAACCGGAAGCCATCGAGTCCTATACCCTGATCACGGCGTTGATCGGCCAGTTGGTCGAGATGTTCCGTTTGAGCAATTATCTGCCCCCGGTCGGCAACACGCTGATTTCGAACGTTCCGGGGCCGGCTGATTACATCTACCTGCGCGGCGCGCGTCTCGAAGAACTGCATCCGATCAGCACCCTGCCGCCGGGGAATCTGCTGAACATCACCTTGTTCAGCTACGCCGGGCGGCTTTATTTCGGTTTGATCGCCAGCGATGAACTGCCGAACCTGGATCGCTTGAGCGCTTACGTCGGCGAAGCTTTCGAAGATCTCGAGCGTTCGGTCGGCTGCTGATGGGAACGCGGCGATTTGCCGGCCACTTCTGGCCTGGCGGCTGAAACGAGGCTGCTGTGCAGACTTTCTTTCATCACGTCGAAATGGCGGCACCCTTGTTCATCCTGGTGCTGGTCGGCTACTTGCTGATGCGCGGATTCGGCTGGCCGCAGGCGATGTCCGAACAATTGTCGCGCTTCGTTTTCACGCTGGCCTTGCCGGCGATGCTCTTTCGCCTGATGAGCGATCTTTCGCGGCTGCCGCCGGTCGATGTACGGCTGCTGGCGGCTTTTTTCGGCGGTTGTCTGATCGTTTTCGTCATTGGCCGGCTGCTGGCCCGCGGGCTGTTCAAGCTCGATGGCGTCGGTCAGTCGGTCTTCGCCCTCGGCGGTGTTTTTTCGAATAACGTGCTGCTCGGTCTGCCGCTGGCGAAAGTGGCGCTTGGCGATGCGGCGGTGCCGTCGGTGGCGCTGGTGCTGGTGTTCAATGCCCTGATTCTATGGACGCTGGTCACCGTGTCGGTCGAATGGGCGCGGCACGGCAGTTTCTCGCTGCGCGGATTCGGCAAGACCGCGCGTGGCGTGCTGACCAATCCGATCGTCGCCGGCATTCTCTCCGGTTCGCTGTTCGGTCTCTTCCGTTGGCCGCTGCCGGCATTGATCGATCAGCCGTTGTCGATGCTCGGGCAGGCCGCGGCACCACTGGCGCTGATCGCGCTTGGCATGGGACTGGCCGAGTACGGTGTGTTCAACGGCTGGCGGATCAGCGTGTTGATCACCGTGATCAAACTGCTGCTGCAACCCTTGATCGTCTGGCTGCTGGCGCGTGCCATCGGTCTGCCGTCGATGGAAACCAAAGTCGTCGTTCTGCTCGCCTCGCTGGCGGTGGGCATCAATGTCTATCTGATGTCCCGGCAATTCAACACCCTCGAAGCACCGGTGGCCAGCAGCCTGGTGTTGTCCACCGCGTTGGCGGCTTTGACCACGCCGCTGGTGCTCACCCTGCTGGCTGGCTGAGCGTGCGTGTGCTTGCGAGCGACAATACGGCGTCAATCCTGGCATGATTTCTGGCTCTTGGCGAGCGCATGCGCAAGTGATGAGCGATAATGCCGGGCTGTCGATGACTTGCTCGACGATCCGTCGAGCAAGTCGTGCTCGATGATCGAAGTTGGAAGGGGTTTGATGAACTGCGTTGATGATTTCCGCCTGCGCTTTGGCCAGAAGGAACTGGTGCCGATCGTCATCGGTGGCATGGGTGTGGATATTTCGACTGCCGAACTGGCGCTGGTGGCGGCTCGCCTCGGGGGGGTCGGTCATATTTCCGACGCCATGGTCAATACAGTTGCCGACCGGCGTTTCAACGCCAAATTCGTCAAGGACAAACTCCGGCAGTACAAGTTCAACGTCAATAATTCCGACAAATCGATCGTCCGTTTCGACCTCGGTCAGCTCGCCGAAGCCACCAGAATGCATGTCGGTCGGACGATGGAAGCCAAACGCGGCGACGGCCTGATCTTTGTCAATTGCATGGAAAAACTGACTATGAACGCGCCGCGTGAAACGCTGCGGGTGCGCATGGCCAGTGCGCTTGACGCCGGTGTCGACGGCATTACTCTCGCCGCCGGCCTGCATCTCGGTTCCTTTGCCTTGATCGAGGACCATCCCCGTTTTCGCGATGCCAAACTGGGCATCATCGTTTCGTCGTTGCGCGCCTTGCAGTTGTTCCTGCGCAAGACGGCACGTTGCAACCGACTGCCGGACTACGTGGTCATCGAAGGTCCCTTGGCGGGCGGTCATCTCGGGTTCGGCATGGACTGGGCGCAGTACGATCTGGCGACGATCTTTGCCGAAATCCGTCAGCATTTGCAGCAGGAGAAGTTGTTTATCCCGCTGATTCCCGCCGGGGGTATTTTTACCGGCAGCGATGCGGTGTCTTTTCTCGAGCAGGGCGCGGCGGCCGTGCAGGTGGCGACACGCTTTACCGTCTCGCAGGAATGCGGTCTGCCGGCGGACGTCAAACAGCATTATTTCGCCGCCACCGAGGAGCAGATCGAAGTCAATCAGATTTCGCCGACCGGTTACCCGATGCGCATGTTGTCCACCAGCCCGGCGATCGGCGATGGCATCCGCCCGAACTGCGAGGCCTACGGCTATCTGCTCGACAGCAACGGCAACTGTGCCTACATCAACTCCTATAATCGGGAGGTGGCGGCCAATCCCGGCGTCAAACGCATTTCGGTCAAGGACAAGACCTGTCTGTGTACGCAAATGCGCAACTTCGACTGCTGGACTTGCGGTCATTACACCTATCGTCTCAAGGACACCTCGCGGCGCCTCGCCGATGGCAGTTACCTGCTGCTGCCGGCGGAACATATCTTCCGCGATTATCTGCTCAGCACCGACGGCAATATTTCACCGCCACCGGACTGAACCTGCTGCGCGCCTGACAGTCGTTCTGGCGCGCCCTTCAGTGGGCCGACTCGCGCTGGCGCCGGGCTTTCGGCGTTTTTGTCCGGGCCGATGGGTCCGGAACAAAATTTCAATAAAGCGGTTACTTGGCGGAACGCTGCGTTTGGCTGCCGGTTCAAACGGGAAATTGGTTTGTCCGTCGCACTTGCACTGCGCTAAGATCCTTGGCAAATTCCCTTTTGATACTTGGCTTTTTCGACTTTTCAATCATTTACCATTCGTTAGCGGCTCGCTGCCCCGGATGGCCGATCGACATGAGAATTGCATATCTTGAAGACGACACGGAAATTGCCACGACGGTTGGCGGCTGGTTACGCGCTGCCGGTTACGAGGTCGAACCGTTCGTCAGCGGTGCTGATTGTGCGCGTGCCGTCGAAAATCATCGTTTCGATGCCTGTCTGCTGGACTGGATGGTTCCCGATCTTTCAGGGGCTGAGGTGCTGGCCCGTTTGCAGATCAAGTTGAAGCAGGCCATGCCGCCGGTGATCTTTGCCACCGGTCGTGATAGTGAAGAGGATGTGGTCGGTATCCTGACCTCCGGTGCGGACGATTATCTGATCAAACCTTTGTCGCGCCCCTTGCTGCTCGCCCGCTTGCAAGCGGTCATCCGGCGACGGCATGGCGGGGTCGGCAGCTTGTCGACGCAAAAATTCGGTCATCTGACGGTCGATTACACCCGCCGTCAGATCACGCTTGACGGTCATCTGGTCGTGTTGACCGATCGTGAAACCGATCTGGCGCTCTATCTTTTCCAGAACGTTGGCCGGGCCTTGAGCCGCGAATTGCTGATACAGGTGGTCTGGTCCCTGACGCCGGATATCGATACCCGGACGGTCGATGTGCACATCAGCGCGCTACGCCGCAAACTGGCGTTGAGTCCGGAATTCGGTTGGCGTCTGGTGTCGATCTATCGGCATGGCTACCGTCTGGAACGGGACGCCACGTGAAGCATGCGTCCGGCTTGAGACGCTTGCTGAGCCTGTTCGCCGCTTTTTCTCTAGTTGCGGAAGCGGCGCCACCGGATGCCACCGCGGCTGAGAGCGGGCCGATGTGGCTGTATACCGTCCGGCGCGGCGATACATTGATCACCATCGCCGCGCGCTATCTCGAACGGGTCGACCGCTGGCCGGTAGTGCGCAAGCTCAACCAGATCGATGATCCGACGCGCCTGATTCCCGGCACGATTCTGCGCATTCCGGCGGTGATGTTGCGGCGGGCGCCGGCGGAGGTGACCGTGGAAAGCAGCAGCGGCTTGGTGCGCTGGCGTGCCGTGGACCACGAGTGGAAGCCGGTGGGTCGCGGTCAATGTCTGGAACCGGGCAGTACCATTGAAACCCTGGAAGGCGGCAGCGCGCTGCTACGTTTGGCGGATGGCAGTACGCTGACCTTGTCGCCGCATTCGCAGGTGGTTTTCGATGTGCTCAGCGCTTACGCGGGCGGTTTGATGGTCGATACCCGCTTGCGCTTGCAGAATGGACAAGCCGATGTGCATGCCAATCCGGCGCGCAGCAGCAACCGTCGACTGCAGATTTTTACCCCTTCGGCGCAGGCGGTTGTGCGCGGGACGCAATTTCGCATCGGTGTCGATCACAATTACACACGTCAAGAAACTCTCTCCGGTAAAGTGCTGGTCAAAGCCGGGGGGGAGCAGGTGCTGGTGCCCATGGGACGAGGTACCATCGCCCGCAGCGGCGAGCCACCCTTGCCGCCGGTGGTTCTTCTGGGTAAACCCGATGTTTCCGCATTGCCGGATCGTTTCGAGTATTTGCCGTTGCGTTTTCCAATGCCGATGATGCCGGGCGCGGTCTCCTGGCACGCCGACATCGCCAAGGAGCACACCTTTTCGTCGATCGTGCTCAGTAAAAAGAGCAGCAGTCCTGTGCTCAGCTTTGCCGACCTGCCGAATGGCGATTACCTGCTTCGTTTACGGGCCATCGACGCGCAAGGCTTGCAGGGCAGGGATACTGTACACGCCTTTACCGTCTTTGTGCGCCCCTTCCCGCCAGGACTGGATGCACCAGGTAATGAGGCGACGATTCGCATTCCGCGTCCCGATTTTCGCTGGAGCCCGATCGAAGGCATGACCGCCTATGGGCTGCAACTGGCGGCGAATCCCGGATTTGATCCTCTACTGCACGACACGATCAGTGAGGTGGCCAGCTGGCAGGTGCCCGAGGATTTGCCGGCTGGCCAATTCTACTGGCGGGTGAAAAGTCTTGACGCGGATCGCGCCGCCGGTCCATGGGGTGTCGTCAGGAGATTTGAGTACAAACCGGGACCGGGTGCGCCCGATCCCGGGCAGCTTGGTCTCGACATCGAATCGGAAAACCTGCGCATCCATCTTCCGCAACCACCGGTCGGTCTGTATTACGAAGCCATCTTGTCTTCCACGAACGACGTGAAGGCGGTGGTTGCCCAAACGGATTCAACGACAGGCAAACTGACGTTGCCGAGACCAAACGGTGGAACCTACTATCTCGGTGTGCGTTACGTCGATTCTGGCGATCAGACGCGAGGTCCGCTGATCATCAGCAAAATCGACGTTCCCTTCAGTCGCTGGTGGTTGCTGTTGCTTTTGCTGCCACTGGCCGTCTGAAGCATTCGGAGGTGGCCGGCGATTCGATCATGACGGCTTGAGCAATGAATCGCAGAACTCGCTTGTTGCGTCGGATGCGCACCGAATTCATGCAGGTGCTGCTGCTGTTGGTGGTCATCGCCATCGTCGTTACCGTCAGCGGGCCGCTGTCCCGTGTCGATTTCCTGCTTTACGATCTGGGTCAGCGCCTGAACTGGCGACCGGCGTCGACCGATGTGCTGATCGTCGCCATTGATCAGAGCAATCTGGAAAATCTGGGTCGCTGGCCGTGGCCGCGCTATCGCCATGCCCGATTGTTACGCAATATCTGCGCCAGCAAACCAGCAGTCGTCGGTATCGACATCGCTTTCAGCGAAGCAGGAGACGATCCCCTTGCCGATGAGCTGCTTGCGGAAGCCATTGCCGAATGCGGCAACGTGGTGTTGCCATTGACCATCGAGTCAACCGAAGCGGGCGGTCAGTTGCTCGAAACCCCGCCGATTGCGCCACTGGCCTTTGCCGCCGCCGGTATTGGCAGAGTCGGCGTGCGTCTCGATGAAGACGGGATTGCCCGTTCGGTTGATCTGCGAGAAGGCATCGGCATGGCTGCCTGGCCATTGCTTGCCGAGGATATGTTGCGGGTTGCCCGGCGTCTGCCGAAACAATACGACAGCTTGCCCGGTTCGATCGACACCCCCGAGCTGGGCCACCGTCTGGTGCGTGAATCGCGGCGCCGGATCGAATTCATCGGGCCGCCGGGTACCTTCCCGCGGCTATCCTACGCGGAAGTTCTCGACGGCAAGATTTCACCGCTGGTCATGGCCGGAAAAATCGTTCTGGTCGGCGTGACAGCGGTCGGTTTGGGCGAAGCCTTGCCGACACCGGTCTCGGCACTTGCCGAACCGATGCCGGGCGTGGAATTGCAGGCAAACATTCTGCTGTCAATGCTAGAGCAACGTCTGGTAGCCCCTTTGCCGCTGTGGGCAACTTTGCTGCTGGTGGTGCTGTTGGCCGCTATGCCGATGTTGTGGCTGCCGCGCTTGATGGCTTTGTCCGGGCTGATCGTCAGTCTCCTGTGGATCGTCGTTCTGGCGCTATTTGCCGCGCTGCAGCCGATCCTTACCCAGCAATATTTTGCCTCCAGTGGCGTGCTCGTTGCCGCGCTGCTGGCGTTTCCCCTGTGGAGCTGGCGACGATTGGAGCTGGTGCGTCGCCACCTCGATCAGGAGCTTCGTCAGTTGCGCGCCATCCTTCCCGACAGCCAGAATGGCCCGGCAGGAACGGAAGACTTTCTCAATCTGGGCTTCGAAGAACGCATTGCCTGGATACAGGAGGCGCAGAAAACGATGCAGGCGCTCGAGTTACAACGTAACGAGGCGCTGGCGTTCATTTCGCATGATTTGCGCGCTCCGCTGGCCGGCGCGGTGCATCAGCTCGAAAACGATCCGGACTGTCAGCCCGAACGCTTGCTGCCACCGTTGCGCCGCGCGCTGGCGATGGCGCAGGCATTTCTCTGGCTGGCACGCGCTGAAGCACTCGATCGGCGTCAGATGAAGGAGCTGGAACTGGTATCGATCCTGCATCAGGCGGCTGACGAATTGTATGCCCTGGCCGGGCAACGTCGTTTGCAGTTGCAGCGCCATCTTCCCGAAGAAACTGTCTGGATCAAGGGCGATTTCGAGTCGCTCGAACGCAGTGCTTTCAATCTGCTGCACAACGCTTTGAGCTACGCCCCCGAAGGGTCGACGGTGATTCTCGGTCTCGACCCGCCCCGTGCCGGCGAAACCCGTTTCTGGGTGGAAAACGATGGACCACGGCTGGTTGCCGAACAGATCGAAAAACTGTTTCAGCGGTTTAGCCGTGGTGACAGGGGGGGCGGCAACGTTTCCGGCAGTGGTCTGGGTCTCTATTTCGTACGCAAGGTCGCCGTCCGCCATGGCGGAATGGCCGGGGTGACCTCCTCTGGCGGCAAGATCCGCTTCTGGGTTCGCCTGCCCAGCGGCGAGAAATTGGCAAGCAAGGATGGTTCCCTGAGCCGCCTGTCCCGCCGACTCAAAGCTTTGTCGCTTGCCGATCTGCGTTTGCCTCGTTCAGGGACAACCGACAAGAAATAGATCGGCCAGATTGCCGCTGGCTGCCGTCGTTGCCCTCTTGAGGACGGAACTCGCTGAATTTGCGCAGTTCAAGCCTTTGCTGCTCCTCCCGAAGCAAACCCTTCACCAGCTGACCGTTGCCGGGGCCGAAGAGATCCACTGCCGTTGGCGACGACATTGGATTGAACTGCGTCGGCTTAGGAAGTATCTTGAATATATCAATAAATCCGGGGGCAACGATGCGTAACAATCAGCCAGTGACACGACACGAGTCAATCATACCCGAGGGTGAATTCATCTACTCGCGGACCGATCTGAAAGGAATCATCGAAGAGGCCAACGAAGCCTTTGCCCGGATCAGCGGTTTCACGCGTGAAGAAATGATCGGCCAACCGCACAATATCGTGCGCCATCCGGATATGCCGGCGGAAGCATTTGCCGATCTGTGGGCCGACCTGAAAGCCGGCATGCCCTGGCGTGGTCTGGTCAAGAATCGGCGCAAAGATGGTGGTTACTATTGGGTGATCGCCAATGCGGCGCCGATCCGTGAGAATGGGCGGGTCGTCGGTTACCAGTCGGTTCGCGTTCGGCCCACGCGCGAGGAAATCAACGTCGCAGAAGACGCCTACCGCCGGATTCGGCAAGGCGATCAGCGCATTCGAATTGAACATGGCCGTGTGGTTCGGCTATTGCCGAGCATGGTCCATTCGTTCACTTCGTTGCCGATCCAAATGAACCTGATTGGAGTGCTGGCATTGCTGAGCGTATTCGGTAATCTGCTGAGCGCTCAGTTCGACAGCAACATCGTTACCAGCACGCACCATGTCCTGAACGCAATTACCGGCATTTACGCCCTGTATTTCCTGTTCGGGTTCGTGCCGGTCAGCTTGCGTGATCTACGCGCTACGGCCGACCACTTGCAAATCATACTGGCAACCGGTGACATGAAGACACGTTTGAGCATCGAGCGGGAAGACGTGATCGGACGCATCGCCCGGCTGGCCGACCGCTTCATTTCTTCGGTCAGAGCCACGGTTCAAGGCATGTCGGATACCTCGCGCCAGGTTGAAAAAGCCAACCATGAAGTTTGTCAGGGGGTTGCCAACGTCAATCGTGCGGCCATCGTGCAAAGCGAAGCTACCGCCGCCGCCGCTGTTGCCGTCGAGCAGGTGACGGTTTCGATCAGTGAGGTCGCCAAGCGTGCGATGGATACCGAGCAGGCGGCGCAAAGAGCCGGAGAAGTGGCGCGCTCAGGTGACGAGCTGTCGATGCGTGCCAGCAAAACCATTCATTCATTGGCCGAGACGGTGAAAGGTTCGGCGCAGCGAGTAGAAACGCTGGGGCAACGTTCGGAGGAAATCAGCCGAATCGTGGCGGTGATCAAGGAGGTTGCTGACCAGACCAATCTACTGGCGCTCAATGCGGCCATCGAGGCGGCGCGCGCCGGCGAAGCTGGCCGAGGCTTTGCGGTGGTTGCCGATGAAGTGCGCAAACTGGCGGAGCGAACCGGCAAGGCAACGCAGGAAATTGCCAGCATGATCGCGACCATTCAGGAAGAGACCAGGCAGGCTGTCGAGAGCATGCGCAGCGGCGCCGGAGAAGTGGAAGAAAGCGTCCGTCTGGTGCAGGAAGCGAGCACGGCTTTACGGAGTATCAACGAGCAGATGAAAATCACCGTTGGCATGGTTACTGAAATATCGCATTCATCGAATGAACAGCAGATGGCGATGAGCGCATTAGCCAAAAATGTCGATCAAGTGGCATTGATGACCAAACAAAATGTTTCGGTAGTTAAAGAAACTGATGTAATGGGAGAAGTTTTGAAAAATACCGTCGACCGCATGCGAAAAGCCATCGAACAATATCGGGTTTGATGGCGCCTTCACGGCTATTTCAACATACGATACAGGGTATTTTCTGCCGATATTACTGGCCCGGTCATGGTCGATGGTCTCGAGTAGAAGGGACTGATGGGGGGGCAGCCGGGCATTTTTCCTTGACGGATTTCCTGTGCGGCGAGATATCGGCCGGCTTTGTCAGGAATCGGTCAAAGACTTCATCAGATACAGGAGGAGTATTTTTCATCCTCCTGATTCAAATTAAATTATTGTATTATATGGACTTTCGGTTTTGTCGGCCGAAATGCCCAATAATTCATATTTAGCCGCGTCCTGCAAGGCTATCATTGCGCCTGAGAGTTGACAGCTGCGAACTGGTCTTGCGGCCAAGTTTGCATGAGCAGTTATTGCTTTTTTGAATCAGTAATTGACTGCCATTTTTCATTAAATCATTTTTGGTTTCTATTTAAATACCTATATGATCAATCCGGAAAATAATTTATTTTGATTGTCGTTTTCAGCCGGCTGAATAAGGATTGGAGCGCGATTTCAATTAAACTATTTCACCGGGTGTTTGAGAAAGTCGAGCAGCGTGTTTGACAGTCTATCGAGAAATTGGCCTTTGGTGCTTGCCGTCGCAATGACGCTTATGGCAGTCGCGGCGGGAATTGGCCTGTGGCTGGGCGGTCGTCGTCGGCCTCTTGTTATAACGACCTATGTTCCGCCAGATCGTCCGTCTGAAGAACGTGTCGTCGTGGAAAGTTTTCTGCCGCGTATCACAGCGGACTTGGCGTATGTAGACTTTGTTCCGGTTGAAAACATCCCGGGTCCTGGCGGTGACCTCTTCAACAAGGGAGTCACCATGATGAGGAAGGGGAAATATCTACAGGCCGGAAAATTTTTTGAACGCGCTTTACGGTTGGGTCTGACAGCCACCTATGTTTGTGGTGCGCTGTCCTTTCTTGGTCGCATCGCGTTGGAACGCGGCGATCTGCAAGAGGCGGTCGAGCTGTTTCTCAAATGCCTGGCTTCGCCCCGACTGACGGCCGAGGCCGCTTATTCTGCCGCCGGCTATCTGCAGCGTATCTATCAATGTGCAAGCATGAGCCGAGAAGCCGATATTGCCGGCAATATCTCCAACCGCGCGAACATCGGCAAGCTGTCTTTGAACCGGCGCGTGCTGGCGGATATCGAATCCTGTTGGCAGCGTGAAAGACAGCGTCACCGCCCGTCGCTGCTGGGACGGAGTTTACGTTGGATACTGGGTGAGAACTCTGGTTAGAGTACATTGCTTCCTTTCGTCTGCTCGACCTGTCTTGGTCGGCTGACAGCATGGCAGGCGACGACGGGCGTCAGACATTGAACTCACCAAAAAATCCGGCCCCGAGTCTGGCTGCATCAGCCGCCGAGCAATAATCGGGCTCGCCAATAGCTGATTCTGTTCTGGCATTCGGCACGTCGGCAACTTGCCG